>NZ_CP150304.1:4902500-5182658 GCF_037992945.1 Peribacillus sp. FSL E2-0218 | reverse complement strand
ACTTATCCCTCCTTTGCAAAATATTTTTATGAATGTCATCTATTTGTATAGGCACAAATAAACTCATCGATTGCCGTCTTTATCTATTTGGACAGCAAGGTTTCGGTGAGCTGTATAAGGGATGTTGTGTTTGTGAAACGGTCTGTCCCTATCACTATATGTTGCGCTGTACAACCTTTGTACAGACTACATCTTGTTAGCAGATGAAGATTTGGATGTTTATTCATCAACAGGTATTTTGAGAAATATATAATAAAGAAGAAAAAAGGGTTTTCGACAATATCCACCGTCTGTGGACAAAATAATATACACAGGTCGAATAAGCTATCCACATGTTATACACAGTTTGTGGATAACCGTTACCTGTTGATAAAGTTATTCAGAGTGAAAACACAAATATAATATCAGAAAATCAGGCGTCTTGCAATGGGTCAGAAAACTTTATCCACAACTTACCGAGCGTGTGGGAAAAACTTTTCCACAGGCTATTGTTATGTGCAAAAGTCTATAAAATGGGTTGTGGACAGAAAAAAACATGTCGAATTTTATCCACAGACGATGGCTGCGATCACCAATAAATTAATTAATTGCAAAGTTTCAAGGCAGTGTCCTGCACCGCAAAGTCGTTCGCGCAAAAAACGCCGTGTACTCGATGAGGCGTTTTTTGGTTTTTGCATTCTTTGTCGATTCGCAACGATTTTGGAAAAGAAATCATCGGGAGTCCATCCTTGTGGTTCAGCGATAAAAGGAGGGGAATTTCCCTCTCACCAAAAATTTCTATATCAGTTCGGAGCAAAATCATTTACAATAGGCTAGGTAGTAAAAAAAAGGCCTACTGGACATTGAGCAAAAAAAACATATTTTTTCTGGATGAGGTTGACAAGTAGAAACCTCCATCTATATAATTGTAAAGACTGTCTTTAACTGTTATTCCTCAGGGAGGTGTCATATAATGAAAAGAACTTATCAACCGAATAAACGCAAGCATAGTAAAGTTCACGGTTTCCGTGCACGTATGAGCACGAAAAACGGACGTAGAGTAATCGCTGCACGTCGCCGCAAGGGCAGAAAAGTATTATCTGCATAGACCACTGAAAAGTCTCAGTGGTCTTTTTTCGCAAAATAAGGGATTTACTGAGACTCAATTCATGTAATGAAGGTGTAAAAATGAAAAAAAAGTTAAGGATTAAGAAAGAGGATGAATTTCAGCTTGTATTTAAAAAAGGTGAATCTTCTGCTAATCGGCAATTCGTTGTCTATGTCCTTGAAAAGCCGGATCAGGATCATTTCCGGATAGGCCTTTCAGTCAGTAAAAAAATCGGCAACGCCGTTGTAAGGAATCAAATCAAAAGATACATACGGCAAGCGTTTTTGGAATTGAAAGATGATGTAGAAGATGGTAAGGATTATATCTTGATTGCCCGAAAACCAGCGGCGGAGATGGACTTTTTCCAGGTGAAAAGCAGCTTGATCCATGTCCTGAAACGTTCTAAATCACTAAACTTTTCAAAGAAAAACAAATGAAATCTCCTTATATGGCGGAAGCAAAGCATTTCTCGCGGATGCCAGCCATTTGAGAAAGATAACATAGATCATCCCATTTGCACTGTGAAGATGGCGGCCTGCATTTCGCTGATGAGCAGTTCGCAATAGTATCAAAAAAAGATTGATTGCAGTTAGGAGGAAAATACGGTTGAAAAAACGAATATTACTCATTATTGGACTAGCCTCGATAATGATGCTGTTAGCTGGGTGTACGGAAATTAAAGAACCGATTACTGCGGATAGTGAGGGTTTTTGGAATTCATACATCGTCTATCCATTATCAGCCCTGATCATTTGGCTTTCTGAAACATTTGGCGAGAACTATGGTTTGGGTATCATCGGTGTCACGTTGATCATTCGCTTAGCATTGCTTCCGCTTATGATCAAACAGGTGAAAAGCTCGAAAGCCATGCAGGCCATCCAGCCTGAGATGAAGGAACTTCAAGCGAAATACAGCTCAAAAGATGCTGCCACACAACAAAAACTACAGCAAGAAACAATGGCCCTATTTTCAAAATATAATGTGAATCCACTGGCTGGATGTTTGCCGATAGTGGTTCAAATGCCGATCCTGATCGGATTTTACCATGCCATCAGCCGTACGCATGAAATAGCCTTACATAGTTTCCTTTGGTTTGATCTAGGCTCACCGGATCCTTATTATATTTTACCGGTAGTCGCAGGGATCACGACTTTCATCCAACAGAAAATGTCGATGGCCGGGATGAACTCCAATCCACAAATGGCTGCACAAATGACGATGATGCTTTATATCATGCCGATCATGATTGTTGTTTTTGCTATTAATTTCCCCGCTGCTCTTTCTCTTTACTGGGTAGTAGGTAACCTTTTTGGTATCGTTCAAACCTATTTCATTAAAGGTCCGGATCTTAGAAAAGCAGCTGCGGAAAACGCGGGAGGGGCAAAGAAAAAGTGAAAAAAGTGACTGCTACAGGACAATCTGTCGAAGAAGCAGTAAATTTAGCTTTAGCTCAACTGAACAGCACGAAGGATCGCGTCGAGATTGAAATTGAGGAAGAAGGAAAAAAAGGATTTTTCGGCTTATTTGGGGCAAGGAAGGCCATTGTCCATGTGACATTGCCTCCTGATCCAATCGAGGAGACACTTGGATTCTTGAAGAATGTCAGCCTTGAGATGGGTGTCGATGCCAAAATCGATGTCCACCGGAAAGGGAAGAACGTAACATTCCAATTATCAGGTGATAAAATCGCTTTATTGATCGGGAAAAGGGGTCAAACGCTGAATTCCCTCCAATATTTAACACAGCTTGTTGCGAATCGCCATTCGAAGCAGTTCTTGAATATTACAGTCGATGCGGAAGATTATCGAAATCGACGCAATGAGACGTTAATTCAATTGGCTGAAAGAATGGCGAACAAAGCGCTGAAATCGGGCAAGGCCGTTTCATTGGAGCCGATGCCAAGCTATGAACGTAAGGTCATTCATAATGCACTGTTGCATTATCCGAGAATCAAAACAACTTCAAGCGGTGTCGAACCTTATCGCCATTTGGTCATTACGCCGCTTAAATGAACCTTCTGCTTATTAGCAGGGGTTCTTTTTTTTGGTGAGACGTGGACGTGCCATCGGTTTTTGTCGAAAGCTATGTAATATAAAGGGCCATTCAGCAATAACCGACACGCTTCATTTCGATGGTCGCACATTCCGTATTGAAAGGGAAAAAGGGAGAGCCGCCGCATTTGTTATTCACATGTGGATAAGTTAAAATGGATGTTACAGAATATGGTTGCGCTGCATGTGGATAACTCTTGGAAGGAAGGAGTATCTACTTTTTTTCATGAATATACTGTGGTATTGTAGTAATTTAGGGATTCGACGATTTTATTATCAAAAATAATATAGAAACATCAATATATAAGAGGTGAAAACATGGAATTCGATACAATCACCGCTATCTCTACCCCTTTAGGGGAAGGGGCAATCGCCATCGTTAGAATCAGCGGTGATGAGGCCATAGAAATAGCCGATAGGATTTTTAAAGGACCAGGCGGAAAAGGATTGCTTGAGGTCAATTCACATACGATTCATTATGGACATCTTATCCAGCCTAAAACGAGTGAAATCATAGAGGAAGTCATGGTTTCCGTCATGAAGGGGCCAAAGACGTTTACAAGGGAAGATGTCGTGGAAATTAACTGTCACGGCGGAATCGTTTCGGTCAATCGGGTATTGCAGCTCATCCTTTCTCAAGGTGCTCGTCTTGCTGAACCGGGTGAATTTACGAAACGTGCCTTTTTGAATGGAAGGATCGACCTTTCCCAAGCGGAGGCCGTCATGGATTTGATTCGCGCTAAAACGGATAAAGCGATGAATGTTGCTTTAGGACAAATGGAAGGCCGGCTTTCAAAATTAATCCAAAACCTTCGCCAAGAAATTTTACAGACACTCGCTCAAGTCGAGGTAAATATAGATTATCCGGAATATGATGATGTCGAAGAAATGACACATCGTTTATTTTTGGAAAAAGGCAGTTATGTCAAGACCGAAATCGAGAAGCTGCTTCATACAGCCCAGCAGGGGAAAATCCTTCGCGATGGGCTTGCGACCGTTATTATCGGGCGCCCCAATGTCGGGAAATCTTCTTTGCTTAACAGCTTGGTTCATGAAAATAAAGCGATTGTCACGGATATTCCTGGGACAACGCGTGATGTAATCGAGGAATATGTCAATGTTCGCGGTGTTCCGCTTAAACTTGTCGATACGGCAGGAATTCGGGAAACGGAAGATATCGTTGAAAGAATTGGGGTTGAACGGTCTCGTGCAGTATTGAAAGAAGCTGATTTAATCCTGCTCGTATTGAATTATTCCGATGATTTTACACCTGAGGATGAGTTGCTGTTCCAGGCTGTCGAGGGAATGGATGTTATTGTCATCATCAATAAAACGGATCTTCCACAAAAAATCGATAGGGCAAAGGTGAAGCAATATTCAGCATCCCATAAGGTTGTTTCCACTTCATTACTTGAAGACCAAGGGGTCGACGAATTGGAGGAAGCCATTGCTTCCCTATTTTTTGAAGGTGCTTTAGAAACGGGAGACCTGACTTATGTATCCAATGCCCGGCATATCGCTTTGCTCGGACAGGCACGGCAGTCCATTACCGATGCAATTGAAGCGATTGAAATGGGTACGCCGATTGATTTGGTTCAAATCGATTTCACGAAAGCATGGGAGCTCCTCGGTGAAATCATTGGTGAAAGCGTCCAGGATAATTTAATCAACCAATTGTTCTCGCAATTTTGTTTAGGAAAATAATCGAAAAAAGGAGGAAAAGGACATGCAATACGAAGCAGGTAGCTATGATGTCATTGTAATTGGGGCCGGGCATGCTGGTAGTGAGGCAGGGCTGGCCGCTGCAAGAGTGGGAGCTAAAACGCTGATGATCACCATTAACTTGGATATGGTCGCCTTCATGCCATGCAATCCCTCCGTTGGCGGACCGGCAAAAGGGATTGTCGTGAGGGAAATTGACGCTTTAGGCGGAGAAATGGGAAAAAATATCGACAAGACCCATATTCAAATGAGGATGCTGAATACGGCAAAAGGTCCGGCCGTTCGTGCGCTCCGTGCCCAGGCGGATAAATTTCTCTATCAACAAGAAATGAAAAAGACGATAGAAGACCAAGAGAATCTGACCTTGATTCAAGGGATGGTAGAGGAATTGATCGTTGAAAACGACATTTGTACGGGTGTCGTCACGAAAACAGGAGCGGTATATCGTGCGAAAACGGTCGTAATCACCACGGGAACCTATTTACGCGGTGAAATCATCCTAGGTGAACTGAAATACTCGAGCGGCCCCAATAATCAGCAGCCTTCCATCAGGCTTTCTGAACATTTGGAGCAATTGGGGTTTGATTTGGTCCGTTTTAAAACGGGAACACCGCCCCGTGTGAATAGCTCTTCCATTGATTACAGCAAAACGGAAATACAGCCTGGCGATGAAGTGCCACGCGCCTTTTCTTATGAAACGACAAAGTTCATCACCGATCAATTGCCATGCTGGCTGACGTATACCAATGAGGGGACGCACCAGCTGATCGATGATAATTTGCACCGTTCTCCTATGTATTCCGGAATGATAAAAGGAACGGGACCTCGTTATTGCCCATCGATAGAAGATAAGGTCGTCCGTTTTAATGATAAACCGCGGCACCAAATCTTCCTTGAGCCTGAGGGACGCAATACGAAGGAAGTGTATGTGCAAGGGTTATCGACCAGTCTGCCTGAAGATGTGCAAGTGAAGATCCTTCAAACGATCCCGGGACTTGAGAAGGCGGAAATGATGCGTGCTGGATATGCGATTGAATATGATGCGATCGTCCCTACTCAGCTCTGGCCTACCTTGGAAACGAAAAAGGTTAAGAATCTGTATACTGCCGGACAAATTAACGGCACTTCCGGTTATGAAGAAGCAGCTGGCCAAGGTCTGATGGCCGGTATTAACGCCGGATTGAAAGCGATCGGTAAAGAAGAGCTGATTTTAAGCCGTTCCGATGCCTATATTGGGGTTCTCATCGACGACCTTGTAACGAAAGGCACCAATGAACCTTATCGATTGTTGACTTCACGGGCAGAATATCGGTTATTATTGCGCCATGATAATGCCGATTTACGCTTAACGGAGATGGGATTCAATATTGGAATGATTAAAGAAGAGCGCTATAATCGTTTCCTTTTGAAAAAAGCGGCGGTCGAACAGGAAAAAGAACGCCTGAAATCGCATTTCATCAAACCGACCGAAGAGGTACAAGCGGTCATCACTGCCAGTGGCGGCAGTGAGCTTAAGGATGGCATCCGTGCGTCTGATTTATTGAAACGGCCTGAAATGAATTATTCCCATATTCAAAGTTTGGCTCCAAGCGATGTCGAACTGAGTGATGAAGTGACGGAACAGGTCGAAATCCAGGTCAAGTATGAAGGATATATAGAAAAATCGTTGCAGCAGGTCGATCGCCTGAAAAAAATGGAGAATAAAAAGATTCCAGAGAATATCGACTATGATGCCATTTCTGGCCTCGCAACGGAAGCACGTCAAAAATTAAAACAGGTCACTCCGCTATCGGTGGCGCAGGCCTCAAGAATTTCCGGTGTGAATCCGGCCGATGTTTCGATTTTGCTCGTTTATTTGGAACAAGGAAAGATTGCCCGAGTATCTCAGTAAGGGAAATACCCAAAAAGGATTGAAGAAAACATGAATATAGAACAGTTCCAAAGAGCGTTGCAGGAGAAAGGGATCGAGCTTTCTCCTCACCAGCTTGATCAGTTTGACACCTATTACCGTTTATTGGTTGAATGGAACGAAAAGATGAACTTAACGGCCATCACTGATAAAGAAGAGGTTTATTTAAAGCATTTTTATGATTCTATCAGTGCTGCCTTCTATTTCGATTTCAACAAACCTTATCGGATTTGCGATGTTGGGGCTGGAGCTGGTTTTCCCAGCATTCCATTGAAGATTTGTTTCCCGGACATTCACGTATCGATTGTTGATTCCTTGAATAAGCGGATTTCTTTCTTGAATCATCTTGCGGATTCCCTGCAATTAAAGGACGTCTCCTTCTATCATGACAGGGCGGAAACCTTCGCCCAAAAACCGGAGCACCGTGAAGCTTATGATATTGTCATGGCAAGAGCGGTGGCGAGGATGTCCGTTTTAAGTGAATTATGCTTGCCGCTTGTGAAGACCGAGGGTACGTTCATCGCCATGAAAGCAGCCAGTGCACAAGATGAAATGGATACAGGGAAAAAGGCGATTTTCACGTTAGGCGGAAAAATTGCTGAAATCCATCACTTCACTTTGCCAGAAGAAAATAGTGAAAGAAACATCATTACAGTCAATAAGGTGAAGAAGACGCCGAAAAAATATCCAAGAAAACCAGGGACACCGAATAAACAGCCCATTGAATAACCTTTAGTAAGAAAAATCGCATATAGAGCTGGCACTTGTCCATGTTTTCTTTTACTATAAAGGTATCATTCCATTCATTTATTAATGGATAATCCCGCATGAAGGCGGACCTTGGTACAATAGACCTTGTGCCAATTTTTCGAAGCAGGACTGGTATGTTGGCGATATTTCCCTATTCAATTCGGGGAAATAATCCGGGGCATGCCGAAAGAGGTAGAAAATCACTGGTCGTCCGCTCCACATATTGCCTTGATGACGCCAGTCGACATGTTTTTTACAGTGAAGGATCATATGTATAACCATGTCGGGAAATGTATGCAGGACTTGTCCTTTAAATAGAGAATATGTTATTTGGGAGTTTTAAAAGGTGGTGTAGGAAGATGAAGCATCCTTTTTCGCGGTTCTTTGGGTTTGGCGAAAAAGAAGAACAGCAACTAGAGATGGAGACACCTAGCAATAATAATGAAGAAATAAGAAAAATATCCATTTCTGATATTGTACCTAATCGATTTCAACCAAGGACCGTTTTTAATGACGATAAAATTGCTGAATTGGCTCAAACGATCCATACTCATGGAATCATTCAACCAATCGTAGTAAGGGCTTATGGACAGGGGAAATATGAAATCATAGCAGGTGAACGGCGTTTTCGAGCCATGCAAAAGCTGGGCTGGGAATTGGCACCTGCAATTATCAAGGATTTCACCGATACAGAAACGGCTTCCGTTGCGCTGATAGAAAACCTTCAGCGTGAAGAGTTGACACCGATTGAAGAAGCTTTGGCATACGGTAAACTCTTGGAGCTGCATAGTTTGACCCAGGAAGCTTTGGCACAAAGGTTGGGGATAGGGCAATCAACCGTTGCGAATAAGCTGCGGCTGCTTAAGCTGCCCCAGGAAGTTCAAGATGCACTTCTTCAAAAGCAAATTACGGAGCGGCATGCCCGTTCGTTGATTCCGTTGAAAAGTCCGGAAAAGCAAATCAAATTGCTTTTGGAAATCATCGAAAAAGGGTTGAATGTCAAGCAGACGGAAGAGCAGGTCGTCAAGCTTCTGACAGGTACGGTGCAAAAACCGAAACCTAAGCGGAAGGCGTTCAGTAAGGACATGAGGATCGCCGTGAACACGATCCGGCAATCGCTCAGCATGGTTACAGACAACGGAATAAACTTGGATGCAGAGGAAGAAGAATTCGAGGAGTATTATCAATTCACGATAAAAATACCCAAGAAAAAATCTTGATCCCCATTCTTGGCCCAGCTTGGTAGTCTCCGATTACCAAGCTTTTTTTGCCTTCGCAGGGCTTATCTTTTGCGAAAGTGTTACGCTTTTCCGCGGCTTTTCGTGCCGTTTAGGCATTTTTCAATTTTTTGTGGAATTGAAGAAAACGATTTCTTCCAGTAATATTCATGATAAAATAGAAAGAAATAAGTGGATTTACGGTAATAAATGGCGTATTGAAGATAGTTGAAAGCAGGTGAATTCGTGGGTAAGATTCTTGCCATTGCCAATCAAAAAGGCGGTGTAGGAAAAACGACAACTTCTGTCAGTCTAAGTGCGTGCCTTGCTTACATAGGGCAGAAAGTCTTAATGGTCGATATCGATCCGCAGGGAAATGCGACGAGCGGTGCAGGTATTGATAAAGCAGATGTCGAGCAGTGTATTTATGATGTATTGGTGGATGACGTCGAAGCCAGTGCCGTCATCTTGGAAACAAAGGTGGAAAACTTATATGCCATACCTGCGACCATTCAACTTGCAGGTGCTGAAATTGAACTGGTACCAACGATATCAAGGGAAGTGCGCTTAAAAAGGGCATTGGAAGAGGTGCAAAGCGAATACGATTACATTGTGATCGACTGTCCTCCATCTCTAGGCTTGCTCACGCTTAATGCTTTGACGGCGGCTGATGCCGTTTTGATTCCCGTCCAATGTGAATATTATGCATTGGAGGGCTTAAGTCAACTCTTGAATACGGTCCGACTCGTGCAAAAGCATTTGAACCATGAGTTGAAAATCGAAGGTGTGCTATTGACGATGCTGGATGCGAGAACGAATTTAGGTCTCCAGGTCATTGAAGAAGTCAAAAAGTACTTCCAGGATAAAGTTTATCAAACGATCATACCCCGCAATGTGCGTTTGAGCGAGGCACCGAGCCATGGAGAACCAATCATCATTTATGATCCGAAATCACGTGGAGCGGAGGTCTATTTAGAATTGGCAAAGGAAGTGGTATCACATGGCTAAAGGGCTTGGCAAAGGACTTAACGCACTTTTCAATAATGGTGAAATAAGTAAAGATGAAATCGTGCGCGAAATCAAATTAAGGGAACTAAGGCCAAATCCTTATCAGCCCCGAAAGAACTTCCGGCTTGAAGCGATAGAAGAACTGAAGCAATCGATCGAGGAGCATGGGATCCTGCAGCCGATTATTGCCCGGAAAAGTATCAAGGGATATGAAATCGTGGCTGGGGAGAGACGCTATCGTGCTGCCATGGAAGCTGGTTTGAAGACAGTTCCTGTCGTTGTCCGGGAATTGAATGAACAGCAGATGATGGAACTGGCCATTTTGGAAAACCTGCAACGGGAAGATTTAAACCCGATCGAGGAAGCGGCGGCCTATCAGACACTGCTGGAAAAACTGGAATTCACCCAGGAGCAGCTGGCCAACCGCCTGGGGAAAAGCCGGCCCCATATTGCCAACCATGTGCGATTGCTATCGCTGCCTGAAGGGATAAGGAGCCATATCTCAGCGGGGAAACTGTCGATGGGACATGGCCGGGCATTACTGGGCATCAAGAACAAGGAAATGCTGAAGCCTGTAGTGGATAAAATCCTCAAAGAAGGAATGAATGTAAGACAGCTGGAGCAATACATACATCAATTGAACGATCGCGTTTCACGTGAAACGAAACCAAATAAACAAGAGAAAAAAGATATTTTCATAAAACAGCGCGAGACAAGCCTTCGCGAAAGGCTGGGAACCAGTGTAACGATAAAGCAGAGCAAGAAAAAAGGGAAAATAGAAATCGAATTTTTTTCAAAAGAAGATCTAGAGCGGATTCTGGACTTGATCGATCAAGAGAACCTTTCCTCATAACTTGGAAAATGGCATGTCGATTTATTTTTTCACTGTCGAAAAATGGGTGAATTAGATGATGGTTTTATTAGGTACTTTGGTGAATGGTGCGTGCATTTTAATCGGTTCGATTTTGGGAAGGTATTTACAGCATATACCTGAAAAGATAAAAGAAACGGTCATGAGTGGAATCGGCTTGGCCATCATGGTTTTAGGCCTGCAGATGGGATTGAAAAGTGAGCAGTTCATTCTTGTCATTTTAAGCATCGTAGGGGGCGCTGCCCTTGGCGAATGGGTCAATCTTGAAGGCAGGCTGAATTCTTTAGGGAATTGGATCGAGCGCAGGATGAAGGCCAAGGAAGGGACTTCGATTTCGCAGGGGTTTGTAACGGCTACGCTCATATTCGGGATTGGGGCGATGGCGATTATCGGTGCCCTGGATAGCGGGATCAGGAATAATCATGATGTTCTGATGACGAAAGCGATCATTGATGGGTTTACTGCACTTGTCCTTGCCAGCACGCTAGGGATAGGTGTCCTCTTTTCAGCATTTCCGATCATTATTTATGAAGGTTTCATTGCAATCTTTTCAAGACAAATCAACACGATGATACCGACTGCCTTAATGGATTCGTTCATATTGGAAATGACCGCAACGGGGGGCGTCATGATATTGGCGTTAGGCCTGAACATCATCGGCATCACCAAAATCAGGGTCGCAAACCTGCTTCCGGGCATCCTCGTTACGGCCATTCTCGTCACGATCATGTATTATGTTTAAACAAGAAGGAAGGGACATTCCCTTCCTTCTTGTAATTGGTTTCGTTCTTATCAAATTTTCCCGGTGGAAAAGGCTTCTATCTAGGAGTTAAAAAAGGTGATTGGGGCGGGTGTTCGAAACTCCTGCGGAAAAGCGCGTCTACGAGCGGGGGTAAGCGGAACCGCCTCTGAATAAGCGATGAACGGCCGGAAAAAGTGAGTGAACGGCCGAAAAACCTGCGTCGAAGGTCGGAAAAAGTGAGTGAACGGTCGGAAAACCTGCGTCGAAGGTCGGAAAAAGTGAGTGGAAGGCCGAAAAACCTGCACTGCCTGGAGTGGAAATCAACGTCCACATTGTACATGCCTTAAAAAATAGACAAACTCGATTTTCATCAAGTTTGCCTGCAGTCTGAAAGGATCTTCCATGGAAGATCCTTTTTTATTTCCTAAAACCAATGTTAGTGTTCAGTGGCACTACCGCTTCAATCATTTCAGTTGCTTCCAGTCATTTATGTTTCACAATATAAGGAGTGAATCTTGATCTGATCAGTCTATACACGATTCATTAAAGGGTTTTTTCTTGCTTCAATGCCCAAGTGAATGGCGTGATGGCTGGTTTTGCTTGATAAAGATTTTGCGCCTCATCAATTCCTGCGGCAATGGTTTTGGCCATTTTCAGCACAAGATTGAGACGGGTGTTTTGCAGGACCATGAATTCCATGAATCCACTGACATTGACGATTCCCGTGATATGGGCATTACCAACGGAAGGAAGATCTTTATTGACTCCAGCACCGGGTTTCACGGGGCCTTGCCCGATTTGGACGATGCCAACGCTTTTCAGTTTACCTAAGCAAGCATCGATGCCTATGATAAAGGAATCAGTATGAATCTTATTTATCTCGTTCAATTTCTCCTGCAGATTCATTGCATGGATAGGGTCGTCCAGAGTCCCATACACATGGAAAGGAGAAGAGTTGTTTTGCGTTTTCTCGCTTAGCAGAGTGCCGACAAGCGGTCCGAGTGAATCGCCTGTAGAACGGTCCGTGCCGATGCAGACAATGACGATGGGCTGAAGCTTTCCGGTTGGCAGAAGGTTGATCAATTCTTGGGAAATTTGTTTGGATGCATCCGTATCTTCATGAAGGATGCGACTCAATCTATTTTTATTAGTATGAAATAGACTAGAATTCAGATTCATCGACTCAGCTCCTTTATTTTATTCGGTATTACAGTATACGGATAAAAAGGGGAAAATATACGGCATTAATGTTATCGGTGAGGGGATATTTTGTAGAGCCTGCAAACGGGCGAAGGGGAGATGGATAGATGTTTCTTCCATTCTACCAATTGCTTTCTATATATTCTGGTGCTTTATCATCTGGGAAAAAACGTCTAATTCTTTTACCTCTATACCCATAATTTTTTTGTACAGAAACCCTTATTTCTTGTTAAAATAGAGAAAACTTCTTTTAATCATGGTTAGTTTAAGGCAAAAGGGGTACAGGAATACGTCCATAAAAGAAAATCATAGAGAAGAAAAAAAGCTTTGCAGCATTATGCAAGAGGTAGGAGGAAAACATGAGCCGCATGTATGATAACGTTACAAGCGAATTATTGGATGAAAAGATATGGTTGTTGATAGGCGAGGGCATTATTAAAATCTTCCTTGTTCTATTGTTATCGCGTATTATTATTACTATAGGAAAGACCCTTTTAAATAAATTCTTCAAAGCTCGTTCAAGAACTCCGATTCGGGTTTCGGAGCGCAGGGAAGCGACCCTCATAAAGTTGCTGGAAAATATCATTACCTATGTGATCAATTTCATCGCTTTGATGATGATCCTTGAAATTTTTGGACTTCATGTAATGCCATTGCTTGCTGGTGCAGGGGTAATCGGCTTGGCCATCGGGTTTGGTGCCCAAAGTTTGGTCAAGGATATCATTACAGGATTTTTCGTGATTTTTGAAGATCAATTTTCGGTTGGTGATTATATTAAGATCAATACCTATGAGGGAGAAGTCATTGAAATCGGGCTTCGGACAACGAAAATTAAAAGTGATGCAGGCGAATTGCACTTCATTCCTAACGGCAGCATCATACAAGTCACCAACTATTCGATTTTGAACAGCAAGGCGGTCGTTGATGTGACAATCGCCAATGATGGATCGATCGAGCGTGCCGAAAGGGTTCTGATTGAGCTTTTAAACAGCATGGAAGGCAAATACGATGCCCTGGTCAAAGCTCCTGAATTTTTGGGGATCGAAACGATAAATCCTGATGAAGTCGTCCTTCGGGTTACAGCGGAAACCAAGCCATTGCAAAATGTCGAATTCAGCAGGGTTTTGAGAAAAGAAATAAGTGCTGCCCTCGATTTAATTGGGATTAAATCCACTTACAGTGGCAGCGAGTCGTAGAATTAGGGGGCTCAATGGTCATGGAGGAAAAAGAATTTGCGCTGAACGATATCGTGGAAATGAAAAAACCACATCCGTGCGGTGTGAATAAGTGGAAAATCATTCGCCTAGGCATGGATATCCGGATAAAATGTGAAGGCTGCGGCCACAGCGTAATGCTTGCACGACGTGAATTCGCAAAGAAAATGAAAAAAGTTCTGGAAAAGCATGAGAAGTGATCATGCTTTTTTCTTTATGTGAAAGTAGTCCTGCCATCTCAATGATTTACTTGTCTTTTTATGAAGCGAAATCTATAATTGGGAAAGGTTTAGGTAATTGGATGGTGCTTATAGAAGATCAATCCTTTTTCCATATGTACGAACTATCTTGAAGGAGTGAAATATAAATGGCTTTAACAGCTGGTATTGTCGGTTTGCCTAACGTAGGGAAATCCACTTTATTTAATGCAATTACTCAGGCAGGTGCGGAATCTGCGAACTATCCTTTTTGTACGATCGACCCGAACGTCGGGATCGTGGAAGTGCCGGATCACCGTTTGCAAAAATTGACCGATTTGGTCCAACCGAAAAAAACGGTTCCGACAGCATTCGAATTCACCGATATCGCCGGGATTGTAAAAGGGGCAAGTAAAGGTGAGGGTCTTGGCAATAAGTTCCTTTCTCACATCCGTCAAGTTGATGCGATTTGTCAGGTTGTCCGTTGTTTCGCTGATGACAACATTACGCATGTTTCCGGAAAAGTGAATCCGATCGATGATATCGAAGTCATCAATCTTGAATTGATCCTTGCCGATTTGGAATCGGTTGATAAACGTATCGACCGTGTCGGCAAAATGGCCAAGCAAAAAGATAAGGACGCAGTGGCTGAACATGAAATCCTTGTCACTTTGAAAGCGGCATTGGAAGAAGAAAAACCTGCCCGTTCCGTTGAATTTACTGAAGAACAGCTGAAAATCGTCAAGGGCATGCATTTGCTTACGGCGAAGCCGACGCTTTATGTGGCGAACGTAAGCGAAGATGAAGTGGCTAATGCCGATGACAACGAATATGTGCAGCAGGTCCGTGAATATGCAGCGAACGAAAACGCGGAAGTAATCGTGATTTGTGCCAAAATCGAAGAAGAAATTGCCGAGCTTGACGGTGAAGAAAAGGAAATGTTCTTATCTGAACTAGGCATCGAGGAGTCCGGTCTTGACCAATTGATCCGTGCTTCCTATAACTTGCTTGGATTGGCGACATACTTTACCGCTGGTGTCCAGGAAGTGCGTGCTTGGACATTCCGGAAAGGCATGAAGGCCCCTCAATGTGCGGGTGTCATCCATACCGATTTCGAACGAGGCTTCATCCGTGCCGAAGTCGTTTCTTATACCGATTTGCTAGAAGCGGGCAGTCACGGTGCTGCAAAAGAAGCTGGAAAAGTGCGGCTTGAAGGAAAAGAATACATCGTTAACGATGGCGATGTCATCCATTTCCGTTTTAACGTATAAGAATGAAAGCCCCTGCAGCACAATTTGCAGGGGCTTTCATCCATCGTTTTCAATTAATTGTAATAAGTAGAGCCATTCGTTGCAAAGACTCTACAACTATGCTATAATTTCATCTTGTGAGTAATTATAAATAATTGCTCCTTGCCCAATAGGGCCGCTTAGACCAAAAGGAGGTGACAGTGATGAGAAAATACGAAATTATGTATATCATCCGTCCAAACATTGAGGAAGAAGCTAAAAAAGCTTTAGTTGAACGTTTCAACACAATCCTTACTGATAATGGTGCGGAAGTAGAAGCAAAAGAATGGGGTAAACGCCGTCTTGCATATGAAATCAATGATTTCCGTGATGGTTACTACATGCTTCTTAAAGTTAACGCTGAAAGTGCTGCGATCCAAGAATTCGATCGTCTTGCTAAAATCAGTGAAGACATCATTCGCCACATGGCTACTAGAGAAGAAGTTTAATTCGATTAATATAAATTCAAACCTTGTTTCACATGAAACAAGCTTGAAACCTAGGGGTTGATTCTGATGATGAATCGCGTAGTTTTGGTAGGACGCTTAACTAAAGATCCTGAATTACGATATACACCTAATGGAGTACCTGTAGCAACCTTTACTTTAGCTGTGAACCGTAGTTTTACGAATCAGTCAGGTGAACGTGAAGCAGATTTCATTAATTGTGTAGTTTGGCGTAAACCGGCAGAAAATGTAGCTAACTTCTTGAAAAAAGGCAGTTTGGCTGGCGTGGATGGACGTGTCCAAACACGTAATTATGAAGGACAAGACGGCAAACGCGTATATGTGACGGAGATTCTGGCTGAGAGCGTTCAGTTCCTTGAACCACGAAGCAGTTCAGCGGGTGAAAGAAATGAAGGCGGTTCTTACGGTGGGGGTCAAAGAAGTTATGGTAACAATAATAACGGAAATGACAATAATTCGTATGGACAAAATCCTAATCAGAATCAACGGAGCAATAACAACTACACTCGTGTAGATGATGATCCATTTGCAAATGACGGTAAGACCATCGACATTTCAGATGACGATCTTCCGTTTTAAACAGCCGTTTAAAATGAAAATTCAAAATGCAGGGAGGGAAAATGATTATGGCAATGGGTGGACGTAAAGGACGCGGTAAGCGTAAAAAGGTTTGTTATTTCACATCAAACGGTATCACTAAAATTGATTACAAAGATACAGATCTTCTTAAAAAATTCGTCTCAGAACGCGGTAAAATCTTACCACGTCGTGTAACTGGCACAAGCGCTAAATATCAACGTAAATTAACGATTGCTATTAAACGCTCACGTACTATGGCATTACTTCCATACGTATCTGGTGAATAATTAAAATGGGCGCATTGAGGAATCATCCTTAATGCGCCTTTTTTTATAAATCATATCCTTTTCTGAAATCCGCTGAAATTGCGGCTTTTTTATTTTCCAAGGAAATAATATTCATTTCTTGAAAAAAGAATGTCATGTTTGAAATATCCTGGCCGTAACGGATACAATATAAAGATGAGCTTAAGACAATAAAACAGGGGGTGAAAAATAGATGAATAGCGGGAGACGAATTGCGGAGGGTGGAGCCCTTTTGGCACTATATTGCATTTTACTGTTCATCACCATCCATGTCCCGTTAATGGGTACCATCACTCTTTTCTTTTTACCGACTCCTTTCATTTTGTTTGCAATCAAACAAAAGCTTTCTTGGAGCCTGGTTTACTTATTCATCGCTTCGTTGTTGACGCTCCTCATCGGGTCTATACTATCCGTACCATTGACCCTGCTTATGGGTGTTACGGGAATGGTGATCGGCTATTGCTTGAGGAAGGATAAACCGTTGGTAACTGCGTTCATAAGTGCAGTCCTTGTGTTCCTGGGAGGCACAATCTTAATATATGCAGGTTCCGTGTTGATAACGAATGTGAATTACATAGAAAAAGCGTTGGATATGGTTAAGGCATCGGCAGAAAAACCGGTTAACATCATGGGATCTCTTGGGCAGGCACAGAGGGATGAAATCAAAACGCAGATGCATGACTTCATCGATATGTTTTACACGTTGATGCCGAGTTTATTTGTCTTGATGTCCGTCTTGATGGTATTGTTCATTTTCCTCGCTGCACATCCCATTTTGAAGCGATTCAGCGTAAAGGCGTTAAGATGGCCTCATTTTCGAGATCTGCGACTCCCGAAAAGCCTTTTATGGTATTATTTAATTACGATGCTTCTCGCCCTTTTTGTGAATACGGACAAGAACAGCTATGTATATATGGCCATAACGAACTTATTTTTCATCCTGCAGTTCTTCATTTTATTGCAAGGATACTCCCTAATTTTTTATATCGCTCATGTGAAGTCATGGGCCAAGGCCGTGCCCGTTATAATCCTGGTTGTGACCTTGCTGTTTCCGCTTCCGATTATCACGACGGTCATCCGATTTTTAGGTATAATGGATTTAGGCTTTCCTTTTCGGGAGACATTCAGGAAAAAGGGTTAGCTTTTTGTAAAACAGATGCTTTTAGGAGCTGAAACTATGCCATCTTATTTGAAGGAATACTCGATTAAGTCCCCTTTGTATGGGATGCTGGCCGCAGGCGTGTTACTTTTGGGCGTACTGGCTTACTATAATTGGGTCATTGCCCTTATTGGACTGTTGATTCTTGCTGGTTTATTTTATTTAACATTAAGAATGGTCGAAAAAAAACAACGTAAGACCGAAGAGTATATAACTACTTTATCTTACCGATTGAAGAAGGTCGGCGAGGAAGCGTTATTGGAAATGCCGATCGGAATCATGCTCTTTAATGAAGATTATTACATCGAATGGACCAATCCATTCCTGGCCTCCTGTTTTAGCGAGGATTCATTGGCTGGAAGGTCCCTATATGATGTCGCGGACTCGATCGTCCCATTGATCAAACAGGAAATCGAGACAGAAACACTGACGCTCCACGATCGGAAATTCAAAGTGGTCCACAAGCGTGAGGAAAGACTCCTTTACTTCTTTGATGTGACGGAGCAAGTGGAAATCGAGAAACTATATGAAGATGAACGGACGGCCATTGCCATCATCCTCCTCGATAATTATGATGATTTGACTCAGGGCATGGATGATCAGCGTAAAAGCAGCATCAACAGCTTGGTCACTTCACTTCTTGATAAATGGGCAAGGGATAATGGCGTTTTCTTTAAACGGGTATCCTCGGAACGATTCATTGCTATCTTCAATGAACATATTCTGCAGCAATTGGAAAAGGGGAAATTCTCGATCCTGGATGAAATCAGGGAAACGACAGCCAAGCAAAACGTACCACTGACCTTGAGCATAGGTGTCGGCTCCGCCGTATCATCACTGCCGGAACTAGGTTCGCTCGCGCAGTCCAGCCTGGATCTGGCACTTGGACGGGGCGGTGATCAGGTCGCGATCAAGCAGTCGAATGGAAAAGTGAAATTCTATGGCGGGAAGACCAACCCGATGGAAAAACGCACAAGGGTCCGTGCACGCGTGATTTCCCATGCATTGAAGGATATCGTCCTTGATAGCGATAAGGTCATTGTCATGGGCCATAAAAACCCGGATATGGACGCAATCGGTTCAGCAATCGGCATCTTGAAGGTCGCACAGATGAATGAACGGGAAGGGTATATCGTCATTAACACCCAACAGCTGGATAGCAGTGTCCTTCGGTTAATGGAAGAAATCAAGAATAAAGAAGACCTGTATGCCCGGTTCATAACGCCGGATGAAGCGTTTGAAATGATTACGGATGAGACATTGCTTGTCGTGGTCGATACGCATAAACCTTCAATGGTGATTGAAGAGCGGTTATTGAATAGGATCGATAAGGTTGTCGTCATTGACCATCATCGCCGCGGTGAAGAGTTCATCAAGAATTCATTGCTCGTCTATATGGAGCCCTATGCGTCTTCAACAGCTGAGCTTGTGACGGAGCTGCTTGAATATCAGCCGAAGCGCTCGAAGATAGACATGTTGGAAGCGACCTCGCTTCTTGCCGGCATCATCGTCGATACGAAAAGCTTCACATTGAGAACCGGTTCCCGTACCTTTGATGCAGCGTCCTATTTAAGGGCGCATGGGGCCGATACGGTTCTCGTCCAGAAATTCCTGAAGGAAGATGTGGACACATACATTAAACGGTCGAAGCTCATCGAAGAAGTGATCTTTTATAAAAAAGGAATTGCCATTGCCTCGGCTAAAACCGACCAGATCCATAATCAGGTGCTGATTGCCCAGGCTGCCGATACCCTATTGACGATGGACGGTGTCGTTGCTTCCTTCGTCATGGCTAAGCGATCTGATGATACGGTGGGCATCAGTGCACGCTCCCTCGGGGATATCAATGTCCAGGTGATCATGGAAATGCTGAATGGAGGCGGGCACTTGACGAATGCCGCCACTCAGCAGGCATGCTCGATCGAAGAAGCGGAAAGCCGGTTAAAAGCGGCGATAGACGAATATTTAGAAGGGGGACAAAGAGAATGAAGGTAATATTTCTAAAAGATGTTAAAGGTAAAGGGAAAAAAGGGGAAGTTAAAAATGTTGCGGATGGATATGCACATAATTTCCTGATCAAGCAAGGATTGGCCGTTGAAGCAAATAATACAAATGTAAAAACGCTGGAAGCACAGAAGAATAAAGAACAATCGCTCGCTGCCGAAGAGCTTCAGCAAGCTGAAGACCTGAAAGTGCAACTGGAGAAATTGACAGTCGAGTTATCCGCCAAAGCGGGTGAGGGCGGCCGTTTATTCGGTTCGATCACGACGAAGCAAATCGCATCGGAGCTTCAGAAAAAACATGGCATCAAGCTTGATAAACGCAAGATGGAGCTTGCTGACGGCATCCGTTCTTTAGGACATACGAAGCTGCCCGTCAAGCTTCACCCTGAAGTCACGGCGACATTGACTGTGCATGTAAAAGAAATTAACTAATTTTAGCTGTTTCATATCTGTGAAAAATTGATAAAATAGAGTTAGACGAAAAATGTGATTGGGCATGTAGTCCTTTCACTTTTTTCTTTTGGCTAGAAACGTATAAGCTAGCAAAAAAGGTATCCTCTTAGAATGGGAGGTTTTAAGATATGATAGAACAATTTCAAGATAGGATCCCCCCTCAAAATATAGAAGCCGAACAGGCTGTACTGGGAGCCATTTTTCTAGAGCCATCTTCATTGACCGTTACTTCGGAAGTTTTGATTCCGGAGGATTTTTACAGAAGCTCGCATCAAAAGATTTTTAATGTGATGCTTAATTTGAATGACGAAGGCAAAGCGGTCGATTTGATCACGGTGACGGAAGAACTGGCTGCGACAAAAAACCTTGAAGAAGTTGGCGGTGTTTCTTATTTAAGTGAATTGGCCGGGTCGGTCCCTACCGCGGCCAATATTGAATATTATGCCCGCATCGTCGAGGAGAAGTCTTTGCTCCGCCGTTTGATCAGGACAGCGACCAACATCGCCCAGGAAGGCTACAGTCGCGAGGACGAGGTCGAGGAGCTGCTCGGGGAAGCAGAAAAAACGATCATGGAAGTGGCCCAGCGTAAAAATTCCGGGTCTTTCCAAAATATTAAAGATGTATTGGTTGCGACATACGATAACATAGAAATTCTGACCAACCGTAAAGGGGATGTCACGGGAATACCGACAGGGTTTGCTGAACTGGATCGAATGACGGCAGGGTTTCAACGTAATGATCTCATTATAGTGGGCGCCCGTCCCTCTGTAGGTAAAACGGCATTTGCCTTGAATATCGCTCAAAACGTTGCGACCAAAACGGAGGAAAATGTAGCGATTTTCAGTCTTGAAATGGGTGCAGAGCAGCTCGTTATGCGTATGCTCTGTGCCGAAGGAAACATAAACGCCCAGAACCTACGGACAGGTTCCTTGACCGATGAGGATTGGCGCAAGCTTACGATGGCGATGGGAAGCTTGTCGAATGCCGGCATTTATATTGATGATACGCCAGGCGTGAGGATCGGTGAAATTCGCTCAAAATGCCGCCGTCTGAAACAGGAACATGGCCTTGGCATGATCTTGATCGATTACCTGCAGTTAATTCAAGGCGATGGTCGTTCAGGCGACAACCGTCAGCAGGAGGTATCCGAGATTTCACGTTCACTCAAAGCGCTCGCTCGTGAACTTAAAGTGCCAGTCATCGCCCTTTCCCAGCTATCCCGGGGAGTGGAGCAGCGCCAGGATAAGCGCCCGATGATGTCTGATATCCGGGAATCGGGGAGTATCGAGCAAGATGCCGATATCGTCGCATTCTTATACCGTGATGATTATTATGATAAAGAATCCGAGAACAAAAATATCATTGAAATCATCATAGCGAAACAGCGTAATGGCCCGGTAGGAACGGTTTCACTTGCCTTCGTGAAGGAGTACAATAAATTCGTTAACCTCGAACGGCGATTCGATGATGATTCGATGTCGCCCGGGGCATAGGGAACAGCCCGCCATAAAACATGGCGGGCTGTTTTGCGTTTGGTTGCTTGGACCGGAAATTAACCACACCGCGAAAACAACCTTATTTTTAGATGCAGCATGTAATAATGCAATTCGTCTCCTGAAAAAGGAGTGCATTTTGATCATAATAAAAGCGAGTGCAGGGAATAATACGGAGATAATCCAAAACCAATCAGGCCGGGAATGCAGTCGCTTGCCCTTTTTTACGAACAAATTATTTTTAAAAATGTGTAATGTTCGGATTTTGTATTGACTTCACCTTTGGATTATTGATAAAATAGGTTTGTTTGATAAGAACCGGTTATTGATCGGTATTACGGAACCTTTGGAGGTGCTTTATTCAGATGTCATCAGTTGTAGTAGTCGGTACACAATGGGGAGACGAAGGTAAAGGTAAAATAACAGATTTTCTATCCCAGAATGCGGAAGCCATTGCTCGTTATCAAGGCGGGAACAATGCAGGGCATACAATAAAATTTAATGGTGTTACTTATAAACTGCATTTAATTCCGTCAGGGATTTTTTATAGTGATAAAATTTGTGTCATTGGAAATGGTATGGTGGTCGATCCGAAAGCTCTTGTAGAGGAGCTTGCTTATTTGCATAGCCATGGAGTGAGTACGGATAATCTTCGTATTTCGAACCGTGCCCATGTCATTCTTCCTTATCATATCAAATTAGATGAAGTCGAAGAAGATCGTAAAGGCGCCAATAAGATTGGAACGACAAAAAAAGGGATCGGCCCTGCTTATATGGACAAGGCTGCCCGTAACGGAATCCGGATGGCCGACCTTTTGGACCGTGAAATTTTCGAGGAAAAACTATCTCATAATCTTGTCGAAAAAAATCGTATGTTCGAACGTTTTTATGAGACGGAAGGTTTCAAAATCGAAGAAATCTTGGAAGAATACTATGAGTACGGACAGCAAGTGCAGAAATATGTTTGCGATACATCCGTTGTATTGAATGATGCACTTGATGAAGGAAAACGGGTATTATTCGAAGGGGCACAAGGAGTCATGCTTGATATCGATCAAGGAACATATCCATTCGTCACGTCATCCAATCCGGTTGCAGGCGGCGTTACGATCGGTTCTGGCGTAGGTCCTACGAAAATCAACCATGTGGTTGGTGTATGTAAAGCATATACAAGCCGTGTGGGCGATGGTCCTTTCCCGACGGAATTACATGATGAAATCGGTAACCAAATCCGTGAAGTGGGCCGTGAATATGGCACAACTACAGGCAGGCCGCGCCGTGTGGGCTGGTTTGACGCTGTTGTCGTCCGCCATGCACGCCGTGTCAGCGGAATCACCGACCTATCATTGAACTCGATTGACGTGCTATCAGGTCTTGATACGGTCAAAATCTGTGTCGCTTATGAATACAAAGGCGAAGTCATTCATGAAGTGCCAGCCACTTTGAAAGCGACCGGTGAATGTAAGCCAGTTTATGAAGAGCTTCCAGGCTGGTCAGAGGACATCACAGGATGCAAATCACTGGACGAACTTCCAGATAATGCTCGTCACTATGTTGAGCGTGTATCACAATTAGTGGGCATTCCTTTGACGACTTTCTCTGTCGGTCCTGACCGCAACCAAACAAATATCGTGAGAAGCCCTTGGCGTCTAGCGTAATTTTTCTTGAAAATGGAGCTGGCTTTTTGGCCGGCTCTTCTTCATGATTACGAGGGAAAATAATAAATATTATTTTATTTTAAAAAAACTATTGCCTAAACTCTATAATTCGTGATATTATCATAAGCGTCGTCACAATAATACGACGAAGCGAAACACAGTGACATTCATTAGTACGAGCCATTAGCTCAGTTGGTAGAGCATCTGACTTTTAATCAGAGGGTCGAAGGTTCGAATCCTTCATGGCTCACCATTTTTTTTCGGCCCATTGGTCAAGCGGTTAAGACACCGCCCTTTCACGGCGGTAACACGGGTTCGAATCCCGTATGGGTCACTTCTTTATTTCATATCTTTACTGGTCCCGTGGTGTAGCGGTTAACATGCCTGCCTGTCACGCAGGAGATCGCGGGTTCGATTCCCGTCGGGACCGCCATTTTATTTTTTACTTTGAAATGGAATATTTGGCTCAGTAGCTCAGTCGGTAGAGCAAAGGACTGAAAATCCTTGTGTCGGCGGTTCGATTCCGTCCTGAGCCATCCTTATTGAAAACGCCCTTGCTAGAGGGCGTTTTTTTTTGCTATATCATCGTATTATAAATGAAACTTTGTTAATAGATTGTTATCGATTTGTAATATACCAATTCGAACCAATTTATAAAAAAACGGGCCTTCACCCTTAGTGGGCTTATAATCTCCGCTTCTGGTGACTATTCCACCCCCTTCTTTGCAGACATAATCATTGGTACTTGTTGTCACCATTTATACAGTTCTATTACATTATGAAGTCTATTTCTTGTTTTTTTTCTTCTTATGATAGAGTTATGAGTGGAAAAATATTATGAAATCAGTCATGGACACAGGTATTTAAATTGAACTAATAAATCTTAACATACATTTGATTAGTTTCTTAATTGGTGACTGAGCCGTTAAGGAGGACCTTATATGTTTAGCTTAAAGGGGAGAGGAATCACCCTGCTGCTGGTATCCGTCGTATTTATGCTTGCAGTGAATCGGGTGACGGCTGCAGGGCTCTCGGATACTGCAACCATTCACCATGTTTATCTTGACGATGAGTTCGTGGGAAGCGTGACGGATGAAGGTAAGATAGAGCAGATCGTTGCGGATAAGGTAGAGGAAGCACAGGAAGACTATCCTGATTATACATTCGATAAGGAGTCTCAAGTGACGTTTGTTCCTGAAGAGGTATTTGAGGAAGAAGTGAAAGAGGATCAGGCTGTTAAGGAAATATCCGATCGGTTGGATATTAAGGCAAAAGCGTATGAAATCGATATAGATCATCAAACGGTCGCTTATGTCCCATCAAAGGATGATGCGGAGGAAGTGTTGAAAAAGCTCACCTTGCTCTATGTTGATGAAGCGGAATACGAAGCATATGAATCGGCTAAAAATGAGGACGGCAATTCGAGTGAATCGTTAAAGGAACCAGGAAGTAAAATCCTAGACATCGAATTTTCGCGTCCAGTTACGTTTAAAGAGACAATGGCCGATCCAGATGAAATCATGACTGTCGATAAAACCATGGCCGTGCTCAAAGAAGGCAAGAAGGAAAAGGTTATCTATGAGGCTAAGGAAGATGATGACCTGGAGTCGATTGCTGCGAGCCATGATATGGACGCGGGTCAACTATTGGAGCTCAACCAAAGCCAGAATGAAGGCAAGGACCTTAAGGAGGGCGATCGTCTCGTCGTGACGGAGCTTATGCCTTATGTGAACGTAATGGTGGAAAGGGAAGTATATGATGAAGAACGGATTCCTTTTGAAAAGAAGGTTCAGGAGGATGATGAACTGCCCAAGGGAGAGGTCATCATTGAACAAGCGGGCAATGATGGAATCGAGGCCTTCACTTATAACGTTTCCGAAACGAATGGTAAAAAAGTCAGTGAAACGATCGTGGAAAAAGAAATAACGGAAAAGGCGAAAACGGAAATCATCAAAAAAGGCACGAAGGTCATTCCTTCGCAAGGAAGCGGCACATATGCGTGGCCTGCAGACGGGGGCTATATCTCCAGCAAGCAGGGGCAACGATGGGGAAAACTCCATAAGGGAATTGATATCGCCCGTCCATCCACGAGGACGATCACGGCAGCTGATCATGGAATTATTGAATCGGCAGGAAACTCCGGCGGGTATGGAAATAAGATAACGATCAACCACAACAATGGATATAAGACCGTATATGCCCACCTCGATTCAATTGGTGTTAAAGCAGGACAAAAGATTGAAAAGGGTGCGAAAATCGGCATGATGGGTTCAACAGGGAACTCGACCGGCGTCCATCTCCATTTTGAAGTATATAAAAACGGGTCGCTTGTAAATCCGCTAAACTATATAAGTCAGTAATTGATTGAAGTCTTCGAAAAATATTCGAAGGCTTCTTCTGCTTCATACATAGATGAGAATAATAGGAAAAAGGTGATTTAATGCCTATAAAATGATAAAGTATAATAGATACAATTTGCTTTCATTCAGGTGTTCATGCCCCTTTATTGGGTATATATATATAACTTTTGCCGATCGATGCTGCTAGATTGGCGCAGGCAGAAGGAAAAGTGGATAAAAGTCCCGGATAAGGACACGGTTTTTAATAGATTCAGGTTAGTTATTAAAAAGGAGATAAGCATATGGATAAGAAAATTCTGGTAGTGGACGATGAAAAGCCAATTGCTGATATATTGCAATTCAATCTGAAAAAAGAAGGCTATGAAGTTTTTTGTGCTTATGATGGCAATGAGGCCCTCAAAATGGTGGAAGAACGCCAGCCTGATTTGATCTTGCTTGATATCATGCTGCCGCAGCGCGATGGCATGGAGGTTTGCAGGGAAGTAAGGAAGAAGTATGAAACGCCGATCATCATGCTGACTGCCAAGGATTCAGAGATTGATAAAGTCCTGGGCCTGGAGCTTGGTGCAGATGACTACGTGACAAAACCATTTAGCACCCGGGAAATAATCGCACGCGTCAAGGCGAATTTAAGGCGTCAGCAAGCTGTCCCTGTCCCAGATCAAGATGTTAACGAACCGAAGGAAATCACGATAGGAACGCTCACGATCCACCCGGATGCCTATGTTGTATCCAAGCGGGGAGATACGATCGAATTAACTCACCGGGAGTTTGAATTGCTTCATTATTTGGCTAAACATATCGGTCAGGTCATGACAAGGGAGCACTTATTGCAAACTGTTTGGGGCTATGATTACTTTGGTGATGTACGGACCGTCGATGTAACGGTCAGACGTCTTCGTGAGAAGATAGAAGACAACCCAAGCCATCCAGGCTGGATTGTAACTAGAAGAGGGGTCGGTTATTACCTGCGTAACCCTGAACAGGAGTAGTCCTTATGAAAAAGGTTGGTTTTTTTCGCTCGATTCATTTTAAATTTGTTCTGATTTATGTGCTGCTCATCTTCGTGGCGATGCAAATAATCGGGGTATATTTTGTTGGCGAATTGGAAGAGAATCTTGTCGGGAATTTCACGAAATCGATAAAGGGCCATGTTAACCTGCTCACCTATAGCATTGGTGAAGAAATGGAGCAAGAGCGGGGGGAGGAAGATCCGACCCTCGAAGAAGCCATTGATACGATACTGACAGACCGGGATAATTCATCCAATGATATATCTGAGGTCCGTGTGATCGACACCCGCAGCAGAAGGGTAATCGGAACCTCGGACCCCAGTAAGCAGGATATTGTCGGGAAAAAGACAACGGAAGTCCTCATCAAGAATACGCTCATCTATGGGAAAGAGGATAGTGACGTTTTCCGCGATCTTAAAACTGGAAGAAGGCTCTGGGTCCTTTCGACGCCGATTGAGGCAAATGGAGAGGTCATTGGAGCCGTCTATGTCATAGCCGAGATGGAAAATGTGTTTGAGCAGATGGATGAAATCAATAGCATCTTCATGACGGGTACTGCCATTGCCTTGGTCATAACCGCCATTTTGGGGATCCTGCTCGCAAGAACGATCACCCGGCCCATGTCGGATATGAGGAAACAGGCCCTGGTGATGGCAAAAGGGAATTTTTCCAGAAAAGTCAGGGTATATGGCGATGACGAAATTGGTCAGCTTGCCGTCACTTTCAATAATTTGACCAAAAAGCTTCAAGAGTCGCAATCAAGCACGGAAGGAGAGCGGCGCAAGCTATCATCCGTTCTTTCCAATATGACGGACGGCGTTATTTCGACGGACAGACGGGGCCGGGTGAACTTGATTAATGAACCGGCGGCACAGCTTCTGAATATTTCGCGTGACACGGTCATGAACCAGCCGATCATTGAGGTATTGGGTCTTGAAGAAGAATATAAATTTGATGACTTACTGGAAGAACGCGAATCCGTCATCCTTGATTACAGCAAGAAGAATCGCCCGTTCATTTTGAGGGCGAACTTTTCGGTGATCCAAAAGGAAACGGGCTTCGTGAATGGTTTGATTACTGTTTTGCATGACATTACGGAGCAGGAAAAAATCGAGGGTGAACGCAGGGAATTCGTTGCCAACGTGTCCCATGAGCTGCGGACCCCGCTTACGACCATGAGGAGTTACCTGGAGGCATTGGCTGAAGGGGCATGGAAGGATGAGGAAATCGCTCCATCCTTCCTAAGTGTGACCCAAAATGAAACGGAGCGAATGATCCGGCTTGTCAATGACCTGCTGCAGCTTTCGAAAATGGACAGCAAGGATTACAGGCTTAAAACGGGCTGGGTCAATTTCAATAAATTCTATGACCATATCATCGATCGATTTGAAATGACGAAAAATGATGATATAACGTTTAAGCGCGATTTGCCTAAAGAAGCTTATTTCGTCGATATCGATGAGGATAAGATTACCCAGGTTCTTTATAATGTTATCTCCAACTCGTTAAAGTACTCACCTGAAGGCGGTCAAGTGACCTTCCGGGCCAGGGCTTCCGAAGGCTTCATCGTTGTAAGCATTACAGATCAAGGAGTGGGAATCCCCAAAAACGTCATTGATAAAATATTCGACCGGTTTTACCGTGTCGATAAAGCAAGGGCGCGGAACTTAGGCGGAACCGGCCTTGGCTTAGCGATCGCAAAAGAAATGGTCGTGGCGCATGGCGGGAAAATTTGGGCGGAAAGTGTGGATGGAAAAGGAACTACGGTATTCTTTACACTTCCTTACGAACAGGAAGAAGAGGATGATTGGTCATGAATTTTGAACGTGCAAAAAGCATAATACTGATTATATTGGTGGGGACGAGCATTTTCTTGACCTGGAGCATCTGGACGTATGAGCCTGAATATGATCAATTGAGTCAATCGTCGGATTATATAAAGATAAAAAGCGATGTCGAGATCGTCAGTGATGTCATTAAACCGGTCAGTATCCTTTTTCATGGCAATGGGCAGCATTTCCAGACCTCCGACCCAATTGAAATAGGCAAGATGGAAAAGGAATATACGCAATGGAGCTTTAAGGGTGTCAAAGAGATATCGGTAAAAAGGCTGCAAAGGAAATTCGATGACTTCGTCCATGAAGACGGATCGATTGAAATTCAATTTTCCGATGATGTCCCGATTTCCATCTATAAAACGTTATTGAACATTACCGATAAGGAAGTCCCTACTTTTTCCTTTGACCGGATTATCATAAAGCAAAGGGATATCGGTCAAAATCAGTCTGCCGTTTATTTTGTTTCATATGGTCAAGAGAAAATCTATCAAGGCATGGTGGATTCAAAAAAAATACAAGGTTTCATGAATAGGTATTATACGGGTTCTTACAATAAGCACCCTGAATACACAGCAGAAGTGATAAACAGTAAAAAGACGCTGTTCGTACCGGAAAAACCGGTGGAGATTAAAAGCTTTCAGTATTATATCGATAATTTGGATATAGCAAATCTGAAGAATGCATTATTTAATTTTCCTAAGTATGTGCGCCAGGAATCGGTTTCGGTCGGCGATGAATACACGGATGGAACAAGGCTGATGACGATCAACAAGGAAAATTACCTGATTTCTTATATCAATCCGGGACAAAAGAACAAGTTTGTTGGCAGTTCGAGTGATCTTCTGCAAAAAAGCATAGATTTCATCAATGATCATGCTGGCTGGGAGGATAACAACTACCGCTACGCCTATATGTCGGAGACTGAGCAACGGGTGGTTTTCCGGTTATTCGTAAACGGTTATCCTGCCTTCAATGAATATGGAATGACTGAAATCGAACAAATCTGGGGCAAGGAAGAGATTTATAGCTATGAACGTCCATACTTTTCACTTGCCTCGGTTCTCCCATCAGAAGGATCATTGAAGACGTTAGCAAGCGGCAGGGAAGTATTGAATCAGTTGAAATCAAAGGATAATATCGATTTCAAGAACGTGGAGGACATCACGATCGGGTATAAACTGAATAAATCCCTTGATTCCAAGCTTGTCACCTTAGTCACCCTTGAACCGACTTGGTATTATCGGATCGGCAATAAATGGTTCATTGTGCCTTTTGAAGGAGATGCGGGAGGCGATCAAAGTGGATTGGAATAATACAAAGTCAATATTCATCATGGTTTTCTTCGTTTTGAATATTTTTCTTCTTTATCAATTCCTTGAAAAAATCAATGACTACCAATATGAAAATTTCGCGGAATCCTCAACCGAAGAGCTTTTGAAGGAAGATGATATTTCAATAGAAGTCCCTCTTCCGAAACAAAAGCTGAAGGACCAATTCCTGACTGCGAAAAGCAAGACGTTCGAGAAGAAAGATATCCAGTATTTGAAAAATCAAAAAGCGAAGATCATAGATGATAAGAAGCTGGTCGGCACTTTCAAAACGCCAGTGGTCATGAAGACGGACATTCATGAGGCAGACCTTGATGTATTCCTGAAGGACTATATACTGAATGGCAGTGAGTACCGCTTTTGGAGTTATGACAAGACCACCCAGACGATCATCTGCTATCAAGTGGCAGATAATAAGATGTTTTTTAATAACAGTATGGGGAAGGTCACTTTATATTTGAATAAAAAAGGTGAAATCGTCTCCTATGAGCAGATGTATTTAGAGAAACTTGAAAAATTCAATAAACCTAAAGAATTAGTGACTCCCATGAAAGCCATTAGAGCTTTATACGATAATCGTGATATTGTACCAAAAAGCAAGGTTACGAATGTGAAACTGGGTTTTTATAATTCGCTGCAAACGACATCCATGTCCCATTTACTTGTACCGACTTGGTGGATCGTCCTTGATAACGAAACGGATCTCTTCGTGAATGCATTTGATGGAGAGGTCATTGAATTAAATACTGAAGAAAAAATACTGGAGTGAGTATAGATGACTATGCATTTTAGTGTTCTCGCCAGCGGGAGTACGGGAAATGCCTTTTTCGTGGAAACGGAGGATCAATCCTTCCTTGTCGATGCCGGATTGAGCGGCAAGGCGATGGAAGCATTGTTCCAGGATATAGGCCGTGATATGTCGAAATTATCCGGAATCCTTGTTACCCATGAACATAGTGACCACATAAAGGGACTGGGCGTGGTCGCGAGAAAACATAAGCTTCCGATATATGCGAATGCAAAGACATGGAATGCCATGGAACGCTCGATCGGAGAAATTGCTACCGAGCAAAAATTCACATTTGAAATGGAACAAATCAAAACGTTCGGCAGTCTTGATATCGAGTCATTCGGTGTTTCGCATGATGCTGCCGAGCCGATGTTTTATGTCTTCCATCATGAAGATAAGAAGCTGGTGGTCATCACTGATACAGGTTATGTAAGCGATCGGATGAAAGGGATCATATCGAATGCCGATGCCTATGTATTCGAAAGCAACCACGATGTTTCGATGCTGAGGATGGGTAAATACCCATGGAGCATCAAGCGCCGCATTTTAAGTGATGTTGGACATGTCTGCAATGAAGATGCCGCTCTTGCGATGAGTGAAGTGGCCGGTGATAAGACGAAACGTATATACCTGGCCCACTTAAGCCTTGATAACAATATGAAGGATTTAGCAAGAATGTCGGTGGAACAGACCTTGAAGACAAAGGGGATAATCGTCGGGGAGCAATTTTCCTTATACGACACTGACCCGAAAAGACCAACGGAACTCGTTACGTTATAAATGATATGGGATGGATAAGGGAAACCTTGTTCATTCCTTTTTTATTGGTAAAAATTCCTTTCGAAAGGTTACAAACTGGTTTAATTGGGGTATCGTTTGGTTACAACTGTATAAGTATAGGTAAAACGGCGTACTTCAGACAATGGATCTCCCTTTTGAATTACAGGTACATTTTTTTAGAAAAAATCCGGTAATTGAGTATAATTGAGGAAGGATACCAAACAATAGAATGGCTATTATTACTTTCCTAAAATGAGAGGATGAAGCGGTCTTGGGTTATTATGATGATCATGATGAGAACCGAAATAAACGGAAAAAGGGCCATGCCAGCTATTTTCTAACTGGCTTGGGCGGCGCCATCGTTGGTGCTTTACTTATTTTATTAGTATTTCCGGGAAGCGGATTGCTTAATTCCGGGAATAACGAAACATCAACGCAGAAATCAACCAGTAATCAGCCTTTGAAGCAATCGCAGCAAAGCCTTGCTGTAGATGTAACTAGTGCCGTCACAGATGCCGTCGATAAGGCAAGTGATGCAGTGGTAGGCATCACCAACATCCAGGAAACGAACTTCTGGGGACAAGGGAGCAATGCTGAGGACAGTTCGGCAGAAGCAGGAACAGGCTCAGGTGTCGTTTATAAAAAGGCTGACGGAAAAGCCTATATCGTTACGAATAATCATGTTATTGAAGGGGCCAATGAACTGGAAGTCACATTAAGTGACGGCACCAAATTGCCTGCAAAGCTGCAAGGAAGCGACCCGTGGACAGATTTAGCGGTCATTGTCGTGAATAGTGACAAGATCAAAACGATTGCAGAGTTCGGAAAATCGGCAAAATTGAAGCCAGGTGAGCCAGTGATCGCGATTGGTAACCCTCTGGGCCTCCAATTCTCCGGATCGATTACACAGGGAATCATCTCCGGCTTGGAGCGAACGATAGAGGTCGATATCAATGAGGACGGACAAGTGGATTGGAACGCGGAGGTCATCCAGACCGATGCAGCCATCAACCCAGGCAACAGCGGGGGGGCCCTCGTAAATATGTCGGGGCAGGTCATCGGGATCAATTCGATGAAGATAGCAGAAAATGCAGTGGAGGGGATCGGACTCTCCATCCCGATCGATTCGGTCATTCCAATCATCAACGATATCGAGGAGTTTGGCGAAGTGAAACGTGCCTTCTTAGGTGTGAATTTGGCATCCGTAGAAGAAATTTCAAAATACCATCAGCAGAATACATTAAAACTGCCAAAGAAAGTGACGGCAGGTGTTGCCATAACGGGCGTTCAAAGCAACTCCCCGGCATCAAAAGCAGGATTGAAGGAGTTTGACGTCATCGTTGGAATGGATAATGAGGAAATCCATGATGTCGTGGAACTAAGGAAATACCTCTATAATGATAAGAAAATCGGCGATAAGGTTAAAATCATTTATTACCGTGATGGGAAGAAAGAATCGACTGAAGTCACACTTTCAAACAGCGAAATATAAAACGTGGGAGGACAGGGGGCAGCGATGCTTCCTGTCCTTTATATTCGCTTGCGCTTTTTTTATTTTTTGTTACGATTACCTGTGGATATATGTCGATGTTAAAGATGCCGCGCACCTTGTGGATAATTGGTTTTTGTAAAAAGGAAAAGGAAAGGGGGAAGGAAGGATGGAATTATATTGCTGTCAGGAACACGTGGAAATGGCGTTGGATGAAGTGGTGTACGAATGTGAAACCTATCCGGTTTTAACGCAAGTGTCGGAAGAAAAACAGTTATCAACAACCTGTGAATATTGTCGAAACGTGGCAATATATCTAGTAGGGAACTAATATTCCCATACAAGATGTGGATAGAAAATGTGGATATGTGGATAACTTTTGTGGATAAGATGTTTGTAACCTGTTCTTAACATTTCTTGACGTTTCATTTCATCAAGGCTGGGGATAAGATTGGGTGCAGGAATCGTGAACATATCTTCGGAAAATCCATTTGGAGGGGAACGAACAAGTTAGCCATACGCTTTTTTCTCGCTGAATCATGGATTGCCGCTGATGCCTCTAGGTCAGCGGTTTTTTTGTGGGAAAAGTGATGCTGATGGACGGGGATGAACCATCCTTGCAATTGGAAGTGATTTGCTTGTTTTGCTTATAGGCATCCGTAAGGTATGATAATAGGTAGGCAAATCCTAGAACTGATACGAAAACATAAGGAAAGTTAGAGGATATATATGAAAATAACGATCATGACGGTAGGCAAGCTAAAAGAAAAATACTTAAAGCAAGGCATTGCTGAATATGCAAAAAGGTTAAGCGCCTATGCTAATATAGAACTTATTGAAGTACCGGATGAAAAAGCACCAGAGAACTTGAGTGCCGCGGACATGGAGATCGTAAAGCAAAAAGAGGGTGAACGCATCCTGGCCAAAATCAGCCCTGACACCTATGTCATAACACTTGAGATCAATGGTAAGCAGCTTACGTCCGAGCAGCTGGCCACACATATCGACCAGCTGGCCACTTATGGGAAGAGCAAGATAGCCTTTATCATTGGCGGGTCGCTCGGTCTCGGGTCCGAGGTGATAGCAAGAAGTGATTATGCACTATCCTTCTCTAAAATGACCTTTCCGCATCAATTGATGAAATTGGTTTTATTGGAGCAAATATATCGGGCCTTTCGGATAAATAGAAATGAACCGTATCATAAATGAACCGATTTTTAGAGGGAACACGTGTAAGGATAAAGGATTGAACGACTAAATTTTAATGTAATGAAAAGAGGGTAACGAATGAAGAAAGATTCCATTTATGGTTTAACATTCGAGCAATTATCAGCATGGCTTTTGGACCATGGCCATAGGAAATTCAGGGCACAGCAAGTCTGGGAGTGGCTTTATCGGACACGTGTGACGAGTTTTTCTGAAATGACGGATGTTAATCAAGACTGTATCCAATTGCTGGAGGAGCATTTTTCGATCCAGACCTTAACTGTTCACGTTAAGCAGGAGGCAGCTGACGGCACGATCAAATTCCTGTTTAAATTGCAGGATGGCAACCTTATCGAAACCGTTATGATGAGACATAAATACGGGATTTCTGTTTGTGTCACCACCCAGGTCGGCTGCAATATCGGCTGCAGTTTCTGTGCAAGTGGTTTATTGGCGAAAAGCCGCGATTTATCCAGCGGGGAAATCGTTGAACAAATCATGAACGTTCAACTGCATCTGGATACACTGGAGCAAAAGGATCTCGTCAGCCATGTCGTGGTGATGGGGATTGGCGAGCCATTTGATAACTTTGAAAACATGGTCGACTTTTTGAGGGTGCTCATGGATCATAAGGGTCTTGCCATCGCTGGCAGGCGCATTACCGTTTCGACGAGCGGCCTTGCCAAAAAGATTTATGAATTCACAGATCTGCAATTACAGGTGAATCTAGCTATCTCCCTGCATGCACCTAATAACGATCTGAGGACGCGAATCATGAAAATCAACAGGGCGATCCCGATTGAAAAATTAATGAAATCACTTGATTATTATTTGGAAAAAACGAATCGGAGAATTACGATTGAATATATCCTATTGAAGGATGTCAATGATCATCAAGAAGAAGCCGAGCAGCTTGCCAATCTTCTGGAGGATAAAAAACATCGCCTCTATGTCAACCTGATTCCATATAATCCTGTAGATGAGCATAGCCAATATCAAAGAAGTGAAAAAGAGTCCGTTCTCGCCTTCTATGATACGTTGAAAAAGAGGGGCGTCAATTGTAAAATCCGTCAAGAGCATGGAACGGATATCGATGCGGCCTGCGGACAGCTACGAAGCAAGCAAATCAAGAAAGCAGAAGCACAATGATTAGTTTGAACTTGAAAACAAAGAGGCTGCTTCAATAGCGGCCTCTTTGCCATGATGTTATTTCGCTATTTCCTTTACTGAGGCAACTTCATACGTAGTAAGCTCGCTGCCTATGATCGGCGATTCTTTTTTAGCGGAATCGGAACTTGCTTCTGGCCGTTTATGTGCAGCTTTAAATGCATCACTATTTCTCCAAGCAGTGAAGTTATCGAGGTTCTCCCAGTACATATTAACACTCAGTTCATCATGATCCGTCAGGTTCTGCGTCAATAATACTTCCACCTTCACAAAACCTTCCATCGCATCAAGCGGACCTGGTGCAGTAAATCCTGGCGCCATCACTGCCCCCATCCCTTTTTTGACTCTGATTCTATTCGTCACGATTATCATAAATCAGCTCTCCTTTTGGATAACAGTAATTCAATCCACACCCTTTGGACATACATATTTTAGCATGTTGAAAAGCAGCCGGTCCATTTTGATTCATCACAATCGTTTTCCTCTATCGTCCATTTTGAAGAATTCATTATTTTGAAATAAGAAAGGGAATTTGATTATTGCAACGTTTATCGTTCCATATCGCGTATAATAGTAATTTGAATAAGAAAATTACGATCATGGAAACAATAATGCATGATACTACACAATAAATGAGGCTGTCATATGAATGAATTGAATTTTTCTGATTATACATTAAGTGATGAAATCGTAAGGGCATTGGAGAACTTGGGTTATCAAAGCCCGACCGAAGTGCAGCGTGAGGTGATCCCAGTCGCATTGAAAGGGGAGGACCTTGTCGTGAAATCGCAAACCGGAAGCGGCAAGACCGCTTCATTCGGGATACCGATATGTGAGATGGTCGATTGGGGGGAGAATAAGCCGCAGGCCCTTATTTTAACGCCGACACGTGAGCTCGCTGTGCAGGTAAAAGAGGATATCACCAATATAGGCAGGTTTAAACGCATAAAGGCCACTGCGATTTATGGAAAACATCCATTTGCCTTGCAGAAAGCGGAATTGAAGCAAAAAAGCCATGTGGTCGTGGGAACACCGGGCCGAGTCCTGGATCATATCGAGAAAGGGACATTTGCTTTGGAGCGCCTTACACATTTGGTTATTGATGAAGCCGATGAAATGCTTAATATGGGCTTCATCGAACAAGTGGAGGCCATCATTAAGGCGCTTCCGAAAGACCGGGTGACGATGCTCTTTTCTGCTACGCTGCCCGAGAGCATAAAGAAGTTGTGCAAGCAATATATGAAAGATCCCCTGGACATTGAAATCAAAGCGAAGGGTCTTACGACTGACAAAATCGAGCATGCCCTCATTGAAGTGAAAGAGGATGATAAATTCTCCCTGCTCAGGGATATCACGATTATCGAAAATCCTGATAGCTGCATCATTTTTTGCCGGACGAAGGATCGGGTCGACCAAATATGTGAACAGCTGGTGGAGCTAGATTATCCTTGTGATATGATACATGGCGGCATGATCCAGGAGGATCGCCTCGCAGTGATGAATGAATTCAGAAGGGGCGAATTCCGCTATTTGGTCGCGACGGATGTTGCCGCACGCGGAATCGATATTGATAATATCACCCATGTGATCAACTATGACCTCCCAATGGAGAAGGAAAGCTATGTACACCGGACAGGAAGAACGGGCCGTGCCGGTAAGAAGGGAAAAGCCATCACGTTCGTCACACCGTACGAGGACAAATTCCTGACTGAAATCCAAGATTATATCGGCTTTGAAATTTCCAAGCGGGCTTTCCCTTCAAAAGAAGAGGTATCAAACAAAAAAGCGGATTTCGAGGCAAAACTCGAAGCACGTCCAAAGATGAAAAAAGATAAAAGTGAAAAATTGAACAAACAAATCATGAAGCTATACTTCAATGGCGGGAAGAAAAAGAAAATCAGGGCTGTTGATTTTGTCGGCACCATCGCTAAAATTGATGGAGTGAATGCAGCGGACATCGGGATCATAACGATTCAGGATAATGTCTCTTATGTGGAAATCCTCAATGAAAAGGGACCGCTCGTCTTGAAAGTGATGAAAAATACCAAAGTCAAAGGCAAGCTCTTGAAGGTGTCAGAAGCATTTAAAAACTAAAGTAGCGGAATTAAAGAAGCGGGAAGCCCAAAAAATGGCCTTCCCGCTTCTTATTTTTATATGACTTATTTACATCCCAAGTATGACAAAACTAAGGAAGGAATAATTCGACCAAACGGATGGTGATCCGACCAAATGGGACAGTAATTCGATCCAAACGGGTGGTGATCCGACCAAATGGGGAGATGATTCGACCTAAACGGGGATAATCCGCCTAACCGGGAGATGATCCGACCAAATGGGGAGATGATTCGACCTAAACGGGGATAATACGCCCAACCGGGAGATGATCCGACCAAACATGGAGATAAATCGCCCCAACCGGGTGATAATTCGACCAAACATGGAGATAAATCACCCCAATTAGTGATAATCCGCCCAAACATGAGATAAATCGCCCCAATCCGACGATAATCGGTCCTACACCAAAATAACTAGTATTCTCTGTATAATTTTTGAATTCTGCTGTTTATCTCTCGAAATAGAGTGGTATATGAGGAAGAATAACGTAATTACTTCCAATAATGAAAATACATACAACATGAAATAACCTTAATTTTTGACATGGAGGGGAATGAAAAGAATGGTGAATGAAAACGAAAGTGGAAAAATCAATGAGCAAAGCAAAAATCGGCAGTTGGATCAATATCGGGTGGATGATAGTGGGAAAAAGATGACGACTAATCAAGGCTTGCGCATTTCGGAGGATGAGCATTCTTTGAAGGCGGGAACCCGCGGCCCGACATTAATGGAAGATTTTCATTTCCGTGAAAAGATGACCCATTTTGACCATGAGCGAATTCCTGAGCGAATCGTGCATGCACGTGGATCAGGGGCACACGGATATTTTCAAGTATATGAGCCGATGGCTGAATTTACAAAGGCCAAGTTTCTTCAAGACCCTTCGGTCAAGACTCCTGTATTCGTCCGGTACTCCACTGTAGCAGGATCACGCGGATCGGCGGACTCGGTTCGCGATGTCAGGGGATTCTCGACAAAGTTTTATACAGAGGAAGGAAACTATGATTTGGTCGGGAATAATATGCCGGTATTTTTTATCCAGGATGCAATTAAGTTTCCGGATTTGATTCATGCGGTAAAGCCGGAGCCTCATAATGAAATTCCGCAGGCTGCTTCTGCCCATGATACTTTTTGGGATTTTGTTGCCAATAATGAGGAAACGGCACATATGATCATGTGGCATCTTTCCGATCGGGCGATACCGAGAAGCTTCAGGATGATGGAAGGGTTCGGTGTTCATACATTCCGCTTTGTGAATGAAGAAGGCGTATCCCATTTCGTTAAATTCCATTGGAAGCCCGTCCTTGGAGTGAAATCGCTCGTCTGGGATGAAGCCCAGAAAATCGCCGGGAAGAACCCCGATTTTCACCGCCAAGATTTGTGGGAAGCGATTGAAACAGGCAATTACCCTGAATTTGAATTTGGCGTGCAAATGATCAAGGAGGAGGATGAATTCAATTTCGACTTTGACATTCTCGATCCTACTAAACTATGGCCGGAAGAACAGGTGCCGGTGAAAATAATCGGGAAAATGGTGTTGAACCAAAATCCTGATAACTTCTTTGCGGAAACGGAACAGATTGCTTTCCATCCGGGGCATGTTGTGCCGGGCATTGATTTTTCCAATGATCCGCTGCTTCAAGGGCGTTTATTCTCTTACACCGATACACAGCTATCCCGATTGGGTGGACCGAATTTCCATGAGCTTCCGATAAACAGGCCAGTATGCCCTTTTCATAACAATCAGCGCGATGGGATGCATCGGATGACAATCAATCCAGGACCGGTCAGCTACCATAAGAATTCCCTTGCAGGTAACTCCCCGGAACCGGCTTCCGAAGCGGAGGGCGGCTATGCGCACTATCAGGAAAAGGTCGATGGCAGGAAGGTGCGCCAGCGCAGTGAAAGCTTCAAGGACCATTACAGCCAAGCTAAACTATTCTGGAATAGCATGACGGAAGTGGAGAAGGAGCATATTATTGCCGCTTTCCACTTTGAAGTGGGGAAAGTGAAAAGTAAGGACGTCCAGCAGCAGGTTGTCGAGATGTTCAGCAATGTAGATTTCGAACTGGCCCGAACAATTGCCAAGGGTGTGGGAGCGAATCCTCCAACCAACAGGAATGAGGCTGAGACCGAGTTAACCTCTCCCGCGCTAAGCCAAGAGCAAATGAAAGTGAAAACGGCCGCAACCAGAAAAGTGGCAATCCTGGCTGCCGATGGTTTCAACGCATCTGAGGTTAATCAAGTATTGAAATCGTTCAAGGCGGCAGGAATAACTGCGGAGATCGTCAGTATTAATCGGGGAATGATTACAAGTTCAACAGAACAGCAAGTTGAAGTGGAGCAAACATTCCTGACAGCCGATTCGGTACTGTACGATGCCGTTTATGTAGCAGGAGGTCAGAAAAGTGTTGATGCTCTAAAAGCATCTAAGGACTCCATTTTCTTTGTGAATGAAGCTTACAATCATTTCAAGGCAATTGGTGCGGGCAAAGAAGGTGCTGATATCCTAACGAAGGCAGGCATAGGTTCCTTTGATCCCAATGCAGGCGTTGTGGCCATCACGGATGAAAATAGCGGCGCTGCCTTTATCGAGGCCATTGCCAAGCACCGACACTGGATACGCGCATGATGGAAAAACCCCAGACCGCTTAGGTTTGGGGTTTTCCTTTATGAAAAAGGTCATTCGTGAGATTTCTATAAAGCTACTTCGCTTTTCTTTCAAAGAGGGAGGCAATTTCAACGATCACCTTTGTGGCCAGCATCATATTATCGACGGAAATAAATTCATATTTGCCATGAAAGTTCTCACCGCCGGTGAATATATTGGGTGTCGGCAGGCCCATATACGATAATTGAGATCCATCCGTTCCACCGCGGATTGGCGAGATTTTTGGTTGTATACCGAGTTTTTCCATGGCTTCATGGGCGATGTCCACGATTTCTTTGACTGGCTCAATTTTTTCCCTCATATTGAAATATTGGTCCTGCAATTCAAGCTGGATACGTTTTTGTCCATACTTTTCTTTTAGTTCCTTGGTGATGTGCGTCATATATTCCTTGCGCTCATTGAATTTTTGGCGATCGAAATCCCTGATGATGTAGGAAAGCCTAGTCTCTTCGACATCGCCTTGAAAGGATAGCAGGTGGTAAAAACCTTCGTAGCCCTCCGTATGTTCCGGTGCTTCTGCCGCTGGGAGCATATTGTGAAATTCCATGGCGATTTTAGCAGAATTGACCATCTTTCCTTTAGCGGTACCGGGGTGAATGTTGGTCCCACTGATTTTGATTTTGGCCGATGCCGCATTGAAGCTTTCATATTCAAGTTCGCCAAGGGGGCCGCCGTCAACTGTATAGGCAAATTGGGCAGCAAAAGCATCGACATCAAACTTATGCGGGCCTCTGCCGATTTCCTCATCCGGTGTAAAGGCGACACGGATTTTTCCATGCTTGATTTCCGGGTGCTGTATCAAATGATCCATGGCCGTCATGATTTCGGCAATGCCGGCCTTATTATCTGCGCCCAACAGGGTTGTCCCATCCGTCGTAATTAAAGTATGCCCTTCATAATCCTTAAGTGAAGGGAATTCATTCGGTGAGAGGACGATGTCCAATTTTTCATGTAAAGTAAGATCGCGTCCATCATAGTTTTCAACGAGCTGCGGTTTTACGTTTTTCCCTGTGAAATCCGTTGCTGTATCGATATGGGCCAAAAACCCGATCGTCGGGACATCCTTATCCGTGTTGGCTGGAAGCGTCGCCATTACATAGCCATTATCATCAATCGTCACTTCTTCCATGCCTATGGATTGCAACTCCTTCACTAAAGCATTTGCCAAGGTCAGCTGACCAGGTGTGGAGGGGCAGGAGGGATTTTCCTCATTTGATTGTGTATCCACTTTCACATAAGAAGTAAATCTATTAATGATTTCATTCTTCATTTGTCCATCAGCTCCTTTTTACCTTATCTTACCATGAATGGTTGTCTGGCCATGAGAATTTTTTTGAATTTTCAAAGCGAAGAACAGCATGCGGGAAACGGCATGCTGTTCTTCGCTTTTGGAATATTAGTTTTCTTCTGCTTCAAGCGGTTTTTCATTCAGGGCCCATACGGATACGCTTTTTCCATGTACGGGAAAGGTCGCGTAGCCATCTTCTTCAATGGTGATGTGATCATCTCTGTGATAGGTTACATCAGTCCAGATTTCGCCTGCACGTTGCTCACCCACGAACATTCTTTTTTCACTGTTGTGGTCTGCGTTACAGACAACGATCGCACACCCCGAGCCTTCCAGCTCTTCAACCCCTAATCGAACCCAGCCTATCGTATTTGGATCATCAAAATAGTCCTTCTGTTCCCCATACGCTTTTTCATATCTGGCATATAAAAGGCGATCCAATATATCCTTTTTCCCGGGTACCGGCGAAGGACCGCCAATGCCGTAATAGTCCCCGTAAAAGACACAGGGGTAACCGCATTGCCTCAGCAGGATAAGAGCATATGCAGACGGTTTAAACCAATCCTTTACCCATGATTCCAGCGATTCATGAGGCTGGGAGTCATGGTTGTCGACAAAAGTGACGGCCTGTTCCGGATTGGTTTTTACGAGGGTATCATCAAAGATGGTTGAGAGGTCGAAGTCGGTTCCTGCATTTGAGGCCTCATGAAATTTATAATGCAGGGAAACATCGAACAAATTGAGGTCATGATTGGTTTGCTCCAAGTAGTTTTGACAGGATTTCACATCGGCTTTCCAAAACTCCCCGACCATGAAAAAATGTTCTTTCGTATAAGGAATGAGCTCCTGTAAAAAATCATTAATGAATTCATAATCAATATGCTTCACGGCGTCCAAGCGGAAGCCATCACACTTCAATGTATCAACCATCCACTTTCCCCAAGTAATCATTTCCTGGCGAACTTCGGGCTGGCTGTAATCGATGTTCGCGAACATTAGATAATCGTAATTGCCGAATTCATCAATGACGTGCTGGTTCCAGTGTTTGTTTTCCCCAGTGATCCGATAGACGCCCATTTTGTCGTTTTTAGCATCATAGTCAGTTCCATTGAAATGCGTATGGTTCCACTTGAAATCAGAGTATTGATTATTACGGCCTGGGAAATCGAATGTCGTCCAGCCTTCAATTTCAAATGGCTCTGAGATGTCTTCCATACGGTTGTCTGGATTGACCTCGATGACTTCAAATTTTTCGGTTCCGTCGGCTCCGGCTTTGTGATTCATGACTAAGTCGATATATACGCACAGACCGTAGTCATGACAGGTGGTTATGGCTTGATGCAATTCTTCTTTTGTACCGTATTTGGTACGAATGGTGCCTTTTTGGTCAAATTCCCCTAGATCGTACCCGTCGTATATTCCATAACCGTTGTCACCAATGGACTGCCCTTTAGTAACAGGCGGGAGCCAAACACAGTCAATACCTGTATCTTTCAATTTGGAGGCCGCTAATTTCAATCTGTCCCAATGAGAACCATCTGCTTCAAGATGCCACTCGAAAAATTGCATCATTGTATGATTTCTTTTCATCCATTTCCCCCCTGACACCGACGCGTTTTGGCAAACTTGTTACTGAACGATCGGATAAACTAATAATGGAAATCTTTACCCTCTATATTCAAATGGTAAACAAGTAGAAAATGCTCTGGAGGTTGATTTGTCTTTCTATTTTACTATTTTATACCAATTAAGGGTATTTTATATTAGTTGGCAGCTAAAAAATAATTCAATGTTGAGGAATACCTGGGGAAAGAAATAATTTTCGGATGTTTAAGAGGGAGGACATAGAACGTTCCTGAACTCTGTCTTAAGGCGAAGAAAGAATCCTAATTATTCATAGTTATGGAGGATTCGAAATAAGTAGGTTTCGTTTCACTGCAGGTACTCCCTTTCCACTCTACTTTGGGATAAGGTGAAAATGAAATCCTGATTTCCCATCGTTTGGAGGAACCGGACGTCGAACGTTGCATGGCACTCCGGGCACTCGCTTTCCGCGGGCGGTCGTGGAGCCTCCTCGGGCTTTACGCCAACGGTGTCTCCCCTAGACCGCAGTTGCCGCAGGAGTGTCGCCCCCTCCGTTTCATTCCACATGTCGTGATAACGAAAATAGAATCAGAAGGGTCAGCTGCTGTGCATCTTGGGATTTATGCTGTTTGTGCAGTGTTTTTTTCCTTGGTAATAGATCAAGAAATTCATAGAAAAAAGAGGGCGTCTCCTTGACGACTTTGGTATCAAGTTTAGTAGATTCTATTTTCAATAAAAATGAGGCATCCCGAATATTTCGGGATGCCTTGTTCATGTTGGAGGGGGTGGTCCTCATCCGGTTTTGCCCCTTCGTTTAAAGAAGTGGGCAAAAGCGATTGCGCCCAATAATAAAATCAGGAGCACCAGGGATAGAATGATCGTATCTTTGGAGGAGCTGCTGTTTCCTGGCTCCTTTTGGCCCATCTTCCCCGTTATATCAGGGGGTGAGCCATTCCCGCCGCGATCGATGTCAGGGGGCTGCATGGCAGGCATTTCCCCGCCGCCGGCCATGTTTGGTGGTTGCTGGCCTCCATTTGCGTCAGCGCCCATATTAGGCGCTCTGCCGTCCGTGCCGCTTTCCGTCTCACCTTCGACAATCAGGTCTCCGGATAGCTGCGCCAAGATCGATCCAGCACGTTGAACGGCGAAGTCAACAAGGGTTTCCTCACCGGATGTTGCTTCTAAAAACTCATTCATTGTATAAAACTTGGTTGGATCTCTTTTCACATATGGTGTGATCAACGTTGAGATTTCAGAGGTCATTGCTGTCATTTTTTCTTCAGAGAAAAAATCTGTGGCAATGTCGTTTAGATAATCATCATATTTTTCACGGTATTCGTCGTTAGAAAGCAGGGCATTCAATAAAGGGCGATCTTCAAGGGCCGTGCCTGAAACGGGCTCGGTGATGCTGAAGTTGATGTTACTTTCATTCATGAAATGGGAGCTCATATCCATCATCCCGCCACCGTTCATATTCGGTGCTTCCTCGGGAAGCTTCATGTCATCCTGCTCAGCATTATCGTTCTTAGCAGTCGCTTCATCTTCATTTTTTCGAGCGGTGCCGCCTGCCTGCCTCCCGCCGCCTCCGGAATAACCGCCAAATGACATATTATAGTCCCACGGCAATATCGAAAAGACTCCGTTCTCTTCATATAGGTAATAATTGTGCTTTTTATCTCCTTGATAGTGATCAAGGTTGACAAGGGCAGTGTTGGCTGCGAAGTAGCGCAGCATTTCATCGACATCCAATACTTCCTCGATATTGCCTCCATTATTGATGGCATCGAGCATGTGGATCATGGCGGATTGGTCCGAATGATCGTTTGTTTTCAAATTCAATCCTGTGTAGTCATCAATGTCTTCGCTGATCCATTTTAAATCGCTTCCAGTACCATCAGGATAATAGAGATCGCCTGTAGCATCAGCGAAGTTGGTATTTAGAAAGGTTTCCTCTATAGCTTCCACACCTAAGTAAAGGCCCCATTCCTTTCCGTTGATGGTCACGTACATATAGGAGTGCCCTGGTGTCGCTATGCCCATCTTTTCCATTAATTCATAGGAAAGATATTCTCTCATAAAAGTAGGATCACTGTAATTATTGTTCAGTGCCAACTTTTTCAGCCCGTGTAAATCTTGATCGTCCTGATAATAATCAAAGTCTATCTTCCAGCTGTAACGTTCGGAATCGTCCATTTGAACAACGGAATTCAAGGAAAGATTTCCCTTGGTGCGAAACCCCACATTTTTAACCGTCTCCCCATTTATCGTCACATCGGCGTTAACGATTTCTTTTTCAGAAGGGTTATCCAGGATGGAATCCAAATCATCATCAGCTAGTGTAATATCAACTTTCGTCACCTTACTTTGGTCAAATACCGATTTTGCATAGGTATTCCCTTTCGTTGCTTTTTCCACTTGAAGAAGGGGAACGAGGTACATCGCTGCTATAAAAATCATGATCAATAATCCAATCGCCGCTGCAACATATCTTGTTTTTAACATGCCTTGGCTCCTTCCTCCTGCCGTCCACTATAGAGGGGTGGGCATGGTTCCTTGTGTCCGCCATCTGTCTTAAGCTGTGAAGTTGCCATCATAACTCAACATGATGGCAGAATGGACGCTGGTCATGTCCTTTACTTGATTGATGAATTCCGCATTATTATCTTTTAATCGAATCTCATATGTCACTTCGAGGTTATTATCGGCCATGATCGATTTCGATTTGACGGAATGCTTTTTCACCTTGCTGGATATCATTTCTTCCAACGTTTTTTCAATGGATGCATCTGAATATTTAACGATTAATAAAAAGGGATTTTCAACGGTGATTCGATTGGCAAATACGAGCATGACGATCCCTATTAAAATGGCACCGATAATAACGAGCGGAATTAATCCCGCCCCGCATAAGATCCCAGAGGCCGCTGCCCAGAATAGGAAGACCAGGTCCATGGGATCTTTGATGGGCGTTCTGAATCGTACGATGGAGAGCGCGCCGACCATCCCCAGGGAGATTACGATATTCGTTGATATGCCCATGATGATCAAGGCCGTGGCCATTGTCATGATGATGAGGGATATATTGAAATTGTGCGAGTACATCACACCGGAAAAGGTCTTCTTATAAATGACGTAAATGAACAATCCGATGGCAAATGCCAACAGCAATCCAATCAGGGAGTCAATGATCGAAAAGCTCTCGGTCTTGTCCAAAAAACTTGATTTGAAAATATCATTAAACGTGGTGCTCGTTGTCGTCGTATCCATTTGTGATTCCTCCAATAGAATGTTTTTGTTTGCTGCCATCAGCCGTATCTTCTGCTTAGTTGATATTTTGAAAAAGCCGTTTTTCTAGTATCGATGATGGATAACGATTGTTTGATGATATCCGGAAGAAATTCGTCATACTTTATTTCCAGGATGACGACATCCGGATCGAGGGCATCGACTACGATTAATTCGGGATTCAGGAAGTCCGTATCGCGATAACTCGTTTTCACATGACTGTCAAAGGTGACCCGGACATTTCCGTACTCATAAATGAATACCTCCCTTTCATAGTCAACGACGGTTGTCGGCTTGATTTGGAAGAGCGTCATTTGCACGTATAAGTCCTTGAGGATATCCCTTGAATCCTCGGACATCCAATTTATATCTCCTGAACGGATCCGTTCGTATTCAGCGGCAGAAAGCCTGCACTTTTGTTTATAGGTAAGGTTATTCCGCTTACTCTTTTTTTCCAGGTTGATGAAATCGGTATTATGATCATAAAGCCTGGCCCTGAACTTATCCCTATGATAAAACCCTTCCGTTTTTTGCCGGAGGATTTTATTGTCGAAGTTATCGAAATAGACACTTCGAATTAAATACTTCCCATCGAGTCCGTGGGGATCAAGCTTCATGAAGTTTTGCAGGACATTCCTTAATAAATGGCAATCCGCTTTGGTGATTGCATGTTTGAGTTCCCGCCTTCCTTGTAAACCATTCATTGCCGTTCCTCCTTTTACATGATGATTGTCAGCGTTCAGCTTATAAACTCAACCTTAATAAAACCTTAAGAGCCTGTTCATGTTTAATAACGCATGGAGAAATCGTCCCAGTATTCTCCTGTTCTTAATTTTATTGGAATATTATAGAAGGAAAATGGTAGATTTAGCTTATTGAGAATAATAATCATTGTCAGTAAAATGATGATTGTGTCATTGAAAATGATAATTATTATCAATTAATATACTAGGAGGCTCATTATGGCAACTATCACACCCACTAAAAATGATCAATTGCTGGAACAGCAAAATACAAGGGAGTCAAACGCTCGTTCATATCCTAGAAGATTACCCATGGCCATCGAAAAAGCGGAAGGTATTTACCTTACAGACATGGATGGGAAAACATATATAGATTTTCTTGCCGGAGCCGGAACATTAGCGCTTGGACACAATCACCCGGCTGTCCTTGAAGAAATGGAAAAAGTACTTAAAAATAAAAGTCCTTTGCACACTTTGGACTTTACTACACCGATAAAAGAGCAGTTCGTTGATGAAATTTTTGAATGGCTGCCAGAAGAGTTCCGAAAAAATGCAAAAATCCAATTTTGCGGCCCCACTGGCGGGGATGCCATAGAAGCTGCACTTAAATTAGTTAAAACCGCTACAGGCAACAGCGGCATTTTATCATTCCAAGGTGCATATCACGGGGCAACGCACGCAACGATGTCAATTAGCGGAAATACAAAACCGAAGGAAAAGGTTCAAGGATTGATGCCAGATGTACAATTCCTGCCATATCCTTATCAATATCGCTGTCCTTTTGGCATTGGGGGCGAGGATAGTCATAAAATCAGCAGCCAATATATCGAAAACCTGCTGAATGATCCCGAATCCGGATTATTGGCTCCTGCGGGAATGATTTTAGAGGCCGTGCAAGGAGAGGGCGGCTCCATACCTGCGCCGATCCCTTGGCTTAAGGAAATCAGAAGAATAACAAAAGAGAAGGGCATCCCGCTGATCATTGACGAAGTTCAATCAGGCATAGGTCGCACAGGCAAAATGTTCGCCTTTGAACATGCAGGAATCATTCCGGATGTTCTTGTCCTATCGAAAGCAATCGGTGGCAGCCTGCCATTATCTGTCGTGATTTATCATAAAGATTTGGATGTTTGGACTCCAGGTGCACATATCGGCACATTCCGCGGGAACCAATTGGCAATGGCAGCAGGCACTGCAAGTTTAAAGTACATGAAACAAACCAACCTTATTGAACATGCAGCAAAAATGGGTGAACTGTTACAGGATATCCTCAAAGATTTGCAAAAGGATATACCGCAGATTGGCGATGTTAGAGGTCGCGGCCTAATGGTTGGCGTTGAGATGGTCGATCATCAAAAAGAGCAAAATCAAAATGGGAGTTACCCAGCCCATTCGGAGCTTGCAAGCGCGATACAACAGGAGTGCTTCGAAAGAGGTTTGATTCTGGAAGTCGGAGGCAGACATGGAAGCGTAGTGAGATTCCTGCCGCCATTAATCGTAACGGAAGCCCAGCTTCGCGAAGCTACTGAAATTTTTGAACAAGCTGTTCGTGCAGCAGTAGCAAGGGGCTGAAGCAATGATTGAAACCTTAAAGAAAGCTGACTTTGCCTATGCTCCATTTTTCCTGAATAACGAGGAAGGGATCCATAACTATACACGGTCTCTCAAAATCATAGAAAACACGTTAGCCGACTTCTTAAAGGGGAACGATTCCCCCTATTCCGGCAAAAAACCGCATGAATTGGAAGCAAGGTTAAATGAACTGTCCATTGCATCCATAAAAGGGGAGACCCTTGAGTCGGTTGCGGCCGAGCTAGCTGAATTTGTGATCAATGACAGCATGAATGTACACAGCCCGACCTGTATCGGGCATTTGCATTGCCCGACGTTAATACCAGCCGTGGCGGCCGAGATGATCATCAGTACGTTGAATCAATCGATGGATTCATGGGATCAAAGCTCGACTGCAACCTTTGTTGAAGAGCGACTAATCAAATGGTTGTGCAATCAGGCAGGATTACCGGAAAAAGCGGACGGTGTGTTTACCAGCGGCGGTACACAATCCAATTATATGGGCCTGCTGCTGGCCAGGGATGCGTATTGTAAGCGTGTTTGGGATGTCGATGTCCAACAACATGGACTGCCGGCCGATTCGAAAAAACTAAGGATTTTATGCTCGGAGGCCGCCCATTTTACGGTTCGTAAATCGGCAGCACAACTGGGGCTTGGTGAACAGGCGGTTATTACGATTAAAACGGATGCCAATCACCGTCTATCCATCGATGAAATGAACCAACAGCTGAAGCTCTTGAAGGAGCAGGATTTACTTCCATTTGCCATCGTTGCTACTTGTGGGACAACGGATTTCGGTTCGATCGATCCAATGGCTGATTTGGCTGAAATTGCGAGGGCGAACGGAATTTGGCTGCATATAGATGCCGCATATGGCGGTGCAATGATGTTGAGTCGCAATTTCAGAGAATCGGTAAAGGGAATGGAATCGGCGGATTCCATTACAGTCGATTTTCATAAACTATTCTATCAACCAATAAGCTGTGGTGCTTTCCTTGTTTCAGATCGTGACCACTTTCAATATATCCAGCATCATGCCGATTACTTGAATCCCGAGGAAGATGAAGCGGAAGGAATGGTCCACTTAGTCAATAAATCGATCCAAACAACGAGGAGATTCGATGCGCTGAAACTTTGGATGTCATTAAAGGTTGTTGGACTTGATACGTTTGCTGAAATGATCGATTATACATGTCATCTTGCAGGAGACGCAGCGGCAATGATCGATAAAGAGGACGGATTCCGTGTTTTGAACAGCCATCCTGAATTGAATGCAGTCGTATTCCGTTATGATCCAGAGGGAGTAAGTGCTCAGTTGGCAGATCAGTTAAATAAGCAGATCCAGCAGGAATTATTGAATAGCGGTCGCGCATTTTTAGCAAAAACCCGTTTCGAGGGCCAGGTTTTTTTAAAAATGACCCTACTGAATCCGATGACAAGGCTTGAGCATATAGAAGACATACTAGATGAGATTCGCGTACTAGGTGAAATGTTCAATATGATGGAGGAATGAAGATGAATAGTAAGCAAATAGCCCAAAGGGCGACGATGCAAAGCTTTCTGAATTGTTATTTCAGGGAAACCGGGAATGGCAGATTGGAAGAATCGAAGAACTATCCTGAATTGGAGGGAACGGTTCCCGATTCTTTAATCGTTTGCAATCTTACATCCCAAGATATTGCCTTGCTTGTTCCAATTAAGTATTGGTCGGAAACGGGGCGCCATATTTTCGCCTTCCCGGCCTATTACCGAACATCATCCAAACAGGTACACGAATTGGACTACGTGACAATGGTTTCCGCGATATCCAAAGAATTATTGACTGAACAGGGAAGGACGGATAGCGAAGATGAGCTGATGCTGCGCGTCATCCTCAGCAGCCAAAATATTCAGCGCTATGTCGAAGCCCGGTTTGAAGACCATGACGCCCTTCAAAGCTGTGATTTTACATATATTGAGGCAGAACAGTCGCTTTTATTCGGTCATCTGCTCCATCCTACTCCAAAAAGTAAGCAAGGCATTTCAGAACGGGATGAAACGATCTATTCACCTGAATTAAAAGGCGAGTTCCAGCTGCATTACTTTTTGGCCGATCCCGCGATCGTCATCCAGGACTCCAGCGAAGCCCTGTCTGCAAGTGAAATCATCAAAAGTGAATTAATGGCAGACGTGGACTTTCCTGAAGAATTCCGTGACAAGTATTGCCATGAAGATAGCCAATCTATCATTATACCGGCACATCCGCTTCAGGCAGAGCATCTTGTCGAAAAAGATGAGGTCAGGCGATTAATCGAGTCGGGTCAGCTTATCCATGCAGGTCCGCTTGGGAAAAAGTTTACCGCAACTTCTTCATTCAGGACGGTCTATAGTGCCTCATCCCGGTATATGTATAAGTTTTCAGTGCCGGTCAAGATCACGAATTCATTACGAGCGAATCTGCAAAAAGAATTGGATCGCGGTGTGGAAATAGCTAGACTGATGGATTCGAAATTGGGCGATGATCTCAAACAACACCATCCGGCCTTCCGTGTCATAAAGGACCCTGCGTACTTAACGATTAAAACAGAAGAACATGACTCAGGCTTCGATGTAGATATAAGAGAAAATCCTTTCTTTGAAGAAGATAAACAAACCAGTCTGATTGCCGGCCTTTGCCAGGATAATGCCTTTGGAGCACCTTCCAGGCTCTCAGCCATCATCCATAAATTGGCCATAGATGAAAACCGGCCGACAGAAGAGGTGAGCATCGATTGGTTCACTAGTTATCTGTCCATGACCGTAAAACCAATGCTTTGGTTATTTGAAAAGTATGGAATCGTCCTGGAGGCCCATCAGCAAAATTCCATCATCCAGCTTCAAAACGGGTACCCTTCCACATTCCATTACCGTGATAACCAAGGATATTATTATTGCCAATCCAAGGTGGACCGCTTGTTTAGCATCCTTCCCGAGCTTAGCAAAAAAAGCTTCACCATATGTTCCGATGAAGTTGCTGAAGAAAGACTGCAATACTATTTTTTCTTCAATCATTTATTAGGATTGATCAATAATTTCGGTACAGAGGGATTGGCATCCGAAAAGGAACTATTGCAAATCGTTCAGGAACAATTGGAATCGATCAACGCAATGAGCGATGATGAAGGGCTGAATCGAGTTGTTTCCAGGCTGCTCCAAGAAAGAAAACTGCCTTGTAAAGCGAATTTACTGACACGTTTTCATGACTTGGACGAGCTTGTAGGCTCACTTGAGACACAATCCGTCTATACGATCATCGATAATCCATTTGCGCAAGGGGTCTTGGCTGTCAATGAAAAATAGTTATGAAGAAATGCTGAAAGACCATAAACAATTACTATCATTTGTCAAAGTTGAATTGGATAGGGATATCGATATGTTGCATGGTTGGATGCACGAAGAACATGTGATACCCTATTGGAATTTGAATTTCACTAAGGAAAAATTTGCGCTCCATTTACAAAAGGCATTGGCTGATTCACATCAAACACTCTATTTAGGCTGCCTCGATGAAACACCAATGAGCTATTGGGAGTCGTATTGGGTAAAAGGCGATATCATTGAAGACTATTATGAGGCCGAGGAGGGTGACCAGGGAATTCATTTGCTCATTGGCAATCCTGGATACCTCGGAAAAGGACTGGCTTTGCCATTTTTACGGTCGATGGTGAAATACCAACTCCTCACTTCCCATACCAAAAAGGTGATGGCCGAACCGGATATTAGAAATGAAAAGATGATTCATCTGTTTGAAAAATGCGGGTTCACACCAATGAAAGAAATTGAACTTCCAGATAAGACCGGTTTGCTTATGGCTTGCACGCGTGAGAACTTCGAAAGGAAGTGGAAATATGGAGAAGCAACGATTTACCTATGATGTGATCGGGATCGGGATCGGTCCTTTCAATCTTGGGCTAGCCGCCCTATTGGAGAAAACTCCAGAACTGAATGCTCTCTTTTTTGAAAGGAAGCAGGAGTTTAATTGGCATGAAGGGATGCTGCTTGAGGGGACGACGCTGCAAGTCCCGTTCTTCGCTGATCTGGTCAGCATGGCGGATGTGACAAGTAAATATAGCTACTTGAATTATTTACAGCAGCATGACAGGCTTTATCATTTCTACTTTCTTGAAAAGTTCCTGATCCCGCGGAAAGAATATAACGACTATTGTCGCTGGACTGCCAATCAGCTCGATACCTGCTGCTTTGGAAAAACGGTGGAATCGATAGAGTATAGAAACGATCAAAAAGAGCCCGTTTACCGTATACACGTAAGGGATGAACAAACCCGGCAGGTAGAGGTGTTTCATAGCCGTCATGTGGTACTGGGTATCGGAAGTGCCCCGGCGGTGCCTGCTGCATTTAGTCCATTCATAGGAGAAAGCATCTTGCATTCTGCCGATTATTTGCGGAATAAGGAAAGGATCCTGAATAAAAAATCGATAACGGTGGTCGGTTCGGGCCAGAGTGCAGCCGAGGTGTTCGAGGATCTGTTGAATGAGCAAGAGAATCATGGGTACCAGCTGAACTGGTATACAAGGTCAAAAGGGTTTTTCCCAATGGAATATTCAAAACTAGGTTTGGAATACTTCACGCCGGATTATCTCGATTTCTTTTATCGTCTGCCCCAGGAGAAGAAGGATGAAATCCTGCCGAAGCAGGACCTCTTGTATAAGGGGATCAGTGCAACGACGATTGCATCGATCTTCGACAAAATATATGAGAAATCGATTGGAAATGCCGAACTTGCCATTGAACTTAGGGCCATGACGGAAGTGTCAGCATTAAAACCTTCCGATCGTGGATGGACATTGAAATGTCATCAATGGGTCGAAGAAAGCGATTTTAATGTGGATACTGAGGCGATCGTATTCGGAACAGGGTATAAATCAACCGTCCCGACCTTTCTTGAAGGAATGGAAGACCTTCTTGTCCGAGATGAGCTTGGCCGTCTGGACATAACCAAGGACTACCGGATTGGTACGACTGTCCCGACCTCCAATCACCTTTTCATTCAAAACGGAGAGATACATACGCATGGTGTAGGTACACCGGACTTAGGGCTGGGGGCTTTCAGGAATTCGATTATCATTAACCGAATAGCGGGCAGGGACGTATATCCAGCTGAACCAAGAGGAGCTTTTCAATCATTCCGTGTAAAAACGCCGGTCACGGCCCATTAAATAGAGTGAAGGGGAGTCAGTGTATGCAATTCATAAATGAAGTGGAAAAGGCGGCTACGAAAAAAAATTGGTCGATCGTAAACCGAAACCTGCTCGCCAAAATGATTTCCGAATATATGTATGAGGATATGATCCATCCAGTTCTCTTGATCGAAGATGCAGCAGGAAACTTATATGAGCTGAAAATAAATGAAGATCTATCGTATCGATTTTTAGCGAGGCCGCGCCTATTCGATAGCTATGAAGTCCAGGCTGATTCGATTTCAGTCTATGAAACCGCAACTGGAGAAGCTACACAAGCGGATGATGCGATTCAATTCATTTTGGATCTTCAGCCGCTAATTGGAATGACGGCAGAAACAACCGGCCATTTGATTAAAGAATTCAATCATACATTGCTGGCCGACCTGCAATTGCTAGCCAAACCAGGACAAAGCGCTGATGAGTTGGTCGAGCTGGACTATGCATGGCTTGAGGGAGAAATGAGCGGGCACCCTTGGATCGCTTATAATAAGGGGAGAATTGGATTCGGTTATGATGATTATTTGAAGTTTGCTCCGGAAAACCAGGAGAAAATCCAGCTATCATGGATTGCCGTCCATAAAACAAGAGCCGCTTTCAATTCAATCAAAACCTTGGACTACAAACAATTGATGGAAAATGAACTGGATATGGAAACCCGAAAGGATTTTTCCGATAGATTGGCAGAGAAGGGCTTAGAAGAGAAAGACTATTATTACCTGCCGATTCATGAATGGCAATGGAAGAATGTCATCATCCAGAATTTCACCGATGATTTGGCCAAGGGGCTGATCGTGGCATTAGGTAATGGCCCTGATGAGTATCTGCCGCAGCAGTCGATTCGGACCTTCGTTAATCTGTCCAATAAGAATAAGCACCACGTCAAGCTGCCAATGAGCATATTGAATACGCTCGTCTATCGCGGATTGCCAGCAGAACGTACGGTCATTGCACCAAAGATCACGGAGTATATTAAGAATATTTACGACAATGATCGTTATTTAAAAGAAGAATGCAAAGTGGTGCTTCCCGGTGAAATCGCCAGTCTGAATGTCGATCATCCCTATTTCTCCAGGTTGAAAAATGTACCCTATCAATATTTAGAGATGCTGGGCGGCATTTGGCGGGAAAGCATTTACAGTTATATGGAGGAAGGCGAGAAGCCGATTACGTTAGCGTCGCTCCTGCATGTGGACCAAGAAGGCAAGCCGTATGTGGAAAGTCTGATCGAAAAATCAGGGGTAACCGCTGCAGAATGGACGGACCAACTATTCGAAGTCATCCTTTCTCCGTTATTGCATTTCATTTATCAATATGGTGTCGTTTTTTCGCCACATGGCCAAAATACGATTTTAGTATTGAAGGATTACAAGCCGCATAGGCTGGCAATCAAGGATTTTGTCGATGACGTCAATATAAGTGATCAGCCGCTTCCTGAATTGAGCGAACTTCCTGATGATCTAAAAAAGGTTTTAAGGTGCGAGCCGCCTGAAGGACTCGTTCAATTCATTTTCACGGGACTCTTCATTTGTCACTTCCGTTATTTGTCCACGCTCCTGATGAAAAGGAAATTATTGAATGAGAATCGCTTCTGGGAAGGCGTCACGAAAGCGATCCTTGCACATCAGCAAAAGTTCCCGCAGCTGCAGGACCGTTTCGACCTATTCAATTTCTTCGCCCCGAAATTAACAAAGCTCTGTTTAAACAGGAACAGGATGCTTCAATATGGATACAGTGATGGTGAAGATCGACCGCACGCATCAGAGTACGGATATGTCAATAATGCTCTGTACGAAAAGCTACCTGCCAAATCCATTTAATTGTTGCTAAGCTGGCTCAATTTCATTGAGCCAGCATTTTATTTTGTTATTTTTCGGCAGAGGGTGATAGCCTTGTTCTGCTTATTGATAGAAGAAGAATCGTTCAAACATGACGTGCCTGATGATCACCATCTTTTGAGTTAGTCCTGCGATATGGTTCCGATTACCTAAAAAATATCTTAACAATAAAGCTTGCCGTGCAGATAGATTGGTGATAAGCTATTTGTGTAAACGGTTACAGAAAATTATTGAGGTGGATATAGTGGCAACTATTCGGGAGGTTGCAAAGGAAGCAGGCGTTTCCGTGGCAACGGTTTCTAGAGTCATGAATGGCAGCGGGTACGCACATGAAGACACAAAGAAGGTCGTCATGGCGGCTGTTGAAAAGCTGAATTATAAACCGAATGAAGTGGCAAGGTCCCTCTATAACCGTAAATCCAAATTGGTGGGCTTGATCTTACCGGACATTACGAATCCTTTCTTCCCGGAAATGGCAAGGGGTGTCGAGGATTACTTGCAGCAATTTGGCTATCGGCTGATATTCGGAAATAGCGATGAGAAGAGAGATAAGGAAATAGAATATATCGACACCTTTCTACAGAATAATGTAGTGGGCATCATTGCTTCGACAAGCGAAGAAGCCAATGAAAATTTTGACAATCTGGAAATTCCAGTCGTCCTTCTCGATCGGACGGCAGAGAACTTGCCAGCCGTTTATTCCGACCAAAAGACGGGCGGCAGGTTGGCAGCACGGGTATTGCTCGATAGGGGCAGTACAAATATCGTCCTGATCAGGGGACCCGTGGAAATAAAGCCTGTATATGAACGGTACACGGCTGCAATGGAGGAATTGACACAGGCGAAAGTGAATGTACAGGTCATGGACTCGTCCCTCACTCTACAAGGAGGACAAGTATGTGTGCGGCAGCTATTCGAGCAATATCCAGAAACGGATGGAATCATCGCTTGTAATGATATTGTCGCAGCTGCGGCCCTTCAGGAAATCTTGAAACGGGGAATCCGGATTCCGGAGGAGATTCAATTGATCGGCTATGATGATATCGCCTTCACGGCCTTATTGCACCCGCCGTTATCGACCATTCGCCAGCCTGCCTATGAGATGGGGGCGCAAGCTGCGGAAATGTTGATTAGGAAAATCAATCAGGAAAAAATAGAAGAAACACATAAGAAGCTGCCTGTTTCTTTTGTGGAAAGACAAACAACGAGAAGAAAGGTGGAAAAGCCGTGATCAAATTGGCAGTAGTGGGAAGTTCATCGATGGATCTGGTGGTGACATCAGCAAAGCGTCCAAAAGCAGGGGAAACGGTTTTAGGAGAATCCTTTATCACGGTCCCGGGTGGAAAGGGAGCGAATCAGGCAGTGGCAGCAGCCCGCCTTGGTGCGGAAGTATCGATGATTGGATGTGTAGGAGATGATTTTTATGGGGAAATCATTTTAGAAAACCTGAAAAAGAATGGTGTAAATACGGAGTATGTGGAACCGGTTACAGGTTCTGCCTCAGGTACGGCACATATCATCCTTTCGGAAGGCGATAACAGCATTATTGTCGTGAAAGGGGCAAATGATTTCATTACTCCCGATTATGTCCAAAAGGCGCAAAAAGCCATCGAGGAAGCGGACATCGTCATGGTCCAGCAGGAAATACCCGAGGAAACGGTCGAATACCTGGCTGAGCTGTGCAAAAAGCTCCAAAAAAGACTGCTATTGAACCCCGCTCCCGCCCGCAAGCTAAGTGAGGATGTGATTCAACAGGCAGCATTCCTGACGCCTAATGAGCATGAGTTCGAAATACTTTTCAATGGGAGAGATCGAGCGGAAGTCCTGACGGAGCATCCCAATAAATTATTCATTACGGAAGGAAAAAATGGTGTCCGATATTTTGACGGCCATGAAGAAAGGGTCGTTCCTAGCTTTGTAGTGGAAGCGGTGGATACGACAGGTGCAGGCGATACATTCAATGCTGCCTTTGCGGTGGCCGTTGCAGAAGGCAAAAGCTATGATGAATGTTTGATTTTCGCCAACCGGGCAGCGTCCATTTCCGTGACGAAGTTGGGGGCCCAAGGCGGCATGCCGGTTAGGGCGGAAGTCGAAAGGGGCCTTGAAGCATGAAGAGGCAAGGAATCATCAATAGTTCGATAGCCAAGGTCCTTGCCGACCTTGGTCATACGGATTATATAGTTGTAGGTGACGCCGGTCTGCCGGTGCCGCCGGGAGTCATCAAGATAGACTTAGCCTTGACGCCTGGAACCCCATCGTTCCAAGCTGTCGTGCGTGCCGTTCACGAAGATATGGTCATTGAAAAGGTCATCGCCGCCACTGAGGTGATAGAGAAAAATCCAGGCCAGCATCAATATATGGTGCAGCAGTTCGGCGAAGCGATCGAATATGTTTCACACGAAGATTTCAAGAAGCTGTCAAGTAAAGCGAAAGCCGTCATTCGGACGGGGGAGACGACGCCGTATTCGAATTGCATTCTGCAGTCTGGAGTATTCTTTTAAAGAAAGAGGTGAAGAGCCATGCAAATCGAAATGAACGACATATATAAGGCATTCGGTCAAAACAAGGTATTGGAGGGCGTTCATTTTTCGTTGGAGGCTGGAGAGGTACACGCGCTCATGGGGGAAAATGGAGCAGGGAAATCAACCTTGATGAACATTTTGACTGGTCTTCATAAGCAGGATCAAGGAACGATCGTGATTAACGGCAATGAAACCTCATTCAAGGATTCCAAGGAAGCAGAAGAAGCGGGGATGGCCTTTATCCGTCAGGAATTGAATATTTGGCCGGAAATGACCGTGCTGGAGAACTTATTTATCGGCAAGGAACTGGTAAATAAGTTAGGCGTCCTAAAGACGAAACAAATGAAAGCGCGTGCAAAAGAAGTTTTTAAAACACTTAATATTTCCCTTCCCTTCGATAAGGAAGCCGGCCTTTGTTCCGTAGGTGAACAGCAAATGATCGAAATTGCCAAGGCGCTGATGACGGAGGCCGAAGTCATCATCATGGATGAACCGACCGCTGCGTTAACCGATAGGGAAATCGAAAAGCTATTTGAAGTGATGAAGGGCTTAACCCAAAAGGGTGTATCACTTGTTTATATCTCGCATCGGATGGAAGAAATATTCGCCATTTGTGACCGGATCACCGTTATGCGTGATGGTAAAACCGTCGATACGAAAAGAATCGTCGATACGAATTTCGATGAAGTCGTACAAAAAATGGTCGGACGGGAGCTGGAGGATCGGTTCCCCCATCGTGATGCAAAGCTTGGCGAGGTAGTCCTTGATGTAAAAGGATTGACGAAAAAAGGGATGTTTGAAAATATCAATTTCGCAGTCCGGAAAGGCGAGATAGTAGGTGTAGCCGGATTGATGGGAGCAGGCAGAACGGAAATCATGCGCGCCCTTTTCGGTGTCGACCAAATAGATCGCGGTGAGATTACCGTTGAGGGCAAGAGGGTTTCCATTCGAAAACCGACGGATGCAGTGCGGCACGGTTTGGCTTTCATTACGGAAAACCGTAAAGAAGAGGGGCTGATCCTCGACTTTTCAGTAAGAGAAAATATCGGTTTGCCGAATTTGAAGAGCTTTGCACCAAGCGGACTCGTAAAAACGGACGATGAGAGAAATTTTGCAGATATGATGATCAAACGGCTTCACGTGAAGACTTCCTCTGCGGAAACGATCATCGGCAACCTATCCGGGGGCAATCAGCAAAAAGTGGTCATCGCGAAATGGATCGGCACCTCCCCGAAGGTTTTAATTATGGATGAGCCTACGAGGGGGATCGATGTTGGCGCAAAACGTGAAATTTATGAATTGATGAATGAACTGACGGAGCGGGGAATCGCCATCATCATGGTTTCGTCTGAGCTTCCGGAAATCGTGGGAATGAGTGATAGGATCCTTGTAGTTCACGAAGGTGCAATTGCTGGAGAATTATTAAAGCAGGAAGCGACACAAGAAAAAATCATGGCATTGGCGACAGGGGGGAACTAGGATGAAACTTGAGGCTACAGGAAAAAGCGGGATCTGGCAAAAATTCGGGCCGTTACTCGCCTTGGTTCTATTATTTATCGTAATAACCGTATTAAATCCATCATTCATGGAACCGAACAATATTTTGAATCTATTGCGTCAAACCTCCATCAATGCACTTATTGCATTCGGGATGACCTTCATCATACTGACAGGCGGCATCGACTTGTCCGTCGGTTCCATTCTGGCACTGTCCAGCGCGCTTATGGCTGGCATGATGGTCTCGGGAATGGACCCGATCCTTGCCATATTGGTAGGTATATTACTTGGTGCAATTATGGGTGTAATCAATGGAATTCTCGTATCAAAAGGTAAAATGGCTCCTTTCATCGTTACATTGGCTACGATGACAATTTTCCGAGGCCTGACGCTCGTCTATACGGACGGGAAGCCGATCACGGGTATTGGTGACTCGGTCGCGTTCCAAATGCTTGGGAGAGGGTACTTCCTAGGCTTGCCGGTACCGGCGGTCGTGATGATCATCGCGTTTTTCATCCTATGGTTCCTGCTTCACAAAACATCATTTGGCCGCAAAACTTATGCCATTGGCGGAAATGAAAAGGCTTCCCGTATTTCCGGGATCAAAGTCGATCGCGTGAAGGTGGCCATATATGGGCTGGCAGGTACGATGGCCGCCATTGCCGGTGCGATCTTGACCTCGCGTCTGAATTCGGCACAGCCAACGGCGGGGCAATCCTATGAAATGGATGCCATCGCAGCCGTGGTGCTCGGCGGGACAAGCCTATCAGGCGGTAAAGGCCGATTGTTCGGCACGCTCGTGGGGGTCCTGATCATCGGTACCTTGAATAACGGAATGAATTTACTTGGTGTATCCTCTTTCTACCAGCAAGTGGTAAAAGGTGCAGTTATATTAATCGCGGTCTTACTTGACCGTAAAAAATCATAAGCAGGGGTGTAATTTATGAAAAAAATCGTATCGATCATCATGATCCTATCATTAATGGTCTTGGCTGCATGCTCAATGGATTCGGGTCTGAAAGATGATAAAAAAGAAAAGAAAGACTCTGTAAAAGGATTGAAGATCGGTGTCAGCATTTCAACTTTAAACAATCCGTTCTTCGTTTCATTAAAAGATGGGGTTGAAAAAGAGGCAAAAGAAAAAGGCATGAAAGTCACTGTTGTTGATGCCCAGGATGATACGGCTAAACAAATCAGCGGAATTGAAGATTTAATCCTGCAAAAGGTGGATGTCCTTCTTGTAAATCCAACAGACTCAGCGGCAATATCTTCAGCCGTTCAATCTGCAAATGAAGCTGGCATTCCTGTCATTACGATAGACCGCTCATCCGATGAAGGCGATATCAAAACATTCATCGCCTCCGATAATGTCGCTGGTGGGGAAATGGCCGCGGAATACCTAGTCAAAGAGCTTGGCGAAAAAGCAAAGGTAGTGGAGCTTGAAGGTGTATCAGGAGCGTCAGCAACTCGCGAACGCGGAAAAGGCTTCCATAATCTTGCGGACAAGCAATTGGATGTCGTGACAAGCCAGACGGCAGAATTCGACCGGACAAAAGGCCTTAACGTAATGGAAAATATCCTGCAAGGCAATAAAGATATCCAAGCGGTATTCGCTCATAATGATGAAATGGCATTAGGTGCCATTGAAGCGATCAAGGCAGCAGGCAAAGATATCATCGTGGTTGGCTTCGATGGCAATGATGATGCATTGAAGGCAGTCGAGAACGGTGAACTACAAGCGACAATTGCCCAGCAACCTGCCCTTATCGGCGAAGAGGCGGTTAATGCAGCGGAAAAGATCTTGAAAGGCGACAAAGTGGACGAGACCATTTCCGTACCGCTGAAATTAGTCACGAAAAAATAAAAAAACAAATTTTGAGAGTGCCGGAGCTAATCCGGCACTCTATTTTTGAGAGGTTTTCTGCGTCTCGGAAACGCTGCATACGTGTCTTTCAGATGCCGCTGGACTTACTAACGCTTAGTAATTTCATAAGGGCTATATGATTTGAATGTACATTCCTATGTGGGGAGAATGAGCGGGCGCGGTGAAAAGACGGACATTATATTGCAAAAGTAAAGCGGCCCATGTGTAGGACCGCTTCATGATTTAGCTTAAAGCTAGAGTATCCCTTGAGTAAGCATGGCATCCGCCACTTTAAGGAATCCAGCAATATTGGCACCCACAACCAAGTTACCAGGCTCACCGTATTCTTCTGCGGCTTCTATACTGTTTTTATAGATGTTTTTCATGATGCCGTATAATTTTGTATCGACTTCTTCAAACGTCCAAGGCATCCTGGCACTGTTTTGAGCCATTTCAAGGGCAGACACAGCTACTCCGCCTGCATTTGCCGCTTTTGCAGGCCCAAAAAGAATGCCATTATTAAGGAATACATCAATTGCCTCAAGCGTTGAAGGCATGTTGGCACCTTCACCGACTGCTTTCACATTATTTTTGATCAATAATTTTGCCGCTTCTTCATCCATTTCATTTTGTGTGGCACAAGGAAGGGCGATATCACAAGGTACGGACCAAATGCCGTAGCTGCCTTCATTGTATTCAGCTTCCGGATGTGCATGGACATACTCACTCAACCTTTTTCGGCCCACTTCTTTTAAATGTCTAATCGTATCAAGGTCCAGGCCATTTTCATCATAGATGTAGCCATTGGAATCACTGCAAGCAACAACCTTAGCTCCCAGTTGTGCAGCTTTTTCCATTGCATAAATGGAGACATTTCCAGATCCGGAAACGACAACCGTGCTGCCATGGAATTGTAAGCCTTTGTCCTTAAGCATCTCCTCGACGAAGTAAACCGTCCCATAACCAGTCGCTTCGGTACGGGCCAAGCTTCCGCCGTAGCTTAATCCTTTTCCGGTTAAAACTCCAGCATGGTAGCTGCCTTGCATCTTTTTATATTGACCAAAAAGATAACCGATTTCCCTGGCGCCGACCCCGATATCTCCAGCTGGTATGTCTGTGTCCGGCCCGATATAGCGACCGAGTTCCGACATGAAGCTTTGGCAAAAGCGCATGATTTCCGAATCTGATTTGCCTTTCGGATCGAAGTCCGACCCGCCTTTTCCTCCTCCAATCGGCTGGCCTGTAAGAGAGTTTTTAAAGATTTGCTCGAAACCAAGGAACTTTATGATACTTGAATTGACTGTGGGGTGGAAGCGCAGACCGCCTTTGAATGGACCGATTGCACTGTTGAATTGAACACGAAAACCACGATTGACTTGGACATTGCCTAGGTCATCGACCCAGGAAACGCGGAAGTTGATCATTCTTTCGGGTTCGACCAATCTTTGTAATATTCCATTTTTCATATATATGGGGTGTTTTGCAAATACGGGGACAAGTGAAAGGAATATTTCTTTGACCGCTTGATGGAATTCACTTTCATGTGGATTACGCTCCTTAACCTGTGCGTATACGTGCCTTACATATTCTTTTGCTGCCTGTAATTCTTCATGATCGACTGTTAGTGAAGTTGTCATTGATTTCGCTCTCCTTATCGGTAATTGGGACATCTGATAGTATAAATGAATGATTGAAACGATCTGCCTTTGGGTGATTCTTTCATGATATACCTAAAAATCGCAACGAACAATCTGAATATTAGATCAATTATTACCTGTTTTGATATGAAAGATGGAGCTTAAAGTGAAAAAATACACATAGAACATATACTAGAATAATACAAATCATGATATTACTTGGATAAAACCCTACGAAAATCATACAATTGTAAGCGTTTTTATTTTATTAGTATATAAATACATCTTACATTGTCTGAAAATTCATGTTATTATACGGAAAGTGGCCAGTGAGTTGTGAATCATTGATCACAATTGATATTGTTGTTTTTATTTATAAGGTAAATTCAGATAAATGATAAGGAGTGAATATAGTGAGCAGGAAAGCATATATCAACGAGCGAATGTACAAAGCCTCAACAGGAATAGCTAACGCCGTATTGGTTACATTAGGGATCGGGTTATTGTTCGAATCGGTAGGCGGGTATTTAGGGTGGGAGGTCTTCCTTGCCATAGGCGGAGCCGCAAAGGTCTTGCTTGCGCCTGCGCTGGGGGCCGGCATCGCGTATCAGCTTGGCGGGAATTCGTTAATTATTTTTAGCGCCATGGCTTCTAGTGCCGTTGGCGGCGCTGCAATTCACAGAACGGCCGAGGGGGCGTTCACGATCGCTACGGGGCAGCCGTTAAGTGCCGTCCTGGCAGCAGTAGTGGCAACATATGTAGGTAAGCGGCTAATCGGCAAAACAAAGTTGGATATCATGGCCATCCCATTGGGGGCGGTTCTAGTCGGGGGAGTGGCCGGATATGGCCTGGCTCTAGTCACGACGCCATTCCTAACATGGTTAAGCGGTCAAATTACCGCTGCCGTCGGTGGGTCGCCTTTAATCGGCTCCATGGTCATCGCTTTGGTATGGAGCATTTTATTGATGACCCCGGCGTCATCCGCGGCGCTTGCGATCGCCCTGCAATTAGATCCCGTTTCCAGTGCGGCAGCTTTAATCGGATGTACCGTACAGTTTGTCGGGTTCACTGTCATGTCTTATAAAGATAATGATATGGGCGGGTTCCTGGCCCAGATGGTCGTTACGCCAAAAGTCCAGTTTCCTAATTTAATCAAAAAGCCATTATATGTCGTCCCGCCTTTCATTGCGGCAATCATTTGCGCCCCGATCGCTACCATGGCATTTGATTTTCAGGTGCCGTATGAGCTTGGAGGGATGGGGTTAAGCTCAATGATTGCCCCGATTGCCATCATTACCGGGCAAGGATTGTATACGTTCTTGGTTTATGTCGCAGTCGGCATGGTCTTGCCAGCCGTGATCACCCTTGTCCTGCATCGAGTATTGAAAATGATGGGTAAAGTGAAACCGGGCGACCTGCATTTAGAAGTATCATGAGCAAGGATTTTCGTGAAGCCAGCCCGTGTGACGGGCTGGTTTTTATTTATAAAGCGATTAGGGTAAAATGGAAAGGAAAGCATTTGCATAGATAGGATGATAAGGATGGGAAAAGAAATAGATATAAAAGTGAAAGCTAAGTTTGCAAGCAAAATCGGCAAGGGCTTTCCGTTGATCGCTAAAGAGTCGATCGCCAATCTCGATGACCTCCAGGAAGAGGGGTCTCTAGTACGTCTGGTCGATGAGAATAAGCGATTCCTGGCAAAGGGATATTACGGGAAACAAAATAAGGGCTACGGATGGGTATTGACCAAAAGCGAAAATGAAAAAATCGACCAAACCTTCTTTAATGGAAAAATCGGCGCTGCCGTTGAATTCCGTAAACCGTATTATGACGATCCCGAGACGACCGCTTTCCGGTTGTTTAATGGGGAGGGCGATGGAATTGGTGGTTTAATCATCGATCATTATGACGGTCACTATGTCATCAGCTGGTATAGCAAAGGGATTTATTCGTTTAAAGACACCATTATCAAGGCATTGCAGGATACGGTCGAGGTCAAATCGATTTATCAAAAGAAACGCTTTGATACGAAGGGGCAGTATGTCGATGAAGATGATTTCGTCATGGGTGAACAACCGGAATTTCCCCTACTTGTTAAGGAAAATGGAGTCCAGTTCGCCGTTTATTTGAATGATGGCGCGATGGTCGGTGTCTTCCTCGATCAGCGCGATGTCAGACGGAAAATCCGCGATGAATACGCAAAAGGAAAAACGGTGCTGAATATGTTCTCCTACACGGGGGCATTTTCCGTGTTTGCCGCTTTGGGCGGTGCGATTAAAACAACAAGCGTCGATCTTGCGAATCGGAGTTTACCGAAGACGATCGAACAGTTCGGCGTGAACGGAATAGATCCTGAAACACAGAACATCGTGGTGATGGATGTATTCAAGTATTTTAAATATGCAGTGAAGAAAGAGTTGAAATTCGACTTGGTCATCCTCGATCCGCCGAGTTTTGCCAAATCGAAGAAGTTTACGTTCAGCGCTGGCAAAGACTATACGAATCTATTGAAGGACACCATTGCAATTACTGAAGACGACGGAGTCATCATCGCTTCGACTAATTGCAGCACGTTCGACATGAAAAAGTTCAAGAGCTTCATCGATGCAGCCTTCAGGGAATGTAACGGGAAGTATGAAATCGTCGAGCAATTCTCATTGCCGGCTGATTTCAAGACAAGTCGGGAATATAAGGAAGGCAACTATTTAAAAGTGGTCTTCATCAAGAAAATCATGGGTTGAAAAAAAGGGCAATCACCGCTTATTTAAGGCGGCGATTGCCTTTTTTCATTGTTTCATGTGGAACGGAATCAACATCATCCTGTCATGTGCTGGGCGTTTCATTTTTCAGTCCGTTCGCAAAACCGAAAGAAGGGTCTTTGCGAATGCTGGTAGCGATGAAAAATTGGGCAGCATAATAGGTAAGCATGATCAGTGGACCAGAGAAGGCAATGACGTCGACGAATTTGTTCCAAGCTAGGATGGAATCGGAAATCACAAACAGCATCCCGCCGATGATTACAACGGCATTTCTGGTCATCATCGCCGTCCAGCCCATGAGCGAAATGACCGTCACATAACCGATTACAGGGATGATGAGGCCATTTTCACCCGTTTCTATCAAGGAAAGGATAATTTCCCGACAAATCACCGTCGAGTAAGCGGCAATCGGCAGAATCGTTGCGAATCGAAGCCAGGAAAAGTTCCATGATTTCAGGAAGGCCGCAATATAGAAAAGGTGGCCGATCAAGAAGGCGGAAAGGCCGATAAGAAACCAAATCAACAAGCCATCTCCAAGCATGCAAAAGAATAGTCCAAGGAGGATCGGAATTTGATATCGATTCCCTCGTCCTCCTTTTTTGCTGGCATAAAGCAAAATCAATAACATCGGAATCACTTTAAAGCTGATTTTCAGAAGCAATGGCTCTTCAGGTATGACGAATATATAGGCTAGTCCCGTAATAAGGATCGCCGCAGGCAACCACTTCGTTAACATCGGAATCCCTCCTTTACAGTTACATTCTATGCATCGGCATGGAACACCTTGCTCCTAAAAAAAAAGACGCCTGGAAAACCAGGCGTCCATTCGATCATAAGGCCGAATCTTCTTTAATAAAAGCTTGCTTTAACCAGTTCTTGCCCTCGACGAGCCGTGACACGAGCATGGCACAAACTGTGTTTCCTGTTGAGTTCAACAGTGTAGCAGGTGCATCGATTATCGTCGATATAACGGCAATGATCGGCAAAACTTCAACCGGGAAGCCGAATACGCTGAGAATCAGCATTTCCCCGATCATCCCTCCTCCAGGAATGGCACCCATGACAGCACCAACCAAAAAGGCAACGGCAAGGATGCTCAATATGCTTGAAATGCTGGTCATATCCTTACCGAATAAGCTGAATAGGAATACGATTTTCAGAACCCCGCCAAATACGGACCCATCCTTATGAGTGTTGGCTCCGAGTGGAATGACCGTTTCCGCAATATCCTTTGGCACGCCCATTTTCTTGACTGATTCCAGATTGACTGGAATGCACGCGGCACTGGAGCACGTAGCGATGGCTGTAATTGATGGTGCCAAGGCATTTTTCCAAAATAATTTGACGCCATCCTTCCCTCCTGCGATGAAGGCATACAAAGTGAAGAAGCCAAAATAATAAATTAAAGCTAAGACGAGATAAAGAACGAAGGTACGGGCATAGCCCTCCAAAATCTGCGGCCCGAGCTGTCCGATGATCGTCGCAAAATAAGCGCCAAGTCCAATGGGTGCATAGTACATGACGATCTTCACGACCTTCATCATGACTGCCGTTCCAGCTGTTAAAAATTCGGTGATCGGTCTAGCCTTCTCGCCGACAAGTGCAGTAGAAAGTCCAATTAATACCGAGAAAACGATAAGCTGGAGCATATTGCTCCTGGAGAACAGTTCGGGAAAATCGGATACGGTTACAGTGTTGACCAGTTGACTGAAGAAAGAAACTTCTTCAACCTTTTCCTCAGGGGAACTGTTTTCCATCAATTCTTTGATGGCTGTCGTATCTGTGCCCTCCAAAGGGTTTATGATGGTTGTCCCAATGAATCCAATCACGGCAGCCAATGCGGCTGTCGTCAGGAAAACGATCACGATGCTGCCCATGATTTTTCCGAGGCGGTTCATTCCACTCATATTGGCAATGGCCGAAGCGATGCTGAAAAATACCAAGGGAACGATGATCGTGAACATCAGATTTAGGAATAAGTCTCCCAGCGGTTGTATGACCGAGGTTTTCTCACCGAAAACGACGCCTGCTATCCCACCGATAATGATGGCAGTGAGTAGGATCAATGAGGATCGATAGTTTTTAAAAAAGCTCTTCATGAAAAATTCCGTCCTTTCAGGATGAAGATAATCAATAAAAATATACTTCATTATCAACTTTAGATGAAGGTTTGACAATATATTTTTAAAGGAAGGAATGTTAAAAGGCGAAACGCAATACATAATAAGAAGAAAGAATGAAAAGCGTGGGTAAGGAGGAGTAATATGACATTTTTTGATGTGGAAGAGGGTGTCCGGCTATTTTATGAAGAAAAGGGACAGGGCCGGCCAATCATTTTTATCCATGGAGTATGGATGAGCAGTCGCTTCTTTACAAAGCAACTTCCATACTTCTCCCAAAATTATCGCACGATATTGCTTGATTTAAGAAGTCATGGAAAATCAAACCAAGTTCATTACGGAAATACGGTTTCCGTATATGCAAAGGATCTCCATGCGTTCATTACTGAACGGGGATTGAAGGATGTCATCCTTGTCGGCTGGTCGATGGGGGCTTTTGTCGTCTGGGATTACCTGAAGCAATTCGGCGGGGGGAATGTCCATTCAACCGTGATCGTCGATGAGCTGGCTTCTGATTTTAAATGGCCTGACTTTGATATTGGTGCATTTGACATTGGCACATTGATCGCCTTCATGACGGAGATCCAAACGAATCGCACGCCTTTTTTACAAACCTTCCTATCCTCCATGTTTAAAAACGAATTATCCGCGGAGGATGCAAATTGGATGCTCGGGGAAGTAACGAGAATGCCTGAATCTATTGCCAGCAGCATTCTATTCGACCAATCAATCGTTGATTATCGTGAATTCCTGCCCCAAATTACCGTTCCCACGCTTCTTTGTTTTGGAAGGGAGGAAAAAGTGATTCCTGTTGCTGCAGGGGAGCATTTGCATGAACATATCCCGGAATCCCAACTCGTAATCTTCGAAGATAGCTGCCATTGTCCTTTTTTGGAAGAAAGCGATTTGTTTAACAAAACCATCGATGCCTTTATTCAAAAAGGAATAGGAAGGGCTGGAGGATAAGCATTTTCCCCGTTTCCAATGGCTAAGAAATTCGGGGGTGCGAAAGGAAGCGTATCGCTAAGCGGGATTTTCGCACCTTCCGTAACGATCAGGAGCTGATTACAGCGGTGGAAGGCAAAAGTAAAAGGACCGGTCCGGTTCAATACCGAATACGATCCTTGAAAGTGGTATCTAAAGTTCACTTTTAACAGTGGGCCTTTATCATTCGGCAATGCTGGATGGAGCGGATTCCTGCCCATATTCATTAACGGCTGTTACATAATAATGAGCTTTTGAGGCATTTTTATCTACATAACTTTTACGTTCGTACTCTGAGATGCTTCCAATGTGCGTGAATGTCCCTCCAGGCACTTTTTTGTATATCCGGTAGCCAATAATGTTTCCTTCTCGTACGGCATACCAGGATAACAAATCACCGCTTATTTTTACGTTCGTTGGCGAATCTGGCAGCTTCGCTTCATTTTCAAGCTGCATCGCTTCTTCTTCCTTTAATTCTGCATATACGACCAATCGTTCCTGATGCGTGCCTTTTGATCGGTCGAAGGTGCCTGTGCATGTAATTAAGTTCAAATGGCGCCCTTTGCTATATCCGAAGATTTCGTTAAGAGGGGCTTTGTCTCGTGGGTAGCTTTGTTTCTTTTTCACCACAAATGTGAGTTTTGTTCCTTGTTTGTCCTTAACCGTAATTTCATCGCCTTTTTCGAGGTCTTTCAAATGATAAAAAATGGCGGGTCCTGTCTTGCTGTCTACATGCCCTGCCAATACTGCATTCCCTTTCACCCCTGGTTTTGAACCAGGTTCAAACCAAGCGACACCGTCTTCAGTGGAAGGGGCATCCATTTGCCCTGTTTCCAATAAACCGACTTGCTCGATTGAAGCATTCACATCAATGGAAGGAATGGCTATATCCGTTGGGATAATGCCAGTGAATTTTTTATTGAGCGGTTTTTTTTCTGTCTTATGCTCCTTTAATACCGTGAATTCTTCTGCAAGTGTGACGCGGTTTTTTAAGTTTTCCTTTTGTATTTCTTTAACCTGTTTCATATCCTGCTCTTTCGTTTCTGATGCTTGAACCATTAATTGTTTCACATAAATCGTTCCACTTACTAGAATAATGGCTATTAAGATAAAACAAGCGAAATGAATTAGTTTATTCATATCATGACCTCATTTCAATCACTCAATTTGAAAAAAAAAAGAGAGATTACACTCTCTTTTTTTCATTATTATATAGGGTAAGGAAAATTTGTTTTTTCTTATTAAGACAGTTTTCTTTTACGTACGACCACTACTGCCATTAACGCGGCTAATGAACCTAACGCTGTCCAAATGACCGTTAGTGGGTTCGTTGTTTGTTCGGAAGCACCGCCCATGCCCGTTTTAGGCATATCGGATGGCATCGCCGTTCCGGCAAACTTGTCTGGGTTTTGCTTTACAATCGCATCGCCAAGCGCTTGACCGACACCAAACATTAATTTGTACCCTTCACGGTATGTGTCATAGCTTCCAGCATAGTCACCCGCTACATATTGTTCAAACGTTTTGATGACAGTATCTTCATGCGCTTTAACCGCTTCTTGAGCTGCCTTCGTTGGCAGATTCTCTCCTGTTGCACTACCTAGGAATGTACCAAACTCTTGTGCAAATTTATGGAGCTTATCTTTTGCGGCCTGTTCGCCTGCTTTATCGTCTTTTATTTGTGCACTAACGAATTCAGCTTGGGCATTGATGTGATCTCCCTGCCAAATTTTTTCGAATTGGGCGGCACCTTCATCACCATATACTGAACCGATCGCTGCTTTGAAATCAGCTGTATTGACATTTTCAGACCATCCAATATAATCATAGTCCTTTGCCCCTTCGAAGCCTTTTTGCATGCCCATTGTTGCTAAAGCAAAGTGTTCAGCTGTCAAACTATTCAATGTAGACCGTAAATCAGCGGCAGGTGTGTCCGCTTTTGAATTTTCAAATTTATCCGGCATTTGCGTTACAATGGAAGTGGATAACGCTTTACTGATGTCGAACATATGTTGGAAGCCTTCACGATATGTTTTGGCAGCACCTTCATAATCGCCTTCTACGTAGTCTTCAAATGTTTCTTTTACTTGTTCTTCATGCATGCGAAGCGCTTCTTTGGCTGCAGCTTCAGGTAGTTTACCTTCAGTCGCTGTACTTAAAAACTTGGCAAATTCGTTTACGAATTGTTCCACTTCTTTATCTACTTCAGCCATGGCAGCTTCATCATTATCCTTTGTCGCTTTCACAAAATCATCTGTATAGTTGTTATGCTCCCGGAAGATTCTCTCAAATTCAGCTGCGCCTTTCTCTCCATAAATGGAGGCAATGGCTGGTTCCATATCGACTGCATTTTGATCCAGGGCCTTGAATGCTTCGTCTGCATCTTTAGATCCTTCGTAAGCCGTTGTCATTGCTGCTACTGCCAATGTGAAGTGCTCAGATAATAAGTAGTCCAGGTCAGCCCGTAAATCGGCTGCCGGTGTCACCGCCGTTGGTTTCATTTCTGCAGCACTTACGTTGGCCATCGTTGGCATTAGTAGTGAAGCACCTAATACAGGAATAATAAATTTTTTACTCAATCTCATTTTATCCACTCTCCTCATTCATAATGTTTCACTCCGTTTTTCTTTACACCTAATAAACGGGGAGAGGGATGGGTTTGGATCACTATTTTTAAAAATAAATTTTTATTTTCTATTTTCTTGGTCTAAAGAACAGGTTTTTTCACCTGTTATAAGGAGGAGAAAGGGGAGGATTCAGTCAGCTGGATTAATGAAAACCGCACTATTCCTTATCTCTAATTTCTTCTAAGTTCTCTATTACACGGATATTTTGTTTTTCTATATTCTTTAATCTTTTTTCAATGATATTTGAAGAAAAAAATACGATTAGTATAAGAGCCATTCCAATTAGAATTTCCATATTTCCCTCCTTTGAAATCGAAGCCAATGCTTGAAGGATATGTATATACTTACTGTATAAAAGCTTATCACTTTCATAAAATCTTGATTAACAAGTAAAAAAAGAGAAATTAATAGTAGTAAATAGATGGAATGCGGAAAATGAGTCCACTTAAACCCATCTTTATTTTACTACAATTATCCAAACTGAACCTTTGTAAGAGAGATTTGTTTCAATTGCTTCCGGAAGCTCTCAATTTCAACAATTTAAGTGATTTCAGCATGCAATAAAGGGAATACTGGAACTAATGCAAGTCCTGCATGAACATTTTTATATCCTTTTCACGGGAATTGGGCTATTATGAGGTGGATTTAAGCTGGTAAGTTCGTGATTCTTAGAATGAGAGAAACTTACAGGGAAAGTGATGGAGAGGATAAAATGGATGAACAGTTGCCATACAATGAAATTATAGATGTTTGTTTACTTGCGGGGAAAATCATGCTCCAGAACGGGGCGGAAACCTCACGTGTGGAAGATACGATGGTCAGAATTGCTGCAGCGTTTGGATGTGGGGATTCACACAGCTTCTCGACCCCTACGGGAATCATTTTTTCCTTGGATGGCATGCACCCGGCTTCCAAATTGATCCGGGTTTCCACGCGGTCTACGGATTTACACAAGGTAACCTTGGTCAATAGCATTTCCCGGAGCATTTCGAGCAAGGAAATGACACCAGCGGAGGCTTTTTTACGGTTAAAGGAAATTGAAAGGGCGGGAATGGGTTATCCCCTTTGGGGCCAGATCTTTGCTGCCTTCATAGCGAGCGGATGTTTCTTGATCATGTTCCAAGGACAATGGAATGACTTCATCTGGTCCTGTATAGCGGGTGGCATGGGCTTTTCCTGTCTGCTTTATTTACATAGGTTACTGGAGGTTCGTTTTTTCGCTGAATTCATTGCCTCATTAGTGGTGGGCTTGGCGGCCATATTCTTTGTGTACATTGGCGTAGGAAGTCACTTGGATACGATCATCATTGGTGCGGTGATGCCGCTTGTTCCAGGGCTGTTAATTACGAATGCAGCCAGGGATTTAATCGCAGGCCATTTAGTTTCGGGTCTATCCAAGGGAGCCGACGCAGGTTTGACTGCTTTAGCGATAGGGGCAGGAATATCGGCTGCGTTTGTTTTCTTATGAGTTTTGGGGAGGAGAAAGGATGTTAGCACAGCTTATAACAAGTTTCATTGCCTCTGCCGCCTTTGGAGTCATCTTTAATGTACCGAAAAGTTCATTGTTCCAGTGTGGCTGTGTAGGGATGATCGGATGGATCTTATATTATTTTTTGGTTGAAAATGAGATAGACAGCATCATAGCGACTCTTGCCTCTGCCTTTGTCGTAGCGGTCATCAGTCAATATTTTGCTAAAAGGTTTAAAACACCGATTACCATATTCAATGTATCGGGAATCATTCCCCTCGTGCCGGGCGGCCTGTCTTATAATGCCATGAAGCATTTTGTCGTGAATGACTTTTATGTAGCGGTTCAATTGGCCGCTAAGGTTTTCATGCTGGCGGGAGCCATAGCGATGGGATTGATCTTTGCGGAAGTGATGAACCAACTGGTAATCAAGTACAATAGAAGAAAGATGAGATTAAGAAGGTAGGCAAAAAAGAGAAAGGAGAGTTGAGATCCTTTCTCTTTTTAATATTTTAAAATAAGATTCGCACTTACAGAGGATCTTTCATTCCCGTGTTGGCCGTCACCAGGATCTCGTCATATTTTTTGGCATCGGCTTTCTTGCTTGACAGCAATGTTCCGGCGATGGCGGCGATGAAGCCGATCGGAATCGAAACGATGCCTGGATTGGCAAGCGGGAATACTGGGTCGCCTACGAATATGGCGGCTCCCTCGATGGGTGACCAGACATTGGGGCTAAGGAAAACAAGAATCAAGGAACTGGCTAGCCCGACGACCATCCCCGTAACAGCGCCGGCGGTGTTAAAGCGTTTCCAGAATACCGTGAAGATGATGATGGGCAGGTTGGCACTGGCAGCGACTGCAAAGGCAAGGGATACAAGGAAAGCGACATTCATGTTTTGGGCAAACAAGGCAAGGATGATGGAAAGGACCGACACCCCGATTGATGCCCAGCGAGCCGCAACGACTTGTTCTTTGTCGGTGGCCTGGCCTTTGCGAATGATATGGCCATAAAAATCATGGGCAAAGGCAGAGGCAGCCGATAGAACGAGTCCGGCCACAACCGCCAAGATGGTAGCGAAGGCAACTGCAGACACGAAGGCGAACAGGAAGTCGCCGCCGATGGCATCGGCAAGCAGCGGAGCCGCCATATTGCCGGCAGCATTCGCCGCGATGATTTTGTCATAACCAACAAAGGCCGCGGCTCCAAATCCAAGGAAAATGGTCATGATATAAAAGATTCCGATGATCCATGTGGCATAAACGACGGACTTCCTGGCAGTGATGGCGTCTTTTACCGTAAAGAATCGGATGAGAATGTGAGGCAGTCCCGCTGTCCCGAGGACGAGAGCCAAATTAAGGGAAAGGGTATCCAATGGATCCTTGAATTTATTCCCCGGATTGAGGAAATCGCCCCCTAAAGGGGTTGCTGTTTTCATTTGCTTGAACATCTCGATCACACTAAAGTCGAATTTAGCCAACACGATCAGCGAGATGATGAACGTACCTGCCATCAATAATACGGCTTTGACGATCTGGACCCAGCTGGTGGCCGTCATCCCGCCGAATACTACATAAACGGTCATTAAAATGCCTACGATGATAACGGAGTACAGATAATCGATTCCGAGTAAGAGTTTTATAAGGGCACCTGCACCGACAAGTTGGGCGATCATATAAAAAGTGGATATGGATATGGTGTTAAGGGCAGCGACCCCGCGCACCTTCTTTTCATTGAAGCGGGCAGCAATCATATCCGCCAGCGTATATTTCCCAAGGTTACGCAACGGTTCGGCCACGATATAAAGAACGACCAGGTAAGCGACAAGAAATCCTATGCTGTAGAAAAAACCATCAAAACCGGACAGTGCGACCATCCCCGCGATCCCGAGAAAAGAGGCGGCAGACATATAATCGCCTGCAATCGCCCAGCCGTTTTGCCAACCAGACAGGCTGCTGTCCGCCGTATAAAAGTCGGCGGTCGTTTTTGTGCGCCGAGAAGCAAAATAGGTAATCACCAATGTTAAGCCGACGATGAGTAAAAATAGTATAAATGCGAGCATATTCATGATTATTTCACCCTTATCCTTTCGCTTCTTTAACGATTTTTTCAACCAATTCGTCAAAACGGGCCGCTTTTCTGGAATAAAGGATGCACAAGGTCCAGGTCATGATGAATTGGGCAAAAGCAAAGACCCATGCCCAGCTGATGTCCCCGAATGCATTGGAGTTAAGAACTTTCGAATAGGAAGTAAGGATGGGTAAGGTGAAATAAAAGACCATGAAAAAGATGGATAGCGGGACGATGAAATTGCGCTTTTTCTTCAGGAGTTCTTGAAACGATCGAGATTGGACGATTTTACTGTAATCCTTGGAAGCGCTTACTTCCGCTTGTTTTGCAATTGAATCGTTTGATGCCAAAGTGGTTCCCCCTTCACTTTTTAAGATTTGGTTTTAAATTACCAATTTTATGATACCAGCTTTTAGTATATATTTATCTGAATATATTGTAAATTCAAAATTTACAAATCGTCCCTTTTTCATTCGACATCAAAGACCGGAAAAAGTCGGCCAATGGCCGGAATATCGGTGAAAAAGGCCGGATTATTCCATTACGATAAAACGACCCTTAAGGAAAAATTAAGCTTCGTTAGCGATACTTCTTTCAGCAAAGGAAATCTGAAGGGAGAAAAATGATGAAAAAGTGGATGATGCTAAGCGCGGTATTGGTGCTAGCCATTGGGGGTTCGTTTTGGTTTTTCATGAAGGAAAAAGCGGAGCCAGCTGTGGCTAAGTCGGTGACGGCCCAGGTTGAAAAGGGAGACCTTGAAGTCGAGATAAGTGGTTCGGGTTCTGTTGCTGCAATCAATAGTGAGGACGTCACTTCCTCGGCCGCAGCCGAGGTGGATGAGGTGCTTGTAGAGAAAAATGAATCGGTTGAAAAGGGTGACGAGCTCATTACCTTCACGGATGGAAGTGATCCGGTAACGGCCCCATTCGATGGTACGGTAACCACGTTGGATGTAGAGGCGGGCGATAGAATATCAGGCAGTGATGTGGTGGCACATGTTACGGATTATAAAAAATTGAAAACAACGGTCAGTGTGGATGAGTTGGATATTCCAAGCGTCAAAAAAGGACAAACGGTCGAGATAAAAGCGAGCGCCTTCGAAGATGAAACGTTCACGGGGAAGGTGACCAGTGTATCAAGGGAGGGTACGTATGAAAATGGCGTCTCTTCATTCGATGTCACGATTCAAATTGATAAGCCTCGCGATATCAAAATTGGGATGTCGACTGAGGTGAGCATTTTGACGAATCGTGCGAAAGATGCCTTATATGTCCCGATTGAAGCAGTCCAAATGGATGGTGATCAGAAATATGTCAATGTCCAGGAGGCTGGTGCAACGGATGCAGTAGCCCGTTCAAAGACGTTGGTCGAGACTGGAATCAGTAATGATAGGTATATTGAAATAACTTCTGGGCTGGAAGAGGGACAGGAGGTTTCGTTACCGATAACGATCTCCAATGAAAACCGGACAGGCAGCGGCTTCAATGGAATGAGGGGCGGCCAAGGAATGCCAAGTGGCGGGGAAATGCAAATGCCAAGCGGAGGCGGGATGCCAGGCGCTGGCGGAATGCCGAGCGGCAAGGGAGGTCAGTGAAATGGTGAAACCCATCATCAAAATCCAAAATATGTCCAAATCATATGAACTGGGCGGTGAAACCGTTAAGGCGCTTCAGGATGTATGTCTTACCATCGATAAAGGCGATTTCATTTCCATCATCGGTCCATCCGGATCAGGGAAATCGACGTTCATGAATATGATAGGGTGCCTCGATAAGCCTGACACAGGTGAATATCTTCTTGACGGAAAAGAAGTTGAAAAAATGAAGGATAATGAGCTAGCGGCAATTCGCAATATTAAAATAGGGTTCATCTTTCAAAATTTCAATCTGTTGGCGAAGTTGACAGCGCTGGAAAATGTCGAGCTTCCCCTTGTCTATAGAGGAGTGAGCGTGAAGGAAAGAAAAGAGGCCGCCGTTGCCTGTCTTGATAGGGTAGGCCTGGGTGACCGGATGAACCATTTGCCGAATCAACTTTCCGGCGGACAGCAGCAAAGGGTGGCAATCGCAAGGGCATTGGCGGGCAACCCTCCCGTTTTATTGGCGGATGAGCCGACGGGGGCACTTGATAGCAAAACAAGTAAAGAAGTGCTGCAGATGCTAAAAGATTTAAACGAAAAGGGGCAAACCATCATCCTTATCACCCATGACATGGAAGTGGCAAAGGAAGCAACTCGTGTCGTTCGGATTCAGGATGGACAGCTTTTTGAAAGCGGAGGTGATTGGATTGAACTTGAGCGAATCGATGAAGATGGCCATACGCTCTATCAAAACCAATAAGGTCCGTGCTTTTTTAACCATGCTTGGCATCATTATCGGCGTTGCCTCCGTCATTGTCCTGGTTTCGATTGGGCAAGGGTCCTCACAGTCCGTTCAAGATGAGATAAATAGCCTGGGAACGAATTTATTGACGGTAAGTGTCACGGATACGGATTCAGTGGAGCCGACGGAGGACACGATTGATCAGTTTAAGGAACTAGACGGGATAGCCGATGTGGCGCCTGTGGTCACGGGCCGCGTTTATGCAAAAAACGGTGAAAATTCGGCCCAGGTCTCCATGACAGGTGCCACTTCAGCTTATTTATCGGTTCGGGACCTTGAGCTTAGTCAAGGGCGATTTTTGACGGACCTGGAAACGGAATTACGCTCCAAGGTCGTTATCCTAGGGTCTGATACAGCAAGCACGCTTTTTGAAGGTCAAAACGCGGTGGATCAAAACGTTCTTATCGGCGGTGTTTCCTATCGAGTGATCGGTGTGCTGAAATCAGTAGGAACCTCCATGGGCTCGAGCGGCGATGATGTAATCATTGCACCGATCACCACTGCCGAACGGGCGACGGGCAGCACGACGATCGGGACCGTTTATGTAAAAGCCAAGAACGAGAACATCGTGGAACGGGTCATGTATCAAGTGCAAGGTGTGATGACAGCTTCATTTCCTAGCCAAAGTGATAATTATTCCGTATCCAATCAAGAGGATTTGATGGAAACAATGAGCTCCGTATCCGATACGTTCACGCTCATGCTTGGCGGCATTGCCAGTATATCGCTGCTTGTGGGCGGGATAGGCATCATGAATATCATGCTGGTATCCGTCTCGGAAAGGACGAAGGAAATCGGGATCCGAAAGGCAATCGGGGCAAACCGGAAATCGATCCTTCTGCAATTTTTAATTGAAGCGGTCGTCTTGAGCTGCCTAGGGGGATTGTTGGGAGTGGCAATTGGATTCGGAATCGCAAGGTCGATTTCAGCTTTTTCAACATTAACGATTAGTTATTCATGGTCGGTGACACTGTTTGCCTTCTTATTCTCGATATTGATCGGGATTGTCTTTGGCGTATTCCCTGCCAATAAGGCATCGAAATTGAATCCAATCCAGGCACTGCGGCACGAGTGAACATACAAATTATAAAGAAAGCGGCTAGGAATATGCCCGCTTTCTTTTGTATATGAAAAAGGATAAAATCAACATAAATAGCAAGAGAAACGGTCAGGGGGGACTCTTCATGAAGATTTTGGTGGTGGAAGATAATGCTTCATTATTGGAATCGATCCGGCAAATTTTGGCGGATGAATATGAAGTCGATACGGAGACTAACGGGGAGGATGGGCTGTTCATGGCCCTGCAAGGCATTTACGATATCATTTTATTGGATGTGATGCTTCCGGGAATGGATGGCTTCGAAATCGTCCGAAACATCAGGGAAGCAAAAATCGATACAAGCGTTTTATTTTTGACGGCAAAGGATGGTCTTGAGGATCGTGTCAGAGGGCTTGAGATGGGCGGTGATGACTATTTAGTCAAACCGTTCCAGGCACCGGAGCTTAAGGCAAGGATACGTGCCCTCCTTCGCCGAAGCGGCATCATAACGCTTTCGCAGCATGTGAAGTACCGTGGAATCGAATTGCTGGAAAAAGAGAAGGATATTTCAGTTGATGGAAAGGTCATCAAAATGACCTTGAAGCAGTACGAACTATTGGAGTACCTCATTCAAAACAATGGGAAAATCTTGACCCGGGAGCAAATCTTCGACCGCATTTGGGGATTTGACTCGGATACGACGATTGCGATAGTCGAAGTGTTCATCCATCATCTCAGGAAAAAGCTGGAACCTTACAATTACCATAAGGACATTCAAACCGTCAGGGGCATTGGTTATATGCTCAAACAACCATAAGGGGATCATTATGTTCCAAAAAACAAGACTTCAACTAACATTATTGAATTCTATCGTCTTTATTGTCTTGATAGCCATATTAAGCCGAACGATTTATTTTTATACGGAAAATCAAATCTATAGGGATGTCAATGATTCGCTGAAAAAGGATTACAGGGGCTTCATCAATGGGGGCATGCCCGGAGGCCGGCCGCAAGGCGAGTTTCTCTTGGGACCGGGTCCGAGCGTCATCGTATGGGGACCTGAAGATACGATCATAGAGCCTAGACTTAGTGCGGACGATTTCTTCAAGGTCAATGAATCGAAATTCCACCCTGAAAAATTTGACGAGATCGAAGAAATCCCGGCGAATGGCTACACGTATCGCGCCCTTTCCACCAAGGTCGATACGGATTATGGGGAGTTGATCGTACAATTCATCAGGAATGTCGATTCCGAAAAAGATATGCTCGATCGCCTGCTGCTCATATTGTTTGTTGGCGGGGGCATTGGCAGCTTGGTGGCAGTTGGGGCCGGTTATCTATTGGCAGGACGGGCCCTTATTCCGGTAAAACGCTCATGGGATCAACAGCAGCAGTTTGTTTCGGATGCTTCGCATGAAATCCGCACACCGCTTGCCGTCATACAATCAAGGGCTGATTTGTTATTCCAATCACCGAACGCGACAATCGAGGAAAAAGCCGTCGATATATCGATCATTTCAAAGGAAGTCCGCCGCCTGAATAAGCTTGTTAACGGACTTTTGACCTTGACCAGGACCGATTCGAATCAGGTGCAGGTGAATAAAGCGAATTTTTTTCTCGACGACTTACTTATGGATATCGTGGAACAGTATACTGATATAGCTTCTTTTCAAGAAAAAACCATCGTTAGCCATGCTCCTGAACAGGTGGTGTTTCATGGCGATAAAGAAAGGATTCATCAGCTGTTGGTGATTCTGGTCGATAATGCGATGAAGTTCACGGAGGAAGGCGGGGAGATTTCGCTTTCCTGCATCAAGAATGCAGCGTCGATCATCCTTGCCGTTGAAGATAATGGAATAGGAATGCCACAGGAAGAACTCCCCTTGATTTTTAACCGGTTTTATCAAGTGGAGCAATCCCGTTCAGCAAATGAGGGCTCCGGTTTAGGGCTATCCATTGCCAAATGGATTGTACAAGCACATCAAGGGAACATCAAGGTTACGAGTGAACAGAATGTACGCACTCGTTTTGAAATCATTTTTCCTAGAAACCAAAAGAAAATGTAAGACGGCTGAAATATCTAACCCATTCCGTGTTGCTTAAGGAAAAATTAAGGGTCTTTTTAGATAATGTCTATCAGTAATCCATTTCTTTTGGCAAAGGAGAATCATCAATGGTGAATAAACTTGGTAAAATGCGTTTTTTAATCGCGATCGTGGCATTTTTTCTTTTAATCGTTCAAGCGGTAATGGGGATCATGATGTTTGTCGACAGTAGCGACAATGTGCCCATGAATGGCCAAGCGATGGCGGGGCAGCCTGCAGATCGCGGCACGGGGGCATCTGGAGATTCGTCCAAGAGCAGTGAATCCGCAGGTGAGGCTGACGAAACCGCACCAAATGATGCAAGCGGCAATTTGGGGAGGCCTCCACAAGGGTGGGCTGATGGCAGCGGAACAAAAGAAGAGATGCCAGGCGGCGGAGGCTTCCAGCGCGGGAATTCTCTAGCTCGTGAATACATCGATTTTTATCAAGGGGCAGGCGGCTTGGCAACATCCATCATCATCCTTCTGATCGGGGGAGCTGGAATTGCGACGGCGATATTGACGAGAAAGACGGCAGCCTGAAAATGGTAAAGAAGTTCATAAACAGGGAGGCTCCTCGAGAAGGGACCTTTCTTTTTGTTTTGAGAAAATCACACATGTAACTAATTGCCATTTTTGAATGAGAAATAATGATTGCACTTCAAAATAAATTAGTTTAATATATAGTTCTAAAGAGGTACGTACAACTATTTTGGATGAAAGAGAAAACGTTTGCATAAATTTTTTGAGGGTACCCTACTATTAATGCACGAACATTAAATTCACCTTAGTGGAGGCAGAATATGAAATTTCTGATTGCTATTTTAGGACTGCTTATTGTTTTTGGACTAGCCTTATTAGTGAGTAGTGACCGGAAGAAGGTTAAAATTAAACCGATTATCTTCATGGTGATCATTCAGCTAATTTTGACTTATCTTTTATTGAATACGAAGTTCGGGTTAGTGATCATCAACTCGATTGCCGATGGCTTTGGAAAACTCCTGGAATGGGCAAATGAAGGGATTAGTTTCGTATTTGGCGGCATTGCAAATGAAGGAGCAGCACCGTTCTTTTTAAATGTTCTTCTTCCCATCGTATTCATCTCGGCATTGATCGGGATCTTACAGCACTTTAAAATCCTTCCATTCATCATGAAATGGATCGGTTTACTGTTAAGCAAGATAAATGGAATGGGTAAATTGGAATCTTACAATGCGGTCGCATCCGCAATTGTCGGACAATCCGAGGTTTTCATAACCTTGAAAAAACAACTTGGTGCCATTCCGCCAGCACGGATGTATACACTTTGTGCATCAGCGATGTCAACCGTATCGATGTCAATCGTCGGAGCATACATGACAATGATCGAGCCAAAGTATGTCGTGACGGCAATTGTCATCAATATGTTTGGCGGATTCATCATTGCATCGATCATCAACCCTTATACCGTTACGGATGATGATGATATCCTCGTCGTTGAAGAAGGGGCAGAAAAGCAGTCATTCTTTGAAATGCTTGGCGAATATATCATGGATGGCTTTAAAGTCGCCATGACGGTTGCAGCCATGCTAATCGGGTTCGTGGCATTGATTGCAGGGATCAACAGCTTATTCGATATGATCATCGGCATCAGCTTCCAGGACATCTTGGGCTATATCTTTGCACCATTTGCTTTCATCATGGGTGTTCCGATTTCGGAAACCGTGACGGCTGGCGGAATCATGGCGACAAAGCTAGTGACGAATGAATTCGTTGCGATGCTGAGCTTAGGGGATGCCGCAAAAACATTGAGTGACCGTACGATTGGAATCGTTTCCGTTTTCTTGGTTTCCTTTGCGAATTTCTCTTCCATCGGGATCATTGCAGGTGCAGTCAAAGGCCTGCATGAGAAGCAAGGGAATGTTGTTGCTCGTTTCGGGCTGAAGCTTCTATATGGTGCGACGCTTGTCAGCATCCTATCAGCGATCATCGTCAGTGTGATCATTTAAGTAACTCATGCTATGAAATGAAATCGGATTTATCTTGAGAGGCACTTGGATATACTTCTAAGTGCCTCTTTCATATTTTGTTACAAGAATTTATAGAAATGGAAGGGTATCGGCATACCGGTATATAATACATAAAATGACTTGTCATGAAGGGAATGATGGTGGAAAATGAATGAGAATGAAACGGCCATTTTTGCAGGAGGTTGTTTTTGGTGCATGGTCGCTCCCTTTGATGAAACAGATGGAATTATTGAAGTGACATCAGGCTATACGGGAGGTATTGCTCCCAACCCGAGTTATAAACAAGTGATAACCGGATCGACTGATCATGTTGAAGCGGTTCAGGTGATATTCGATCCATCGATCATTTCATATAAGGAATTAGTGGAGATATTTTGGCGCCAAATCGATCCTACAGATGACGGCGGCCAATTCACCGATAGGGGACAGCCATATAAGGCAGCCATTTTCTATCGTGATGAACGCCAGAAACGGGAAGCCGAGCGATCAAAGGAAGAATTGATGATGAGCGAACGGTTTATAAAGCCGATTGTCACGGACATTTTACCATCGGGAAAATTTTATGCAGCTGAAGAGTATCACCAACAATTCCATCGGAAGAATCAATTTCGGTATGCATTATATCGTAAAGGCTCGGGTCGGGAATCCTTCATAAAAGAAAATTGGCCTAAGGATAACGCCCATCTTAGAAATAGGTTGACCGAGACCCAGTTTTATGTCACCCAGGAAAATGGTACCGAGCCACCTTTTGATAATGCCTATTGGAATCACTTTGAAGAAGGCATATATGTGGATGTCGTTTCTGGTGAGCCTCTATTCTGTTCAAAGGATAAGTATGATAGCGGATGCGGCTGGCCGAGTTTCACGAAGCCCATCATGTCGGCAAGTGTCCATGAGAAAGTAGATGTAAGCCACAGAATGACCCGCACGGAGGTGCGCAGCAGGGAAGCCGATTCCCATCTGGGCCACGTATTTCCTGACGGACCAGGCCCCAAAGGCACAAGATATTGCATGAACTCCGCCGCCCTTCGCTTCATTCCAAGGATGGATATGGAAAAAGAGGGATATGGGGATATATTGTTGCTTTTTAAGATGAAATAACTTTTTTGAGATAGGGGAACGAAAATGGAAAAAGTAGACGGGATTTTATATCGGTATATCCTTGATCATTCATCAACGATTACGGATAAATGGCTGGCTTTAAGGGAAAAGCAGGTTGGTTCGATCTATTCCGTGGATACCGATGCGGAAGTGGAGGAGCTCCTGAGGAAACAGAATACGTTGACGATCAAGACCGTGACCAGTGCATTACTAGAAGATAAAAATTCTTTTATTGAAAATATGGAGCATTGGGCGACTATGGTCGCTAAAAGCAGGGTTGAATCTGACACACCGATATACGAGGTATTGGAAGCGCTTAATAAAGTGAGGGAAACATACTGGGATTTCATCACTGACCATATGCTTAAGGATGATAATAAAATTCCGAAGGATACGATCATTCGCTGGAGCCGGCTAATTAACCAAGCATTCGATCAATTGAACCGTGAGTTCACTGAGCAGTATTATCTATTGACCCAAAAACGGTTGCTGGCTCAACAGGATTTGATCACGGAATTAGGTTCACCGGTCATTCCGATCGTTGACGCCATGGCGGTGTTGCCTTTGATAGGGGAAATCGATACCCATCGGGCAAAGGAAATCATGGATACGACTCCAAGCAAATGCATCAGCAAAAATATTTCTCATCTGTTCATCGATTTATCGGGGGTCACACTCTTGGATACGATGGTTGCCCAACAAGTCTTTGAATTGATAAGCACCCTTAAATTATTGGGCATACAATCGACCATTTCCGGAATACGTCCGGAGGTAGCCCAGACGTCGATTCAGCTCGGCCTCGATTTCAGCCAGGTCTCGACCTATAGCACGTTAAAGCAGGCCCTTTCCAAGCAAGGGGTCAAACTATACGCTTGAAAATAAGCAAAGAACCAGTGCCCGCGGGGCCTGGTTCTCTTTTTTGGTTACAGCTTGAATGAACTTTTCAATCCGACAATTTGGTTGAATACCAGGTGATCGGCCTTCGTGAGCTTTGGATCGACATTATAGTAGCCATGCCTGAAAAATTGGAATTTATCCTGAGGCTGTACATCTTTCATATTGGGCTCGGCGAAGCCTTGTAGAATTTCAATCGATTCCGGATTGACCCGCTCCAGGAATGTTTTTTCTTCTTCATCGTCCGCTGCGGAATCCAAGATCAAGGGTTGGTAGTTGCGGAATTCCGCTGGAATTGCTTGCGAAGCCTCGACCCAGTGCAATGTCCCTTTTACCTTGCGTCCAGTGAAGCCGGATCCGCTTTTCGTTTCCACGTCATATGTGCAGTGAAGCTCAATGACATTGCCAGCATCGTCTTTTATCACTTCTTCACATTTAATGAAATAAGCGTGCTTTAAACGGACTTCATTGCCCGGGAAAAGACGGAAGTATTTTTTTGGCGGATTTTCCATGAAATCGTCTTGTTCGATATAGATTTCACGAGAGAATGGGATTTTGCGCATGCCCATTTCCGGAACTTCCGGATTGATTTCAGCATCCAGCCATTCAACCTCGCCTTCCGGATAATTGGTGATGACGACCTTAAGCGGGTTCAACACAGCCATCGTCCGTGGGGCCTTCAGCTTTAAATCCTCCCTTACGAAATGATCGAGCATTTGGGAGTCCACGACACCGCTTGTTTTCGCGACGCCAATCTCTTGGCAGAATGCACGAATGGCTTCAGGAGTATACCCGCGCCTGCGCAAGCCTGAGATGGTTGGCATCCGGGGATCGTCCCAGCCGTCCACGAAGCGTTCGTCGACCAATTGTTTCAGTTTTCGCTTGCTCATTACGGTATTGGTCAGATTAAGGCGGCCAAATTCATATTGCTGCGGTTTACTTTCCATTTCACAATGTTCGACGATCCAGTCATAAAGCGGACGTTGATCCTCGAACTCAAGAGTACAAATCGAGTGTGTGACTCCTTCGATCGCATCTTCTATTGGGTGGGCAAAGGCATACATCGGATAGATGCACCACTTATTGCCGGTATTATGGTGCTCGGTATGGGAAATGCGGTAGATCACCGGATCGCGCAAATTGATGTTCGGCGAGCTCATATCGATTTTGGCACGCAGCACCTTTTCACCGTTTTCGAACTCACCGTTGCGCATCTTTTCGAATAGTTCAAGGTTTTCCTCAACCGTACGATTGCGGTAAGGGCTGTCTTTTCCAGGCTCTGTCAGCGATCCGCGATATTCCCGGATTTGATCGGCATTAAGGTCGTCCACGTATGCCAGTCCTTTATTGATGAGCAGCACAGCTCGTTTGAACATTTCATCGAAATAGTCGGAAGCGAAGAAAAGATTATCCCAATCGTAACCAAGCCATTTTACGTCTTCCTTGATGGAATTGACATACTCGATATCTTCCTTCAGCGGATTCGTATCATCGAAGCGCAGGTTCGTTTTGCCGTTGAAATCATCGGCCACCCCAAAATTCAAAATGATTGATTTGGCGTGCCCGATATGCAAATATCCATTTGGCTCAGGAGGGAAGCGTGTGATGATATGATCATGTTTTCCGGTCTCCAGATCATCTTTTATGATCGTTTTAATAAAATTCGAAGCGTTATTTTCCAACTGAATTCGACCTCTTTCATTTATATACTTCTTTTACTTTTACCTGTATATATACCATAAATACAGATATTTTTCCATGTTCGAGCCGGGAACAAGGTTTGGAGGCGCATTCTTAAACCATTCATCAAGTATATCGTTTTTGCCTCCAAAAAGAAAATATCCTTGAATCGTTCATTTTATGGGTCGAGTATGATCTTTACCTGGCAAATAAAATAAGCAATACAGGAACTTACGCCTGTATTGCTTATAATGATGTCCTGGCTTCAGGCCGGAAAATCGGTGTAGAAGGACGAATTATTCCCGGTCTTGGCCGGAATACCGGTGGTGAAGGACGAATTCTCCCTGCCAAATCAAAAGACTGTCGTTTGCAGGAACTCCTTTGTCCGCTCTTCTTTTGGATTTGTGAAGAAATCTTTTGGCGGGCCGCTTTCGACAACCCGGCCATCATGCATGAAAACGATCCAGTCGCCAACATCACGGGCAAAGCTCATTTCATGCGTTACGACCACCATCGTCATCCCTTCCAGGGCAAGCTCCTTCATCGTAGTTAGAACCTCGCCGACCAACTCGGGGTCGAGGGCGGAGGTAGGCTCATCAAAGAGCAGGATATCAGGCTTCATCGCAAGCGCACGGGCGATGGCAACACGCTGTTTCTGCCCGCCTGAGAGCTTGCTGGGATAAACATCGGCTTTATCTGATAAGCCGACTTTGGCAAGCAGGGCCTTTGCTTCTTCGATTGCCTGGGCCTTCGGCACTTTTTTGACGTGAGTGGGTGCTTCAATGACGTTTTCAAGGACCGTCATATGCGGGAAGAGATGGAAATGCTGAAAGACCATTCCGACTTTCGCGCGGATTTCATTGATATCATGGGTGCCTGGCTTGACCTCCGTCCCCTCAATGAGAATTTGCCCGCTATCTTTCTTTTCCAAGTAATTCAAGCAGCGAAGCAGGGTGCTTTTACCGGAACCGCTTGGCCCGATCAGACATACCACATCGCTATCCAATACCTTCATATCAATATCTTTCAGTACATGCAGATCCCCGTAAGATTTATTTAAATTCCTGATGCGAATCATTTCTTTTTGTTCCATTTCAATTCCCCCTATCGATCACTAATGGACAGTTTCTTTTCGAATAAATTGACGACAATGGTCAGGAATGCCACAAGAATCAAGTAGTAGACCGCTACGATCAATAAATACGTCATCTCATCGAAATTATTCGAGCCGAGCGTAGTGGCTACGTTAAACAGCTCATTCATGGAGATGAAGGCTGCTAGAGAAGAATCCTTCAGTCCGATGATGAATTGGTTGCCTAGCGGCGGCAATGCGCGGCGGAAGGCCTGTGGCAGGATGATTCTCCTCAATGCGAGTGAATTGCTCATTCCAAGGGAACGTCCGGCTTCCATTTGGCCTTTATCGATCGATTGAATCGTACCTCGCAATATTTCGGAGATATAAGCTCCGTTATGGAAGGCGAGGGCAAGAGACGCCGCCCAGAAGTCCGGCAATAAGAAGAGATTGCTGATACCGAAGTAGAGGATGAAGATTTGGACGATCAGCGGTGTACCCCGTACGAGGAATACATAAGCATCAGAAATCCAGGCAAGGACCTTTATATTGGAAATTTTTAAAAGGGCAAAAAGCAAACCGATGACGATCCCTACAATAATGGAGACTACCGTCAGTTCCAATGTGAGGAGCATGGCACGGATGAACACGTCCGACGAGCTAAATAATGTATCGAAAAAATGTGAAAAACTTGGCAATGTAATGACTCCCTTTCTATCATTCTTTATTCAGGCTTAGTAGTGATGTCCTCACCAAAGTACTTTTTGCTGATTTTCGCAAGCGTTCCGTCTTCCCGGAGGTTCTCTAGCGCCTCGTTGATGCGTTTAAGCAGCTGGGGATTGTCGCTTGGCAGGACGACCGCCTGCTCGCTGCGTTCGATCAATTGCCGGCCCTTGACATCGAAACCTTCCTTGGCTGCTTCCTTGCCGGTGACGAAGTCGGTGATGACGGCATCATGACGTCCTTCGCTCAACGCTTTAAGCGCGGTGATATCACTGTCATACGTTTTTACATGATTTGTATATTTTTCTGCAGTGGTTGCATATGTAGAGCCTTTCGAAGCCGCAACTTCCTTTCCCTTTAAATCATCAACCGTTTTAATATCGCTATCGGATCGGACGAAGATTTGGGGCCCCGAGTAATAATAGGGGGTCGAGAAGGCAACATGTTTACTTCGTTCTTCATTGATCGTATGGCTGGCAACCGCGGCATCCGCCCGGCCGGTTTTAACACCCTCGACGATCCCTTTGAATTTAATCCGCTTAGGGACTGGCTTAAGGTTAAGTTCCTTGGCAATGGCATCGCCCACTTCGATATCGAAACCTGTTACGGTCATGTCATCATTGACATAACTGAATGGCTTGAATTCACCTGAGGCAGCGAAAACAAACTGGTCCTTATCAATCAGCTTACTCCCATCCTCTAGCTGATCCTTTTCGGCACAGCCGGACAAAAGCCCGAGAATAACCAGTATGGATAGAATGAATGTAACGGATGATTTCATGATAATCTCATTTCTCCCTTCAAAAAAACTAATCGAAAGGTCTATACCCTTCCGAAGTAGTGGATAACCTTATTTTATCGGGAATATAAACAGAATATTATAAAAATACGGTGTGATTTGAACGAGAAGGAATTTAGACACAGGAGAACTGTCGGTGATTTTATAAGTGTTACTAAAGTGTAAACTAGTGACTTTAATTCATTTGATAGAATTACTTTCTCAAAACTGAAACCTGATGTTTCAATGTTGGAACAATACAAAAATGAGTTTTAGATACAATTAAATTATGGGCATTCAAAGGAGGTGACATGGGCACATCTTAGGTGAATCTTTACATGATATTGTCGAGGATGTATCCGGCTTGTATCAAGAAGATGATTGTATCCCTATGTAACTAGGCCAGATAGAGAGGAGAGACAAGATATGAAAAATCAAATTAATGAAACAATTCATTAGTTTGGGAAGTGTTAACTTTTTAATTTTAAAAGAAATGCATTCGTAACTTCTACCATTTTCCTTATTTCTTTTGCGCTATTAATACCTATTGCAAATGCAAAAGGAGTCAAAAGTGAAAATGAAGAAATTGAACAGCTTGCTGAAGATCTAGAGTTTTTTATGGAGTGTATTCTAATCCATATTATGTATATAATTTCAAAATAAAAGTATTCCCTTATAAATTTTTTCTAGTCTATTTATTTAATTAATTTTTAATAAATACAACCTATGTACTGTTTAACACCACTTAATTAATAGTACTTATTTTATGTTTGGAGGTTTTTTTTTGGGAGATATTATTTGGCAATTGTTGAACCTTGGAGGATTTTTGTTATTTATTTATTTGTTAGTTCTTGTTTTTAAAAAGTTAAGAAGTAAGGAGAAACAGGTATGAAAAAAATTGTTATTTCTTTTTTTATGATAGTTTGTTTAATTTTTGGATTGACTATAACGCCTTCGCTTGCTGATGAAAATGGAATTGATATTTTAGAAGCATCTACTTCTTCGGATTATGAAATTGTTGATATTGAAAAAGCTCAACAACAAAATGCAACAAAATCTGAAGAGAAAGAAATTGGAAATTTATTTAAAGAAAATGGTTTAGAACCACTAGAAATGTCCAAAATCCCTGAAGATGCGCAAGTGATTAATTTTGATAGTATTGAGGAGTTTGAAAAATTTCTTGGGGATACACAAGGAGTTGTTGAAATTGAAGAACAATCAAATGATATTGAATTATTAGGATTGATAACAGGTTTAAATGCTGTAAGTGCAGCAGTTAAAACTTACAAAACAAGCATAACAAAAGGTGTTTCTTCTAAAGTTAATCTTTATGCAGATGTAACTAGGAATTCTAAAGGAGTTATTACAAAAACTAAGGTATGGACTAGTCATACTGGTGTGACACTTGGCCTTTCTTGGAAACAGAATTCTGCATATGCTAATTTAAATTCAACTAAAAAGAATGGAACGGCATATGGTAAAGGAACAATGTCATGGGTAGTATTTGTAAAAGGTATAGGAACGATTTATTCATATGATGTGAGCCTATCTTTGAAGTTTTAAGAATACATGCATTAAGGAAGAAGAAGGCTACTTTGTCTTCTTCTTCCGTTTGTTTGAATAATGGCACCCACGACTAGAAGGCTGGCTCAAGTTTTGGCGTTTTTTCTTATTAATTATTTGGTTGCTACAAAATATTAATTATTAAATATTAATTATTAAATATTAAACAAATAGATGTTATATACCTATAAAAAAGGGATGTAACCCAAAGTAGTTGGGATACATTGGTATGTATTTGAAACAAGAGGAGAATTCATATGTTAAGTAGTTCCAATCAGGCGATATATAAGCCTGATTATATATCTCTGCTATTACTTCTCTTAGGAATCGTGTATTTGATTTATTTAGGGTTGACAATCGCTAGAATCAAATTAGATAGACTAACTATAAGGACACTTGCAATTTCCGTTCTAACTTATTTACTAGTTGGATTTTATATGGCAGGCTCGGGCTTTTATATTGATGAGGAGACCCCTAATAATCTAGTATTTAAGAAATACGGATTCCCGGATTTAATTTTATTAGCTTTTCCATATATATTTTTATCTTTAGCAGCAAGTTTAGGTGAGAAAAGAAATTAATAAAAATGAATATCTAAACAGAGAGACATCCGGTTTCACTATCAGTTTCTCCATTTCTGTGATTACTCCCCCCCTTTATGCATTATACTAAGGATAGTAATGTATGTAGGTAGTATCCAAATGATTTTAAACTGAGCATCACTCAATATAAGTTCTTTTATGGCAAATTACGATATACTTGTCCTAAATGACAATATGCTTCGTCGAATCAGTGAACTTGTTTACTTTTAACTATACTATATAGACATTGGAATATTTTTGTTACTTTATAAGTTTAAATGAATATTTCTTAAGGTGAAATAATATCATTACTTATATTAAAATGTGATGGACATCTAGATACATATATTACACCTTATGCTATTTGGGTATTAATTCAAGCTGTGATAACTTTTTTCGTATCTTTCTTTTAATACCACATTAATAGTACTTTATTTATTTTTCTATAAAAAAGGGAGGTCTTTTGGTGGGAGATATTATTTGGCAATTGTTGAATCTTGGAGGACTTTTGTTATTTTTTTATTTATTAGTTCTTGTGTTTAAAAAGTTAAGAGGTAAGGATAAACAGAAGTGAAAAATGTTCATTTCTTTTTTTATGGTAGTTTTTAGATTTTTCAATTGACTATAATGCCTTCGCTTACTTATGAAAATGGAATGGATATTTTAGAAGAACCTGACCTAAAGAAGGAAAATATGTATGTTTTTTAGACCAGATACGCCACAATGTAGGTGTACAATTACGATTCCTTTAACATAAGAGGTAAATATATGCTGCTGCGGCACATAGTTATTTTTATAATAGGTATCTTATCAACTTTCATTATTCAAGAGGATCTTTTCAACCAGTACAATCTTATGCTAAATATATTTTTTAGAATTACTTGGGCGTTATTTTTCTCACTAATTATTTGGTTGCTACAAAATTATAAGAGGAAAAGTGATTGAAAGCGATTGTTTTTAAAACAAGAGGTGATTTCATATGTTCAGCTTTTTTTTGCGAGCTTCCAGCGACTAACATGACTTTCTTAAAACCAAATTAAAGAAAAGAATGGGATAAAATTAAAAACTTATGATGGATTTCGAGTATACGAAGAAGAATAAATATTTGCTATACGTCTATTGTCTCTTTTTTAATACATCAAATGTATTAAAAAAGAGACATTTGTGCAAAAGCAGTTAGAGGAATTTCTCATGAAAAATTAAGGTTTTATGGCACTTGTGCAGCTGGCAATATCTTAAAAAAGAGAACGCCTTAAAGACGTTCCCGGTTTATCTTGAGCCACTCTGTCTCTAAACTTGAAACTTGAATATTAAAAGTTAGATTTTTTATTACGCTTTTTTCTTTTTACCAAATGGATAATGAAAGAAATTAAAGCAACGAATAATATGAATATAGTAATTTGATATCCTACATCAAACCAATTCACTATTGTTTCATTCATGTAATGCCTCCTCAACCATTGCATTAACTAGGTGATTTAAGCGTTTTCTAGATTTTTAGTCAATTTGAAGTCATTCCAGTACTATATTCTTTAGGAGTTAAACTTTGTTCAGGGATTGATCTTAGATGGGTTAAAACCGAGGAATGTGTTTGATTTGTTTAAACGTTTACCCTGAAAAACCCCTGTGTTATCTTCTTTTTAATACAATAGCTAATATTAAAGAAAGCTGCAGTGAAATGATAATTAAAAAGGAGATAATAAATTGTTCATCTAAAGGCGCAACAAAGATAAAGATATATAATAACAATACAGATACGAATAGAATGGATATGAAATAAATAATGGTTTGCCTCATGGCCCCTCCCTTTCTAACAACCAATCAATAAGACAGAGTTAAATACCCCCTGTTCTGTCTATAAGTGTGCTTTAATTAAAAATCCTGTCGAATTATTCCATTAAAACCTCAACCTGTAATAAAATTAACATGAATAATGCTTTTTTTGAGTTTCAATATAGAGCTAATCGATTTCATTTTTGAAACAATCTCATTGTTCATAGGGTGTATAAAAACGTGAAATTTTTTAGAGGGAGAAATTAGGAAGAATGATTGCGCTTATATTTACCTAGTCGTTACTGGCTTGGAGATAACGAGTTATTGCGTACAGGTCCATATGATCAGCCTATATGGATGCAAGTCTTTTTCCTTTATTCATGTATTTAGTTACTTATATTCAATGGAGTGGACCGCAGCCGTTTACAGGAAAAATGGCCCGTAGTTAAGCATCATTCCCTCCCATATTGATGACCGACTTTAATTCTGCCCATGACATGAAGTATAATGTAGCAAAATAGTAGAAGGGCAGTTGGGAAAATGGTGAGCAACTTTGTGCAAGGGCAATTAGAGGAATTTCGCGAAAAAAATCAAGATAGGGGCCGTTTGATTATTCAATGTCCGGACCAGCCAGGAATCGTTTCGACAGTTACGGCGTTTCTTAAACAATATGATGCAAATATCGTCGAGTTAAGCCAGTATTCGATGAATCCTGAGGGTGGTACTTTTTTTACGCGGATTGAATTCGATTGCCCGGGATTAAAGGAGAGGGCAGCGGAAATGGAATCGGCTTTTGAAGAGGTTTCGGAAGCCTTTTCAATGGAATGGACGCTTACGCATGTGAGTGATTTGAAGCGGACGGCCATTTTTGTCTCCAAGGAGCCGCATTGCCTGCTTGAATTGCTATGGGAATGGCAAAGCGGGGATTTGTTGGCCGATATAGCGCTCGTTATCAGTAATCATGAAGATACGAGACAAATTGTCGAATCGATGGGCATTCCTTTTTATTATATTCCTGCAAACAAGGATATTCGTAAGGAAGTGGAGACGAAGCAGCTTGGCCTTCTCGAGGAATTCAATATCGACCTGATTGTGTTAGCGAGGTATATGCAGATCCTGACGCCGGATTTCGTAGCGGCCCATCCGAATAAAATCATCAATATCCATCATTCCTTTTTACCTGCATTCATCGGGGCACGGCCTTATGAACGGGCATATGACCGGGGTGTCAAGCTGATTGGGGCGACCTCACATTATGTGACGAATGACTTGGATGAAGGTCCGATCATCGAGCAGGATATCGAACGTGTCGATCATCGTGATTCGGCAGGGGATATGAAGAAAATCGGCCGTTCGGCTGAACGGAGGGTGCTCGCCCGTGCCGTCAAATGGCATTTGGAGGATCGTGTCCTCGTCCATGAAAATAAAACGGTAGTCTTTTAAAGTGAAGTGCCCCCCTTGGCAAACCAAGGGGGGTTTTTAGCATGGAAAGAGGGGTGTTTTAGTACGTGTATTCGACCCTTACGGAGGCAGTGATGTTCAATTCCCCAGGCTGGATTGGGGTGGCAGCCATTTTTGCAAAGGAACTCGACTGGTAAAGCATGGGAGCTGCCGTTTCGGATACCTCTTCAACCTGATTGGGGATGGGATTCAATGGGATTCCTATCGTTTGGGCCATGGAGAGCGCTTTTTCGTAAGCATTATTTAATGCGAGCGAAAGTGCTTGGTTATAGTAAGCTTCTGGATTTGATAAGGAAAAGCGAATGCTCGTGACCGTATTGGCGCCGCTTTTGACAGCTGTGTCAAGTAAACTTCCGATTTTTTCGATGTCGGTCGTTTGGACCTGGATGATATGCTGGACTTTATAATTCTTGAACAATTCCTTTCCATCGATATAATCATATTGCGGATCGATTCTGTATTCACTCGTTTTCATATGTTCTTCGGGAATGCCCGCGGATTTAAGGGAGGCGATGACATTCGCGATCGCTTGGGAATTGGCCTGCTGTGCCTGCTGCGGGTCCTCATTCTCCGTCATGACCCCAAGGGTGATGGTGGCTTGATCGGGAGCTGCTTGCAGCGTTTCCGAGCCGGAAACCTTCAATGTATGTTCATCATTGCGGGCAAAAGATTGTTGATTCATTATGACACCAGCCTTTTTAAAGAGATACATAACCCTATTGTACGAAGTATGGGCGGGAAACATGATTGAAATATCGCTGTCATTCCCGTTTGCTTGAAAAATCAAAAAAACACTCGGCCTGGACCGAGTGCGGTTTACTTATGGATGACTTGGACCCTACCAACCTGGCCATCGGTCAATCTTACTTTTATTCCATGTGGGTGACTGCTGGAGTTGGTCAAAATATCCTTTACCGTTCCGTTTGTCAGTTTACCGCTGCGTTGATCAGCTTTCAGTACAATATCTACAGACGTACCTGGTGTAATATCTTTCCGGTTTTTACCGTTCATGCTCGATCCCATCCTTTTTGAGGTATTTGCAACGATTCGTTCATGCAGTAACTTCAGTATAAGGAAAACAGCGGGCCTAGTCGACCATTAGGTGAGGACCATTATTGTATTTTCTTCAAAGGCTCGACAGCTGGGCCATTCAGCACCTCTCCTGTGATGGAGAACCGAGAGGCATGGCAAGGGCAGTCCCATGTACGGTCACCGCTATTCCAGACAACCTCGCAGCCCATATGGGTACACGTGGAGTCGACGATATGAAGCTGGCCGTCATGATCGCGGTAACAGCCCGCCTTGTCTCCGTCGACTTTCACGATCGCTCCTTCATCGATGCCTACATCCTCTGGAGTTTTTTGGATGACGGCCAATTTCCCCTTAATCATATGCTTCGCGACATCGGCATTGTCTTCGACCATATTCATCAAACCCTTTAAGCGGGAAGGGTTATACAAATCGGCATACCGATTGTCCTTTTGCAAAATATGGTCGGTCATGATCTTTGCAGCGATCGATCCATTGGTCATGCCCCATTTAGCATAACCGGTAGCAATCAGGACGTTTGGATGATTGGGGGTCACCGGACCGACGAAGGGAATCTTATCCGGTGTCACGATATCCTGTGCCGACCAGCGATAAGGAATATCCGTAACATCGAAATAGTTCGAGCTGAAGTCTTTCAAAGCTTCATAATGCTCGATCGTCGAGACTCCCTGCCCCGTTTTATGGCCATCGCCGCCGACAAGGATCAGCTTCTCGCCAGCTTCACCTTCCGTGTAGCGGAGGGAGCGTGAAGGGCTGTCGGCACAATAATACATGCCGCCGGGATACTCCTTCTCGGTCCTGATTGCCAGTACATACGACCTTTTTACATGCACACGGGCGAAATATAGGCCCGTTTCATCATTGAAAGGGAAGTGGGAAGCCACGATTACTTGCTTGCTTTTGATGCTATGTCCCGTATCAGTCAAGACGGTCGGTGGATCGCCGTCTTCAATTTTCATTGCCGTTGTATATTCGTGGATTGTGCCGCCAGCCTCCTGGATTGTGGAAATCAGCGCCGTTAAATATTTCAACGGGTGAAACTGGGCTTGATCCTTCATGATCACGGCAGCTTTACAAGGGATGGAGAACGGGATTTCATCGGTGTAGTCACCCCTGATGCCAAGCTTTTGATAGGCTTTCAGTTCTTTTTGGATTTTGTTTTTATATTCATCCGTATTCGCGTAAACATAGGCATCCTGTGCGGTCAGGTCACAGTCGATGGAATGTTCGGCGACCAGGTCTTTGATTAGCTGCATTCCTTCAGCATTCGCTTCATAATAAAGCTTGGCCTTCTCTGCTCCATGGTCCGTGATCAATTGATCGTAAATGAGGCCATGCTGGGCCGTGATTTTCGCTGTCGTGTGTCCTGTCGTTCCATTCAGGATTTTGCCTGCATCAATGAGTGTGACCTTTACCCCCTGTTTCGCTAGAAGGTAAGCAGAAGTGATTCCGGTAATTCCGCCGCCCACGATTAAGATATCGGTGGTGATATCCGAATCCAACTTAGCAAATGAGGGAAAATCCAATGCATTACGCCAAAAAGGTTCCGGGAATTGAGGAAGATCTGTATTTTTCTCAGTCATGTAATTACCTCCATTACTCTCCAATAGTGAATTGTCCATTTATTACCATACCCAAAATCACTTTTTATACGCTTGTTTTTTGAAGGAGGGGGGAGATGCGGAATACATTATTTGGGTGTTTACAAAAACGTATACAAGTAAACAAAGATAGATGTATTGTACACAAATATGTAAACATGTTTACAAACATGTACACATGGCTATATATAAGGTGTGTACATATTTGTTCCTATTGTAAACAATTTGAAAACATTTCGACAAATATAGCTACAACTTATGAAGGATTGACTATCGTGGCAATTTTTTCTATCCTTGAGAAGGATGCTTCACTTAAATTTTTTTCTATGAAAAAGGGGATGTTTTTAGATGAGTTCTAGAATCGCAGCAGTAGACGTAGGTAATGATGCTATCAAAGCTATTTTTGGAAAGCTAGAGTCAGAGCTATATATACCAAACGTCATTGCAAAGGACATAGAAGATCGCCCGGTCATCGGGATTGAAGAACTTGATGAAAAAAACCCGTTGGAAGGGATTCATATCAGAGTTCATTCACCAGCCCTGCAAGATAATAATGCCATCTATCGCGTCGGGAATCTGGCAACAAAGAGTGATAACCCTACCGAATTGGATATGGGAAGCAGTAAATCGGAAGAAGATCAAACATTGGTCATGCTTTTTGCAGCCCTGGCTTTGGACGCTGCCAAACAAGGGAACAATGATACATTCAAAAAAGTGAATAATGTTGTGGAAGCCAATTATACACTTGGAACCGGCTTGCCCCTTCGTGAGGTTAAAGAAGGAAAAGACGTCGGGTACCGCTCGAAGTTACTAGGTTCGGTCCATCAGGTGGAATTCCTGATTACCCCTAAATACCAAGGGTTGAAGGTCAATATCAAATTCGATGAAGTGAAGGTCTATCCAGAGGGCTTTGCTGCTTATATCAATTTGGTCATGGACAATGACTTGAATATCATCAACCGTGAATTAATAGATAGAAGGATACTGATTCAGGATATCGGCGGACTTTCGACGGATATCGCGGTCATTAAAAACCGTAAAGTAGACGACGATAAGGCGCAAGGTTTCAACTTGGGAGTGGCTGAAGCGCTTGAGTCGATCCGTGAGGAAATCAGGAAAAAACATGGTGTCGAGCTGGACAGCAGGCGCGATGTCGTTGAAATCATCACGAAGAAAAATGATCGCAATCATATCATGGTCCGCGGAAGCCGGACAAGCGTGCATGATATCGTCGACCGTATTTTAGGTGAGCTTGCCAAGAAACAATATCGCCACCTGCGCAACGTCTGGCAAAAAAATTCCCAAACGGAAATTTGCTACTTTGTTGGCGGGGGATCGATTGTCCTGAAAGATTACTTGAAAACATTGAACCAAAATTTCGATGGCTACAATATCGACTTTTTCGAAGACGAGCGGGAAAGCGTTTGGATGATGGCAAACGCCTATTATAAATTGATTTCGGACTTCAATCGCCGGAATGCAAAAAAGGAACAAAATCAAGCCCATCCAAAGAGGAAAGAGCAAAGAACAGGCTCCATTAAATAGGTGGGAGAATGAAAAAAACAGCTTCTTCTGAAATTAAGAGAGGACAAGCCATCACTTTTCGTATCCCTTCGGATGTATCAGATTATACGTTAAGGCTGCTACAGAAATTGAAGGAAACGGAAAGAAGGAATTTTTCCAGTAAAATTGCCGAGTATGTTCTCGATGGAGTCGGGCAAGCCACCCATCAGGATCGGGAAATGATCGCCCTGCCGATGCCGAATAAGCTAAGCAAATCGCAGCGTGATTGGCTCAAGCATTCCCACTCGGAAGCTATGCTCGGAACGATCATGTATCACCTTTTATCCGATCCTTTACGCGCTACGGCGTTGCTTGCGTCTTTAAACGGCAATGTATTGAATGAGGAACCATATTTACAGGCCGAACCGGAGGAAGACGATCCGATCATGGAAGTCCAGGAAAACTTGCCCAAGAAGGAACTGGATGACTTTGACTGGGGCTTGAATGAATTGGAACGGCAAGAGGAAGAACCGGAGACGGAAGAGGAGAACCTCGACGATCTTCTTGGAGATTTTCTCGATCAAATGAATCAATGAATGAAAGAGAAGGATATCCGACGGCAAGTTGGATATCCTTTTTTGTTTTAAGCTCTGTTAAAGTTAGTTATTGAACCTAAAAAATAAAAGTCTCTGGTTAAGAGCACTTTTATTTTCTACTGTTAAAAAACTGATTAACTGATTCCTCAGACTTCAGGTGTTCCTGTATCCGTTTCTTTAAGTCCTGTTCATTTTCAAATCCATCCAACTTATTGTTGTACCACTCTTGTAATTTCTCTTTTGTTACAGAGAATTCATTGTCTGGAAATTTGAATGTAATCCAATCTACATTTTTGATCAAAGCAAAAAGAAATGTAGAGTTTGATATTACAGTTTCTTTCATTTCTTTATCTACTTTTTCCGCATCAATATCAATGTATTCCAAAGTAATTCCATATGGTTCTTTCTTGGTTTCCAGTGAAATTTGATTCAACTCTTTGTTGTGTGCCAATTCTTTTACGATATTCCCAACTGCACTGTTATCACCAACATATGAATTCTTATATTGAAACAAATCAGTTTTTGAATCAGCATTTAGACTGCATCCACTCAATAATATCATTGGGGATAACAATGATATAAAAAAAATGGTAATCCGCTTCACTAGATCCTCTCCTTTCATCTAATATTATCTAAAAATTCCATATGAATAAAATTAAGGAGAATTTAGAGAGACGTAAGCTATCATAAGTATCCGTCATTTCAAATACAAATGATGTTAGTAGAAATTCCTTGATATGCTGTTTAGTGCTTTCGTTACATTTTCGGGTACGGTACAAAACGGTGTTAGTTGTATCAATGAAGGTTTTTCCACAACATTTACAGCGATACCGTTGCCGACCATTATATTTTCCAAATCGAACAATGTGGACACTCAAATCCATCCTTGAAGCGAGTTTCTCTCCTTTCATTAATTAAACTACCACCAGCAGAGGAAGAAGGTTTAACATAGCGTTTAACCCATTGGTAAACGTGTTCTTTTTATGTATGTGGTAATGTGTCGATATACCTTAATAAGTTGCTAAACGATTTGCTCACCTTGATATCACTCGAACTCCTGTTCTTATTCTAATTATAGCAGGATTTCGGACAAGCATAAGATATCATCATTTACCTTTAACAGAGCCTTGTTTTAAAAAAAAGGGACCCACGGGGCCCCTCTGGAAACGATCAAGCTAGGAAAATCAGTTGATATAGAAACAGGATGGCAAAGATGTACACGAAAGGATGCACTTCACGAAACTTCCCTCTGGCCAATTTCAAAATCGGGTAGGCGATGAATCCAAGCGCTATCCCGTTTGCGATGCTCGACGTTAACGGCATGGCGACAATCACCAAAAAGGCTGGGAAGGATTCGTCAAAGTGTGTCCAATCAATTTCGTTTATGCTTTTGATCATCATGCTTCCGACGATGATCAAGCTTGGTGCCGTGATGGCCGCTACATTTGAAACAGCCCCTATCAGTGGGCTGAAAAAAGCGGTTATCAAGAAAAGGATCGCCACTACAAGTGCGGTTAAACCTGTCTTGCCGCCGGCTCCCACCCCAGCGGAGGATTCGACGGATGCTGCCGTCGGGCTAGTACCGAACATGGCGCCGACGGTCGTGCCGACTGAATCCGCAAAAAAAGCACTGCCCGATTTCTCAAGCTTATTATCCTTGAGCAAACCAGCCTGACGCACGATTCCCAAAAGGGCTCCCGTCGTATCGAAAAGCATGACAAGCAGGATGGAGAAGACGACGCCGTAAAGTCCATAGTTGATGACATCCGCAATGGACGTGATGGGATTCGCGACGATGATTCCTTCTGGTAGCGAAGGGGTCGACACAAGACCATCGATTTTCAACTGACCTGTAAAGAAAGCGATGATGGCCGTCAGGATCATGCCGATGAATATCGCTCCCTGTACATTACGAACGATCAGCACGATCGTGATGACCAAACCAATCAGTGTGAGCGCTACACTCGGCTCCCTGAAGCTTCCAAGCGTTACAAGGTTCGATTCATGCTGTGTTACGACACCTGACAGACGAAGCCCGATGAACGTGATGAAAAGGCCGATCCCGGCACTGATTGCATGCTTTAAATTGTTGGGGATGGCTTCGATCAACTTCGACCGGAATGAAGTGAGCGATAAAAGGATGAAGATGATCCCGGTAACAAAAACTGCCGAAAAGGCGACAGTGTATGAGATATCATGGGTCCCGAGAACCGAATAGGCAAAATAGGCGTTCAATCCCATTGCCGGCGCTATGACGATCGGGTAATTGGCTAAAAGGGCCATGCATAGGGTCCCGACTATTATGGCAATGACGGTTGCCGTGAAAGCCTGGTCGAAAGGAACACCGGCATCGGAAAGGATCATTGGGTTTACAACGATGATATAAGCCAGCGTTAAAAAGGTTGTAAGCCCCGCAAGCACTTCCGTCTTGATATTTGAATTCCGTTCTTTTAATTTAAACATGCGGTCACTCCCTTTTTTATATACAAAAAATCCTTGCAAAGCACTACAAGGAGGAGATGCTTACCATTTTCTCAAGTAAGTAGCTCGATTTATGATTCGGTAATAAAATCTTATAAATTATATTAGAAAAATAACTAAAGTACAATAGCATGAAAAATTTTATGTGACGGGTTTTCTCGAAATTAGATAATGATATACTTACAAATAGCTCAGAATAAGAAAAATGATCAGAAGCGAAGGAAGATACATCCACAATTTCAAGTTGATTTACCATTGAATAAAATGAAGAAATTCAGAAAGTAGGCAATAACATGAAAAATTTCATCGACCTTGGCGTCAGCCCGGCGATTAATACGATATTAAAGCAAATAGGAATAGCCACTCCAACTCCGATCCAGGAAAAAGCGATACCTGATATCCTGGCTGGAAGGGATGTCATCGGGAAGGCGCAGACAGGGACGGGGAAAACCCTGGCATTCTTGCTGCCAATCCTGGAAAAAGTCGATCCCGCGGCCTCCCACATCCAATCGCTGATCGTCACGCCGACAAGGGAGTTGGCTTTGCAAATCACTGCGGAATTGAAAAAATTCGCCAATGAAATCGAGGAGCTTCAAGTGCTTGCCGTTTATGGCGGACAAGATGTCGAGCAGCAAATGAAGAAGCTGACAAGGAATATATCGGTGGTCGTCGCCACACCTGGCAGGCTATTGGACCATTTACGAAGGGGAACCATCGACCTTTCCGAAACGCGGACGCTCGTGCTCGATGAAGCTGATCAAATGCTCCATATTGGCTTCTTACCTGAGGTGGAGGAGATCATGGGGCAGCTTCCCGAGCAACGCCAAACTCTGCTGTTTTCGGCCACGATGCCTGAACAAGTGCATCAGCTGGCTAAACGGTACATGGAAAGACCGTTGACGGCCGCTGTAAAGGCAGAGCAGGTGACGGTCGAGCAAATCAGGCAGCTTGTCATCGAGACGACCGACCGTGCCAAGCAGTCATCATTGATGAACATGCTTAAGGAAGAACAGCCATATCTGGCCATTATATTTTGCCGCACGAAACGCCGTGTTTCCGTATTGAATGATGCCCTAAAGGCCGCTGGCTTCAATTCCGAAGAACTGCACGGCGACCTCTCACAGGCCAAGCGTGAACGTGTCATGAAAAACTTCAGGGATGCAAAGCTGCAATACTTGGTTGCCACCGACGTTGCGGCACGGGGGCTCGATGTAGAAGGCGTGACGCATGTATTTAATTATGATGTCCCAGAAGATGCGGAAAGTTACATCCATCGAATTGGCCGTACAGGCCGGGCGGGCGAGAATGGCCTTGCTGTAACCTTCATCGCGACGAAGGATCTTCAGCTTTTAAGTGAAGTGGAAAAAGGGATTTCCATGAAAATCGAAAGAAGGACGATTGAAGGCGTGAAAATGTTCCAGCCTGATGAAGTGGCACATAAAAAGAAGCGTTATGAAGATTCCGCTGAAGACGGTGCCCGCCGGCCGCGTACTGGCGGGGGAAGACGCCATCGGGAGCGAATAGATACAAGAGGGCCGAACAGGGGCAGCCACCGTTCCGTGAACCAGGCGGACAATCGGGAATTGGACAAGGAGAAACCACGCGGTGGCCGGCCTGAGCGTGAGGATTCACGGGGGAGGCGCCCTGAAAAAGGTAAGGCACAAACTCGCGAAAATCCACGAGACAGCCGCCAAGAAGGACGCGGTTCCAAAGGGGCGCGTGCACAAGGACCAAGCAGCCGAAGGGGCGGTTCCGGCAGCAGCTCCAACAGAGGGAGAAACCGGTAAAAGGAGGAGACGGAGTGGAAAAGCCTTGGGTGGCAGAATATCCAGTTTCGCTGGAGCTGGCAGGGAAATTGATCATGCAGCAGTTTCCGGAAATTGAATGGAAAGAAATCAAGCAGCTAGGGGAAGGGTTCGATAACACCGTCATGCAAATCAATGGTGAATTTGTATTCCGTTTCCCGCGCCGTCCGCTTGCCGTTACGTTGATTCAGGTGGAGAATCACCTTTTGCCTTCCATTGCCGGAACTTTACCGCTCACTATCCCTGAACCGATCTTTTTTGGGGAGCCTAGTGCCATCTATCCGTATCCCTTTACCGGCTATAAGATGGTAAAGGGACATCTGCCTGCAGAAGGATCTGTTGCAAATGAGGTTGAATCGGCAAAAAGATTGGCCGGTTTCCTGAAGATCCTCCACAGCTTTCCGCTCGGTAAGGCCAGGCAGTCAGGTGTGGAGCCTGATGGGTTGAGAAGGCTCGATGCAGCCTTTCGCCGAGAATCGCTGTTTGCGCATGTCGCAACGCTGGAAAAGCTGGGATATATGGAACGGGCTCGTTCGGTTACATGCTTTGTTGAAAGGCTGGGCGACATGGACGTGCCGCGGCCCTCAACACTCGTTCATGGAGATATTCACGTCAGGAATGTCTTACTGGATGACGACGGCATTCTGGCTGGCATTCTTGATTGGGGAGATGTCCATATCGGAAGTCCAGCCATAGATATCGCCTTTTTATACAGTTATTTCCCAAGGAATGCGCGCCAAGCATTCTTTGAAGTTTATGGGAACATCGATAAGGAAACGGAGCGGTTAGCCCGCTTCAGAGCCGTCTATATGCTCGTTACATTGCTCGTCTATGGCATTGATCGCGAGGATGAAAAGCTGGTCGCGATCACGGAAAAAGGATTGGCATTGGCGATAGAAGAATAACAGGTAAGTGCTTTTGATGATTAGGAGGTTACTATGAAGGCAAGCTATTATCATACAATCACATTAATGGGGGAAATGCTGGACGAGGCCGATATTCCTTATCAATTTACAGGCCGTTCAGCCCTATTTGTCCAAGGAGTGGATGTCGATGTCGAGGGCATCGACCTGGACGTGCAATGGGACGTGTTCCAAGAGGCCTTGTCCCATTTCGGCGCATACTCCCCGACAAGTCCTGAAAGAAATCCTGAGCGTGCCTCCTTTACAATGGAAGTTGAGGGTGTTTCCGTCAAAGTTGGCTGCAGGTATAACACGACCATAAAAACCGACCCCTACCGCTTATCGATATCGCTTGGGGGGGCAGCTGTCTGGTGCCGGTCGCTGTACAGTTATTTCTATGATGATGAAATGAAAAGATACAGTGCCGAGATCCATGCTTACCTATCTGCCGAGCAGCAGGGTTTCACAGCCGAAAATGAACAGGCATGGAATCAGAATAATTATTTGGCGCTGGTCAATCGGTATGGCGAGCCTGTCGAAATCGCTGCTAAAATCAAGCAAAATCCAAAATGGCGTTTGCATCCATTTTATAAATATATAGGCGAGGCCAAGGATAAAAAAATCACACATTTGATGGGATCGAACGGTGTTAAAGCGGTGGCCTTGGCGATATTGGGTGCCTCCGTGAAGGTCGTCGACTTTTCCAGGGAAAACGCGGCCTTTGCTATGGAGCTCGCAAGCGGCGCCGGTGTCACCATCGATTATATCGTTTCCGACGTCCTTTCCTTGCCGGAAGAGCATGCATCAGGGAATCAGGATGTGGTATTGATGGAGCTGGGCGTGCTGCACTATTTGATTGATCTGCAGCCATTATTTACAAAAATCAAAGAGATGCTGAAACCGGGAGGCCAATTCATCCTCCATGAATTTCATCCGATTTCAACCAAACTGATTACCTCCAATGGTAAGAAACATAAGGTTGCAGGCAACTATTTCGCCCCGGAAATCGAAAACAACGAAGTCGCTTTTTCCAAGCATATGCCGGATGAAGAAAAAGGGGGCCTTTCAAAGGTTGTCCAGCGTAAATGGACAATCGGCGAGCTTATCACGGCAATAGGTCAATCAGGTCTTGTCATTAAAGTGCTCGAGGAAGAACCGAATCATAAAATTCACGATATCGGCATTCCAAAGACCTATACATTGGTGGCTGAACGGGTATAAGGGTACAGTCACAATTAAAGACATAAAATGTTAAACAATCAGGAGGAACCTTTTATGAGCAAAGTGTATATCATTCATGAAAACGAGGAATGGACGGCCCATTTAACCAAAAGAATGAATGAGTTGGAGCTTCCCTATGAAGAATGGCATCTTGATCAAGGTGTGGTCGATTTAACGGAGGAGCCGCCAGAGGGCGTTTTTTATAGCCGTATGAGTGCAAGCTCACATACTCGCGGGCATCGATTTGCGCCTGAAATGACGGAAGCCGTGCTAGCGTGGCTTGAACAGCATGATCGTACGGTCTTCAATGGGTCACGGGCGCTGCGGTTGGAGGTCAGCAAAGTCAATCAATATACGGCACTGACAAAGGCCGGAATTAAGACACCGAAAACGATTGCAGCTGTAGGCAAGGAAAATATCATCAAGGCAGCAGAGAAATTAAATGTCGCTTCGTTCATCACGAAACATAACCGTGCAGGTAAAGGACTCGGTGTTCAATTATTTCAATCAGTAGAAGCGTTGAAACAATATGTGGATGGTCCGGAATTCGATGAGCCAGTTGATGGGATTACATTAATTCAGGAATACATAAAAGCGCCGGAGCCATTCATCACTCGTTGTGAATTCGTGGGTGGCAAGTTCATCTATGCGGTAGAGGTCGATACATCCGAAGGTTTCGAGCTTTGTCCGGCAGATGCATGCCAAATCGGTGACTTATTCTGCCCGATCGGTGAAGAGGTGGAAGAAAAACCAAAATTTCAAATTGTGAAAGGCTTTCATGATCCGATCATTGAAAAATATGAAGCATTTTTAAAAGAGAATGGAATTTCGATCGCAGGAATCGAATTCATTCGTAACGGCGCTGGCGAAATCTACACGTATGACATCAATACCAATACGAATTATAACAAGGACGCCGAGGAAGCAGCGGGCCAATACGGCATGCTTGAATTGGCGAAGTTCCTGGGATCTGAATTGGCGAAAGAAAAACTTGTGCAAATGAAATGAATAAAACGGTGATCCTGACTGGACGGGCAATTTTTTATTTGCCCTTCCAGTCTTTTTTAATATAAAAAGAAGGTGCCCGTCTCTATTGGGCACCTTCTTTATGGATTGAATCAATTATTGCTCGACCACTCTTCAACATCCCATACCTTCGTCACCCAATCTTCATAGAAATCAGGTTCATGGCATACGAGGAGAATCGTCCCTTTATACTCTTTCAATGCACGCTTCAGTTCTTCTTTGGCAACGACATCCAAATGGTTCGTCGGTTCATCGAACAATAGCCAGTTGCTTTCGGTAAGCATAAGCTTGCACAACCTTACTTTGGCTTGCTCGCCACCGCTTAGATGGCTCATTGGGCGTGTAATATGCTCGTTTTTCAAACCGACACGGGCAAGGATTGCACGAACCTGCGGTTGGTCAAGATGCGGGAAGGCATTCCAGACCTCATCGATAGGTGTCGTATTTCCTGCCTTCACTTCCTGCTCGAAATATGAAGAAAAGAGGAAGTCGCCAAGTGATCTTTTTCCGCCAAGAGGATCGATTTTACCTAAAATCGTTTTTAACAGCGTCGATTTCCCGACTCCGTTACAGCCGACCACGGCGATTTTCTCTCCCCGTTCGATGGTCATCGACAGCTTCGGAAGCAATGGACGGTCATAACCGATTTCAAGGTCTTCCCCTTCAAATACATAACGGCTGCTTGCACGTGATTCCTTGAAATCGAAGGTCGGTTTCATGGCCGTTTCCGGACGGTCGATCCGCTCCATGCGATTCAATTGCTTTTGACGGCTTTTTGCCCGGCCTGTCGTTGAGTAGCGGGCTTTGTTTTTCGCAATGAAATCTTCCTGCTTTTTAATGAATTCACGCTGTTTTTCGTATGCGTTGATATGTTGGTTCTTATTCAATTCAGCAAGCTCAAGGAACTTTTCGTAAGTGGCCGTATAACGGGTCAGCTTCGAGAATTCCAGGTGGAAAATGACGTCAACGACACCGTTCATGAACTCGGTATCATGAGAAATCAAGAGAAAGGCATGCGGATATTCCTTTAAGTAGCTGCTCAGCCAGCGGATATGCTCGACATCCAAGTAGTTCGTCGGTTCATCAAGGAGCAGTACTTCAGGCTGTTCCAGAAGTAACTTGGCCAGTAAAACCTTGGTCCGTTGTCCGCCGCTCAGCGCCGAAACATCGCGATCCAGCCCGATTGCATCCAAGCCCAGTCCGCGTGCCGCTTCTTCAATTTTAATATCGAGATTGTAAAAGCCGCCCGCTTCAAGCTTGTCCTGAATTTCACCCATTTGCTCCAAAAGCTCTTCAAGCTCTTCGGGAGAGGCCGTACCCATTTTTTCCGTTACCTCATTAAGTGCCTTCTCCTGCTCGAATAGTGGTAAGTAGGCATCCCTTAGGACATCGCGAATCGATTTTCCTTTCTCAAGGATCGTATGTTGGTCAAGGTAGCCATATTCGACGCCGGGAGTCCATTCGACCCGGCCTTCATCATGGATAAGCTGCCCTGTGATGATATTCATCATCGTTGATTTTCCGACACCATTTGCCCCGACCAGCCCTACATGTTCTCCGGCCATCAGGCGGAAGGAAACATCCTTGAATAAGGTGCGATCGCCAAAGCTATGTGCTAATTTATCTATAGAAAGTAAGCTCATGTATGTTGAACCTCCCAGTTAATTTGAAAAAATCCCTACGTTTCATCATACTAAAAACTGCCCGGGATTGCTATCTAATCTATTCATTTACATATATGTGGGTGCAGTGAACTCCTTGGGTCGGAAGCCATAGCGCGAACCGAAACCGAGCCTTTTCATTTACATGTAAGAACGGATATTCATGATTTGAAAGATTCAAAACCATTCAAACAGAAGGACTTGCTTTCATTTATTGAATTTATACTAATGAGCAGATACTTATGGTATGCCCATGCTCCAAATTCCTCAACTCCAAACAGTGAAAAAGATTCGTGGTCAATTTCCTTTATAACTAACGGTGTGACAAAAAAATAGAAATGCCTATCTTAACTTCTAGACAGACACTTCTATTTTTATATATTTTAATCAAACTTCATCCCTTTTAATAAATCCGCAAATGGATTATTAATCGGTTCCGCTTCTTTTTCCTGCTCTTTTAAGTACTTTTGTACGGAACGTTTATCCACTTTTCCGCCAGTTTCTTTCTTCCGTCTTGCTTCAAAAGCAGACAGTTTTTCGCGATATCCGCATTTACATGTGAAGATTTGACCGTCGCCTTCACCACGCAATTCCATTTTCTTTTTACATTGCGGGCAGCGTGCATTCGTTACACGGGCGACGTTCTTTTTATGGCCGCATTCACGATCTTGGCAGACGAGCATTTTACCTTTTTTACTATTCACTTCAAGCATGGGCTTACCACAGTCTGGACAAGATTTCGTTGAGATATTGTCGTGTTTATATTTTTTGTCACTCGTTTTGATTGCACTGACAATCTCTTTTGTGTAATTTTTCATTTCATTGATGAACACGTCTTTTTTCAGTTTCCCTTTTGCGATTAGCTCGAGCTTTTGTTCCCATTCAGCTGTTGTCGCAGGAGATTTCAGCTTTTCTGGCACTAAATCCAAAAGCTGACGTCCCTTGGATGTGATATGGATTTCCTTGCCGCCGCGTTTTTCGAATAAGAACGAATTGAATAGCTTATCGATGATATCGGCACGAGTGGCGACTGTTCCAAGTCCGCCCGTTGATTTCAACGTGTCTGCAAGCTTCTTATCGTTTGTTTTCATGTATTTCGCAGGGTTTTCCATTGCTGATAGTAAAGTCGCCTCCGTAAAGCGTGCAGGGGGCTTTGTTTGGCCTGACGTTTGAGTGATTAATTTTGTCTTTAATACATCGTCTTTTTCCATACGAGGCAATAGCTGCTCTTTTACATCCTCTGTTGATTCTTCATCATCAAAGTGGTTTGCATAAACTTCTTTCCAGCCGGAATGAATCACGGATTTTCCTCTAGCGATAAACGTTTGATCGCCAATTTTCGTTTGCACCGTCAATTGCTCATATTCAAACGCAGGGAATAAAACTGCCAAGAAACGTTTCACGACAAGGTCGTAGATTTTGCGTTCTTTGTCAGTGAAGGCTGAAAGATTCACATAACCCTCGGTCGGAATAATGGCATGGTGATCACTGACTTTACTATCATCCACAAATGCTTTTGACGTCTTAATAGGCTTATTCAACACCTTATTTGCAAGAGGACGATATTCACCTATGGCACAGGCTTTTAAACGCTCCGGAAGCGTACCGACGATATCGGATGATATATATCGTGAATCCGTACGCGGATAAGTCAAGACCTTGTGATGCTCATACAATTTTTGCATGATGTTCAATGTTTCTTTAGCAGAATAGCCAAAGAGTTTATTCCCATCACGTTGTAACTCTGTTAAATCATATAGACCAGGTGCGAATGTTTTCTTTGCTTTGCGGTCAATGGAAACAACAGTCGCATCTTTACTTCCAAGCGATTTCACGATTGCATCGGTCTTTTCTTTATTAAAGCTGCGGCTATTTCCATTTTCATCTTGCCACGTTAACTTAAGTCCATCCGTTTGGGCTTCGATTCCATAATAGGTTTGCGGTTTGAAATTCGCAATTTCCTCTTCGCGTGCTGCAACCATTGCAACCGTCGGTGTCTGAACGCGTCCACAGTTTAATTGCGCATTGAATTTTGTCGTTAAGGCACGGGTTGCATTTAAACCGATATACCAATCCGCTTCCGAACGTGCTACTGCAGAAGTATATAAGTCTTCATACTCTTTACCAGGCTTTAAGTTATTGAATCCATCCTTAATTGCTTTATCCGTTACGGAAGAAATCCAGAGACGTTTGATGGGCTTATTCACTTTTGATTTCTCGATGATCCATCGTGCAACTAATTCTCCTTCTCTCCCCGCATCAGTCGCCACGATTATTTCATTCACATCATTGCGATTCAATTGTGTTTTAACCGCATTGAATTGCTTTCCGGTTTGTTTCATGACAACTAGCTTCATGCTTTCAGGAAGCATAGGCAGGTCTTCCAGCTTCCATGTTTTATATTTCATATCATATGCCTCTGGATCTGCTAGAGTAACCAGATGACCTAATGCCCACGTAACGATATACTTATCGCCTTCTAAAAATCCATTTCCTTTTTTATTACACTTCAATACATTCGCAATATCACGTGCAACTGAAGGCTTTTCAGCAATTACCACACTTTTTGACATTTGTTCAAACTCCCTTACTAACTATTTACCGTCTAATATAACATAATTTCAAGGCAGGAATGGCCTATACACTTCATTTGAGCCCTTGAAACGAAGCCGCCGGGATCGGGACAGTGGCAACTGTTCGAAAGCTTCTTGGTCGAAAAGAGAGGGAAGGGCCTTCACGTAAATTCAAAAGGAAAGCAAATCCTTGAGTTGGCGCCTGAAAACCTGAGGTCGCCTGCTTAGACGGCATAATGGGAGCAAAAGCTGAAGGCAATTGCAAAAGGAAAACTTGCCAAACAGGTTTTCATTAACGAAATGCGCCAGAAATGCAAGCAAGATCATGTGGCAGGTTGATGCGTGTAGTGAATAATGAAAAGGGGGAAATGCTTGTCTGTCAGGATCGTGAATGCGGCCACAAGGAAAGTGTTTCACGTGTAACAAATGCGCCGTATGCCTGCAGTGCGCACAAGAAAAAAGGATGGAGCATTCGCTCCATCCTTTTTCTGTATATTACTGCTTCGACTAAATTTCATTCAGTACGGTGCCATGTCATTCATATTCAAGTGTGTTGTCCATTTTTTTTGTGTGTTTTTCGGAATCTACTCGTATGAGCGTACTGAATGGCTGCTGATCACCTGGACTGAAAATCGCTTCATCATTCTCTGGATTCCATCGGCTGTAAATACTCATGATCAGTATCTTCCTCCTTTGGATGAGAAGAGTAGTAATTCCCATTTTGATTAGCATCTAACGCTTCAATTGACTCTAACGCTGATCACCGGGACTAAACACCGCTGCGTCATTCTCCTTGTTCCATTGGCTTCTGATTGTACTCATGCACATCATCTCCTTTGGTTGAGAATGTCTTACAGTATTTATATACCCGGGTAGGACAGGTTGAAACATTTATTTTGAATTTTTTTCGCAATCCTGCGCGAACATCATTTCACGCCAAGGTTTTCTATATATTCGTCGTCCTTTAGCTTTCCTGTAATTTTGTTATATTTAGCGGAATGAACAGGAACCCATTTATATTCACCCTTTTTCTTATTGAAAACATATAAAACTTCTATTTTCTTATTACTTGAATCTATTTCATACATAAGCTCAATAACCTCGCCATTGGAATACACAACGATACCTGTATCTTCCCTTTTCTGTATTTCATCATCGGCCACTGCATTTTCTTTTTGTAACCTTATATTTTCCTGCGTGATAACTTGATTAATCCGATTATCATATTTTTTTTGATCAACTTCCTTTTGATCTTCACAACCATATATAAAAAGCAGCGATGAAAAAATAAGGAACACGCTTATTTTCATGAAAGCCATGACCTCCTAAGGTTTTTCTATATGTATACAAAATTATACAATAAAGCAAGATATCATTGCCGCTGGCTGCATAAAAAAGGTACTTATTATTCAACGTTTATTTGTGTCACGGTGGAATCGCATTATGATAATTAGAATATTCAAAAAAATAAACAGGTAGAAAGTTATTTTGTAATTTTATTTTAGGAAAACAAACTGTTATATAAAACAAAAAACCCCTTAACATGTAAGGGGTTTTTTTTAGCGTCCCAGATAGGAATCGAACCTACGACCTACAGCTTAGGAGGCTGTCGCTCTATCCTGCTGAGCTACTGGGACATGTTAAAAGGTCGACGACTTGTTTATTATATTTGTTATAGGCAAACTTTTCAAGTGAGTAGCTTATAATTATGAAAAAAAATGCCTGGCGGGTCATATAACGATGATTTTTACCTTTTATTGCGTTAATTGGGATACTTTATTATTCGCTGATTTTCTGGTACTATTATGCTAGAAAAAAATAGGAGAATGATAGTGGGAAAATACAGATTGGTATGGATGGCAGCAGTGTTTGTAGTTTTCATTTTAGCTGGCTGTTCACAAGGTGTTTTAGAGAAAATAGGTAAAAAGACGGCTGCGCCGATTGTGGAAGAGAATATCGAGGTGGCTGCAGCAGAGGAGAATGAGGCCGAAATAGATTCGGAGGATGGAGCAAATCCTGAACGAATCGACACGAGTGGCTGGATAAGGGCCGAGTCCGCGGTTAGGCTTCCGATATTGATGTATCACAGCATATCGGAGGGGAATAACCTTCGGGTGCCGAAGGAGGAATTCCGGCTGCAAATGGCTTGGCTTCGGGAAAATGGCTACCAGACTTTATCGCCTAATGAAGCCTTTCTCGTTTTAAGCGAAAATATAATGCCAAGTGAAAAGTGTGTCTGGATTACTTTTGATGATGGCTATACAGATAACTACACCGAGGCTTTTCCTATATTGAAGGAATATGAGTTGAAAGCGACCATCTTCATGATCGGGAAGTCCATTGGTAAAGCTCATCACCTGACGGAAGATCAAATGATGGAGATGAGTGCGAATGGGATTTCCATCGAGAGTCATACAATCAACCATCTTGAGCTGAACCGGATGACTTCCGGACAGCAGGAAGCTGAAATGGTCCAGTCCAAGGATTTATTCGATCGCATTCTGAACCAGGAGACGACGGTACTTTCGTATCCAGTCGGCCGTTATAACGAGGAGAGCCTCAGGTTATCGGAAGAAGCCGGATACAAGATGGCAGTCACCACCGAACCTGGCGGGGCAACAAGTGATCAAGGGATGCATGCCCTGCATCGCGTTCGGATTTCACCGGGATTATCCGTAGGGGGATTTGCATCACTGATTGAAAATGCGTCCAATTACTGAAGCTGGACCGGCGTTTTGTGAAAAATCACCCAATAATCGCTTCTTGCATGGTGTATAATGATAAGCAGTGAAAATTATATACATATGAACGATTTGGTGTCTAAATGACTTAAAAGGGAAGCTGGTTCAATGCCAGCGCGGTCCCGCCACTGTATATGGGAGCTGACGGCTGTATGCCACTGTTTGGGATATGGGAGATGCCGTTGACGATGACCATGAGCCAGGAGACCTGCCAAGATTCGTACACCTGTGACCCACGCGGATGGGGAGGTGTGTGGCAGACCGTAAAGAGTCCGTAATGATATTGTTGCCATACAAGCATCTTCCGTTTGACGGGGGATGCTTTTTGTCATGAGGTCCTCGCTTAAGGCGGGCTAAAACTAAATGAAATGATTGTGGGGAATGAACGTGAAGAAGATTTTTGGCCTGATACTGGTGATGGTGCTGACGGCTGGCATGATGGTTGGCTGCAGCGGCACGGCCGATGAAGGAAAAGGAAAGCAGCAGACGAATCAGGCTACACAACAAGCCTTCCCGGTTACGATTAAAGATGCAACGGGCGAAAAGGTGACGATAGAAGAAAAACCGAAGAAAATCGTTACGTTGATACCAAGCAATACGGAAGTGGTCTTTGCGCTTGGTTTAGGTAATAAGGTTATTGGCGTGTCCGACAATGATAATTACCCGGAAGAAACGAAGGATATCGAAAAAGTGGGCGGCATGGAGATGAACACGGAATTGATCGTATCCTTGAAGCCCGATCTTGTTCTTGCCCATGCATCGAGTGCCCATAATTCGAAGGAGGGGCTCCAGCAGCTTAAGGATGCGGGAATAGATGTGCTTGTAGTCAATGATGCCCAAAGCTTCAATGAGGTGTACAAATCCATTGATATGATCGGGATGGCAACAGGCGAGCAAGCTAAGGCAAAAGACATCATCACGGACATGAAAACGAAGCTGAAGGTTATTTCTGAGAAGGCCAAATCGGTAAAGGAATCGGAAAGAAAGACCGTTTTAGTGGAGGTTTCGCCGTCCCCGGATATCTATACACCTGGTAAAAATACATTCATGAATGAAATGCTTGTGATGATCTCAGCTGATAATGCTGCAGCGGATGTGGATGGCTGGGCCAAAATGGATGAAGAGTCGATGATTGCAGCCAATCCGGATGTCATCATTACGACTTATGGTTATTACACAAAAGACCCGGTAAGTGGAGTGACGGGCCGAAAAGGGTGGCAAGACGTAACGGCGGTTAAGAATGCCCAAGTCTTTGATGTCCATTCCGACTTGGTGACCCGTTCAGGTCCACGTTTAATAGAGGGAGTAGAGGAACTTGCCAAATCAATCTATCCGAACGTATTTGACAACTAAATGGGCGCTTGCTTATTTGCTTGCGTCATTGTTTTTACTTTTTGCCAGTACGATCGGCATCTCATTCGGTTCGGTGTCCGTACCGATCCCCGTACTTATGCAAATAATCGGCAAGGAGATTTTTCATTTGCCGATTTCCGCTGATCCCGATGTGATGCTGACGAATATCGTGATGAACATCCGTTTGCCGCGTGTATTGCTTGCTGGTTTGGTCGGGGCATGCTTGGCGATCGCGGGTGCGGCATTTCAGGGGCTGCTCCGGAATCCGCTTGCCGATCCCTACACGCTCGGGATATCGTCAGGAGCATCAGTCGGGGCAGTGGTGACGTTATTCCTGAATATATCACTCCCGTTCATCGGCTTATATACGCTTCCTGCATTGAGCATCTTATGTTCCGTGATTACGATTTTTTGTGTGCTGACATTCGCAAAAAAAATGGATCGATCGATGAAGGTCGAAACGATCATTTTGACCGGAATCATCTTCAGCTCGTTTTTAAGCGCCTTCATATCCTTGATGATTGCGTTGACGGGGGAGGAATTAAGACAAATCATCGGCTGGCTCATGGGCAGCGTGTCCATGCGCGGGTGGAATTATATCGGAATCATTCTGCCGTTTTTCATCATTGGCTCGTTGATTCTGATCATGAATACGAGGGAATTGAATGCGATGACCTTCGGGGAGGACCGGGCAAAACATTTAGGTGTCGACGTGCAGAGGCGGAAAATGTGGATCCTGATCGCGGGCTCGATATTGACGGGCGCAGCGGTTGCCGTTTCAGGCACGATCGGCTTTGTAGGGCTGGTGATTCCCCATTTGGTCCGGAGGATATGGGGGCCAGATCATAGGCATCTGCTTCCGTTATCATTGCTGGTAGGAAGCGGGTTCTTGATTTTGGCAGATCTTGTGGCACGGACGATCATCGCCCCGTCGGAACTGCCGATCGGGGTCATCACCTCACTGATCGGGGCACCTGCATTTGCCCTCATTTTATTAAGGAGACGGAGAGTGGGTAGGACGGATGCTTGAAGTTAAAGGGTTAACAGGTGGATATGATAACAAAAGCGTTTTGGATTCCATCTCTTTCGACGTTCAAAAAGGAGAACTATTCGGGATCCTCGGTCCAAACGGCAGCGGAAAAACGACGCTGTTGAGTATGCTCAGCGGGGTGCTCGCTTACAAGCAAGGAAGCATACGGATCAAAGGAAAAGATTTGCAGGATTATTCGGCAAAACAGCTTGCACGGGTCATTGCGGTGCTTCCTCAACATTCCTCGTTAGCTTTTTCGTATACGGTGAAGGAAACGGTCTCGCTTGGGAGGTACGCCCATCAAACAGGCTGGTTCCACAGCTGGTCTGAGGAGGATGAAAGGATTGTCCAACGGGTGATGAAACAAACGGGAGTGGCCGAATTCCAGGATCTTCATTTCGAACGGCTATCAGGAGGGGAGAGACAGCGGGTCTTGCTGGCCCAGGCGCTGGCCCAGGAGCCTGAAGTACTTTTTTTGGATGAGCCGACGAACCACTTGGATCTATCGTATCAAAAGGAACTTCTTGATTTGATGAGGAAGATGGCAAAGGAGCAGGAATTGACCGTCATATCGATTTTTCATGACTTGAATCTGGCTGGATTATATTGTGATCGGCTCTTGCTGCTTGCAAAAGGGAAAATCCAAGCCCTTGCTGCCCCTCATGAAGTGCTTCAACAGGACCGGATCCAGGAAGTCTATCGTACGACGATTGAAAAGCATCCGCATCCTGCACTTCCGAAGCCGCAAATGTTCATCGTTCCCCAAAAGCATGGCAGCGATTACGAACCATTCGAAATCAATGAATCCCATTTGACGGTCGGGCGGGAGATGATCCGGTTGAATGCCCCCAATCCCCTTAGAACGATGTCTTCTGGAGTGACTGGATCGGGGATGGGCTGGCATCGATATTTCGTGAATAGGCACGTCCATCACGATTATGATTGCGCCGACCATCTTGCGGAAATGGCGGATTATTTAAAAGCCAATAACATCGATCCGCAGGAAACGGTAGGGATGATGACGGCAGTCTTCCTTGATACGGCTGCCTTCCAATTAGTAAAAGCGGAAGGTTTCTCGGTTTTCATCATCGTGACGGCTGGAGTCGGCAATGCGATCGACGCTTCATTAGCGGACCGCCACTCCTGGAGTTCTGCGCCAGGGACCATCAATACATGGATATTCGTAAATGGCCACCTGGCAGAAGAAGCGTTCATTCACAGCATCGTTACCGCGACCGAGGCAAAAGTAAAAGCGCTTCATGATTTGCAGGTGCTGGACAAGGTGACGAACACCTATGCGACAGGAACATCGACCGATAGCATCTCGATTGCAGCGACACAAAGAGGGGAGAAGCTTCAATATGCAGGAACCATCACCCCGCTAGGGAAGCTGATCAGCCGCGGAGTATATGATTGTACCGCCGAAGCAATAAGGAATAGTCGTAAACGGAATGAGGCATTATGATCTATCATCACCTTTTTGCCGTTACGCTGGCGTTTTTCCTTGATTTGATAATAGGAGATCCGCCGAATTGGCCGCATCCAGTCAAATGGATCGGAACGATGATAAGCAAGCTCGATCGCACATTCAATGAAGGCGTACATAAGAAAAGAAATGGACTGTTCATGCTGGCTATCGTCTTGACGACGGTACTATTGCTTACAGGTCTGTCGGTTTATTTGGCCTATCTTATCCATCCGCTGGCGGGAATCATTTGGGAAGCTGCCGTGATTTCCACTACGATTGCCCAAAAGGGTTTGAAGCAGGCTGGAATGGAGGTGTGCCGTCCGCTGAATGAAAGGGATTTTCCTGAAGCGCGGCTTAAGCTTTCCTATATCGTCGGCCGTGATACCGACATGCTTGATGAGTCCGAAATAGTCAGGGGCACTGTTGAAACCGTAGCTGAAAATACGAGTGATGGAGTAACGGCCCCGTTGTTTTGGGCAGCGGTTGGCGGGGCGCCGCTTGCGATGGTATACAGGGCAATCAATACGTGTGATTCGATGGTTGGCTACAATAATAATAAATATGGCCAATTTGGCTGGGCTTCGGCAAAGCTCGATGATATCGCGAACTACCTTCCCAGCCGTCTCACTGGATTTTTGATGCTAGTATGCTCGAAGTCTAGCCATCATGATCTTCAGGGCAGATGGAGGATCTTATTCAGTGATGCGAAGAAACATCCAAGTCCGAATAGCGGCTGGTGTGAAGCAGCCGTAGCGGCGATTTTGGGTGTGCAGCTTGGCGGGCTCAATATGTACAAAGGAGTAGTTTCTGACCGGGCGCGCATGGGTGTTCCGCTTGTTCCGCTGGAGGCAAAACATATACCAAAAACGATTGCCATCATGCATCGATCGTCTTTTCTATTTTTACTGATGCTTTGGCTGGGGGGAATTGCATTTGAAATTACCATCTCATGGTTCTAATCCACATTATCTTTACGAAGCGCTGGAAATCGAAATGCCTGGATCGATCATCGATTTCAGCGCAAACATCAACCCATTGGGACCGCCTTTGCGAATCAAGGAACGATGGTCCGGTTTTTTTGAAGGGGTCATGCATTACCCGGACCCCCATGCCGTTGAACTGACAAAAGCGATTGCAGAGAAAGAAGCGCTTCCCATGGCATCGGTTTTGGTAGGGAACGGTGGTGCAGAGATCATCATGTTGGTGGCCAGCATTTTGACCGATCGGAAGGTGTTGATCATCCAGCCGGCTTTTGCGGAATATGAGCAAGCTTGTTTGGCAGCTGGTTGTGAGGTCGACTTCCACCAGCTTGATGCTCCTGATTGGCAGCTGGATGTGGCTCGCTTGATTCCGAGATTACGTGAATATGATGCGGTTTTCCTCTGCACTCCCAATAACCCGACGGGCGTGTCATTTGACCGTGGGGCTGTGATGGAATTGATCAGCGAATGCCAAAAAGCGGATTGCCTGGTTGTCATCGATGAGGCGTTTTATGATTTTACCGAGGACGCCTTTACGTATGCGCCATTAATCAACCGATTTCCACATTTGCTTGTTCTAAGGTCGATGACGAAAATCTTTGCGATTCCGGGCTTGAGACTAGGCTATTTACTTGCCGAATCGAACATCATCAAGACGGTGAAAAGCTATAAACCGCATTGGAGCGTCAACCAAGTCGCATTGGAAGTGGGCAGAATCTGTCTAGAAGAAGAGGCATATATAAGTGAAACAAGAGAATATATTCAATCACAAAAACAGAAACTATCCCGGTTTTATCGGGAGCTTGGAGTAACAGTCTCCGACAGCACGGTCAATTTTTACTTACTGAAAGATGAAACGCTCTCTTTGTTTCCCTTTTTGCTGAAAAGAGGAATCGTCCCGCGTCATACCGATAATTTTCCCGGGGTGGACGGAATGTGGCTCAGGTTTGCAGTGAAGGATGAACGTGATAACGAGGCGCTGATGGAGGGGGTAAGGCAGTGGAAAAGGCAAGGCTCTGCTTTGTAACTGGCGGTGTCCGCAGCGGGAAAAGCAGTTTTGCAGAAAGAAAAGCGCTGGAATATGCACGCCTGATGGAGGGGAACTTGCATTACCTCGCCTGCGGGCGTGGCAGTGATGCTGAAATGGGGGAACGCATCCTAAGGCACCAAAAAGACAGGCAAAGAAGCCCGATCGCTTGGCAGACCTCTGAATATGCAACGGATATTACTAGAATCGCAGCGAAAATAGATTCCGATTCCATCATCCTGCTCGATTGCCTGACAACCTTGCTCGATCATGAACTTTTCGGTCCTGGAGTTCCGCTTGAAGCGGAATTTTTACATAGCATTCAGGCAAAAATCATCAGCGCCATCGATGAGCTAAGACAACAATCGGGCTGCTTGATCATCGTCAGCAATGAAGTGGTCCAGGAACCGATTTTCCAAAATGAATTGCTGCATATATACGGAAGGATGCTTGGCAAGCTCCATCGAACGATCGTAGGACAGGCGGATGAGGCGTATCTTGTTGAATCGGGGATTCCGTTGCAGATGAAGGGAGGAAAACAGGCATGAACGGATGGATCGGATTTTTAATCAACCTGCAGTTCTTTACGGTTTTTCCAATCAAAAAGCAGCTTCCGATGGAAAGGAAATATATGCACCGGGCCATTCAAACCTTTCCCTTGGTAGGCCTTTTACTAGGTGTGATCATGGGCGGAGCCTTATATGTGCTAGTGGAGTGGACGCCGTTTTCATCCCTTGCGATTGCCTTTTTCCTTTGGTTTTTGACAATTGCGTTATCGGGCGGCCTGCACCTTGATGGTTGGATCGATGCTAGCGATGCTTTTTTTTCCTATCAGGATAAAGAGCGCAGATTGGAGATCATGAAGGATTCGAGAACAGGTGCATTCGGTGTCATCTCCGTCATCGTACTTTTGGCCGCGAGATTTCTCTTCATCTATGAAATCGTCGAACGGGCCAATGAATGGACTTACTTCTTGATCATCGCTCTGCCGCTCTTGAGCAAATGCGTGATGGGTTATTTACTGATCCGGATGCCGCTTGCTAAAGAAGAAGGGCTGGGCGCATTTTTTCAACAGGCGGTAAAGAAGAGCAGTTTACCCATATACGGACTGTATCTCCTTGCGAGCCTGGCCGCGGCCTTGGTCATCGATGTTAAGCTTGTTGCCCTACTTGTTATCATGTGCTTGGCAGCGCTACTTTTCCTGCTTTATCTCAAACGTAAAATCAACAGCTGGTTCGGCGGGATAACCGGGGATGTCTTGGGGGCATCCGTGGAAGGGGTTGAGCTTTGGTTATGGCTGATTCTGTGGCTATTACACTACTTCGCCATGGGCTGACAGTAGCGAATGAGCGAAGAGCCTATCTAGGCTGGAGCGATTCACCTTTAAGTGCAGAAGGAGAGAAGCAAATTCAGGCTTTAAGGGGTTCTTACCCCATGTACGAAAAAATCCATACGAGCGATTTACCTCGTTGTGTGGAAACGGCAAGGCTGCTGTTTCCGGATGCTGAAATTATCAAAAACCGCTCCTTCCGCGAAATGAACTTCGGTCATTGGGAAGGGCGGACATACGATGAATTGAAGCGTGATAGCAAATATCTGGATTGGCTGGAACACCCCATGGAGGCCATGGTGCCTGGCGGGGAAAGCTACCCGGAATTTTCGGAACGGGTCCAAAATGGCTGGAACGAATGGATGGCCGATGAGGAAGGCCCTTATGTTTTAATGACCCATGGCGGGGTGATCCGGGATTTATTGGTCCGCTTTGCCCCGGCGGAGAAGGCTTTTTTCGATTGGGGCATATCCCACGGCAGGGGCTATGAGCTGATTTGGAAGGACCGGAACAGTTTAAGGAGGGGTGAGCGATGCACTTTGTTACAGGCGGTGCCTATAATGGAAAATCTGAATGGGTAAAGCGGGTGTATGAACTGGAGAGTGAGGTCCTGTGGCTTTCCGGTTATCAAAAAGAACAGCCAAGGCGAAAGGATTTCCAAGGCAAGACCGTCGTATTGCAAGGCTTGGATGGCTGGATTCAGGCGGATGCCAGAAAGATGACGACTGATTCAATTCGCGAAAAATGGCAGGAAATCATCGCCGACTGGCGAATATGGGAGAAGGAAAGGGCTGAACGCAGCTGCATCGTCATCGGCTCTGACCTATCCAAAGGAATCGTGCCGATGAAAGCAACCGATCGTCGCTGGCGTGATGCCTGCGGCTGGGTCTATCAGGATGTGGCATCCTTATCGAGCCGGGTTGATATCATCTGGTATGGAATTAACCAGCGAATAAAATAGAGGAGGCAATTGGAATGAAAATCTATACGCGTACAGGAGATAAAGGACAAACGAGTGTTATCGGGGGGCGCCTTGACAAGGACGACATCCGGGTCGAATCATATGGAACGGTCGATGAGGTGAATAGCTATATCGGCCTTGCGGTGGCTGAATTGGACGCAGCGCTATTTGCCGATGTACTGGCAGATCTCGAGAAAATCCAGCATGAGTTATTTGACTGTGGCGGTGATCTGGCGACGGTATCCGAGAAGGCCCCGCAAAAGCTGACGGATGAGGCGATTACGTATTTGGAAGAACGGATTGACGCGTTCATCGTCGAAGCGCCGGAATTGGAAAAATTCATTTTGCCAGGCGGATCGAAAGCGGCAGCAACCATCCATATCGCCCGTACGGTTACTAGAAGGGCGGAACGATTGGTCGTTTCCTTGATCAAGTCGGGCGCAGCCGTCTCCCCTTTATCGCTTCAATATTTAAACCGTTTATCGGATTACTTCTTTGCGGTAGCACGTGTCATCAACTTCCGGCTAGGTGTGAAAGATGTGGAATACATCCGCAGTGCAAATGTATTCCGTGGAGGGAAAAGAAAGGAAAAGGAGTAACATGGACGTAAGAAGAATCAGTGTGATCGCTTTATTCATTGCCTTATCCGCCGTGGGGGCGATGCTCAAAATCCCTTCCCCGATCGGCAGTATCGCCTTGGACAGTTTTCCGGCCCTTTTGGCGGCTGTCATCCTCGGCCCGGTATCGGGAGCGCTCGTAGCGGGACTTGGACATATCATTTCAGCGTTCATCGGCGGCCTGCCATTGGGGCCATTTCACTTTTTGATCATGGCTGAAATGGCCGTGCTCGTATGGATGTTTGGCGTTTTATTCATACAAGGAAAAAAACTGTCCGCCTATTTCCTCTTTTTTATCGGCAATTCATTCATTTTGGGCCTGCCGTTTGTGTTTCTGGTCAGTCCCGGATTCTATATGCTGACAGTGCCGGGATTAACAGCTGCATCGGCGATAAATATTGCCTTGGCGGCCCTTTTACTGCCCCGCTTGCAGCCTATCTTGAGAAAATCGATTCTTAAAGATGGATCGATATCATGAGTGATTCCTTGGTTTTGCCATTCTCCGAATCGGAATCATTGATACTATCAAGTGACAATAGTGGCGGAATAGGACTGAAGGAAAACGATTTTGTTCAGGTTCCATATGAAATCGTCGGCTATTATTCCTTCAGGGTGGCCGTCATGGAATGCTTAAGCGTTGGCGGAATTCCCATATCGGTCGTCCTCCATAATTTTTGCGGCGATGAAGCTTGGGAGGGCTTGAGCAAAGGTATCATGCAAGGCTTGGACGAATTGGGTCTGGATCTTCCGATTACGGGAAGCACGGAAACGAACATGCCGCTGCTTCAATCGGCTCTTGGTCTCATCGTCCTTGGCAAGCGAAGGAATGACCTGGCAATGCAACCAAACCATTCACGGAAAATGGCCCTCATCGGCAGGCCGCTCGTCGGGGAGGACGTGCTGAAACAGCAAGAATGGGTTGCCCCTCTATCCTTATATAAAAGTCTTTGTGAGCTTGAAGGAGTGGAGGCGCTTCCAATCGGATCGAAGGGAATCGCCTATGAATGGAAGCACCTGGACCGAAGCGGGGAAGGTGTTCCCGATTGTATAAGCAATAGAGTCGATATCGAAAAATCATCCGGCCCATCCACCTGCTTCCTTCTTGCTTATCCCTTATATTTGGAGGAAGAAATCAAGCGTAAAGCAGGGCCTCTTTTTATTGGTGAATGACAGCACTTCAGAATAGATGGGGCATCGGGTTTAGTTCATCATGAACGGATTCGCTGCTCCTTTTTTCATTGAAATTGCGAGCCGCCTCTAAAAAATGATAGATATGGATACTCTAGTAAAGCGGTTCAGGGATCACTCATCGTGTTATCCAGATCGGATCCGTAATGCCCGTCCTTCTGCAGCGTGTGTTAAGATGAAATTATTGGTATTAAATGAAGGATATTTCACAAATGAAAAAAATCTTAATGGTTGTGGACTCGATCATAGCAATCGTTCCACAGCTTCCATTTTTACTATTGAATTCAATCGTTTAAGAGGAAGGAGCATGATGTTAGTATGGCAGGTTATATGATGGGCATCGATATCGGCACGACAAGTACGAAGGTCGTTCTTTTTTCAAAAGGGGGGGAGGTCGTCCAATCATGTTCGAAAGGATATCCCCTTCATAGCCCTACCCCGTCCGTTGCTGAACAAGACCCCGAGGAAATATATAAAGCGGTCATCCTGGCGATAGCCGAAGTGATGATAGCAAGTGAAGTGGGCAAGGACGAACTGGGCTTCCTATCATTCAGTTCAGCGATGCATAGCTTGATCGCCATGGGGAAGGACGGCAGGCCGCTGACGAATAGCATGACTTGGGCAGATAACCGAAGTGTTGCTTATGCAGAGCAATTGAAGGCCTCGGAACAAGGGATGCAATTGTATCATCGGACAGGGACCCCCATTCACCCGATGTCCCCGATTACGAAAATCATGTGGTTAAGAAACGAGCATCCGGACATTTTTGAAGATACATACAAATTCATCGGAATCAAAGAATATATCTTTTATAAATTCTTCAATGAGTATGTGATGGATCACTCGCTAGCTTCCGCAACGGGTATGTTCAACTTGAATGAGCTGAAATGGGATGAAGAGGCACTTAGCATTGCCGGAATCGATGCGGACAGGCTGCCGGCGCTTGTCCCGACAACACAGGTCCTTTCTGGCTTAAGTACGGAATTGGCCGCAGCCATGAACATTCAGGAAGGCACCCCGTTCGTGATCGGTGCGAGTGATGGCGTACTTGCCAACTTAGGGCAAAATGCCATCAAGCCAGGGGTCCTGGCAATCACGGTCGGCACGAGCGGTGCAGTAAGGACCGTCAGTGATCGCCCGCTTACTGATCCAAAAGGCAGGACCTTCTGTTACGCTCTTACTGAAAATCATTGGGTGATCGGCGGGCCGGTCAATAACGGGGGCATCACCTTCCGCTGGGCTCGAGATCAATTTGGCCGTGTCGAAATTGAAAAAGCGAAGGCTTCCGGACTGGATTCTTATGAAATTTTGACGGATATGGCCTCGACTATTGCACCTGGATCGGATGGGCTCATTTTCCACCCGTATATGGCTGGGGAGCGTGCGCCATTATGGAGTGCCGATGCAAGGGGCTCCTTCTTTGGATTGGCCCTTCACCATACACGTGATCATATGGTCCGGGCGGTACTCGAAGGCGTGATGTATAACCTCTATAGTGTCCTCCTTGCTGTAAGGGAACTGGCTGGCGCACCCGAGAAGATCCATGCAAGTGGCGGGTTTGTCCGCTCGAAGCTGTGGCGTCAAATCATGGCTGATGTCTTCAATCAGAACGTGACGATCCCTGAAAGCTTTGAAAGTTCTAGCTTAGGGGCAGCCGTGCTTGGGCTTTATGCTTTAGGGGAAATCGAAAGCCTCGATGAAGTGGAAGGGATGATAGGCGATACGGATGAGCTTGTGCCGATCGAGGCTAACGTTAAAGTTTACGAAGAGCTGATGTCGATCTATTTATCCGTGAGCAGGCAATTGGAGGCTGACTACAGCCGCATTGCCGAATTTCAAAGACGCCATTTGGAATGAACGTGAAGGAAAGGCACAGCTGCATAAGCACTGTGCTTTTGTTTTTGATAAGATGGTAAAAAAGATAAGGGGAATGTCATATGGGAGCCAGTAAAACGAATGCAATGCGAATTCTTGATAACCATTCAATCGAATATGGGATGATGAGTTATGATGCACGTGATGGAAAGATCGATGGAATTACCGTCGCCGAAAAAATCGGAAAGGCGCCTGGAAGCGTCTTTAAAACGCTCGTTACCCATAGCGGGCCGCAGCAGCTTTATGTTTTTGTGATTCCAGTAGCGGCCGAACTGGATATGAAAAAAGCGGCCAAGGCGGCAGGAGCGAAAAAAATGGAAATGCTCGCCGTCAAGGACCTTCAAAAAAACACCGGCTACATACGGGGGGGCTGTTCACCGATCGGCATGAAAAAGCAATACCCGACCTTCATCGATGAAAGTGCATCGAACTTGTTTGAAATCATCGTAAGCGCGGGGAGGATCGGCACCCAGATTGTCCTGAATCCGGCAGATTTCCTCGAAATCACGCAGGCGGAGTCCGTCGCTCTTATCAAATAGGACAATGGCATCCTTGGGCATTCACCTATTTGATTTTTGCCGCATACGCTGTCTTGAAGATCACATTTCTATTGTGAGGGAGAGTGTGGAAGTGACGGGAAAAGTGATGCATTATTTCGCCGGCGGCAATACCGCTAAAGGTTTTTATAGTTTATATGATTCGAATTTGGCAGGTTTGGAAAGATTATTCATTTTAAAAGGCGGACCTGGTTCGGGAAAATCGACCATCATGAAAAAAATCGGCCAGGAATGGCTGGATAAAAACTTTGATATCGAGTATTTACATTGTTCTTCCGATAATGATTCCATCGATGGGGTCATCATACCGGCTTTGAAAATCGGTCTTGTGGATGGGACCGCTCCGCATGTGATTGAACCGAAGGCACCAGGGGCTGTAGAGGAATATGTCAATTTGGGGTCAGCCTGGAATTCACAGCAGCTCGCTTCGGAAAGAGCGTCCATCATAAGGCTGACGAATGCGAGAAGCAAAAGCTTCGAGAAGGCCTATGCCCTTTTCTCCGAAGCATTGAAGATACATGATGAATGGGAGGACATCTATAAGGCAAACATCGACTTCGCTAAATTGAATGGGCTGACCAATAAATTGATAGAAGGCTTTTATCGAGATATCGTCCTTAATAAGAAGGCGGATGTTCGTCATCGTTTTTTAGGTGCCGCCACGCCAAAGGGAGCGGTCGATTTCATACCGAATATCACGGAGGGCGTACAGAAACGCTACTTTTTAAAAGGGCGTCCCGGTTCGGGAAAATCGACGATGCTGAAAAAGATTGCAAAGGCTGCGGAGCAAAGGGGCTTCGATGTGGAGGTGTATCATTGCGGTTTCGATCCGCATAGCCTGGACATGGTCATCGTCCGCGAGGTAGGTATCGCCATATTCGACAGCACAGCTCCTCATGAATATTTTCCGAGCTGCGAAGGTGATGAGATCATCGATATATATAAAACGGCGATCCTGCCGGGAACGGATGAAATTTATGCCGATCAGATCAAGGATGTTTCCTCCAGGTACAGGGAGAAGATGAATGAAGCGACAGCAAGCCTGGCCAAAGCAAAAGAGCTGCATGACGAACTTGAAAAAATTTATGTGAAAGCCATGGACTTTACTGCGATAGATGACATTCGTAGTGACATTCATGAACAGATCATTGAACGGGCGCAGGCGATTGACAGCCAAACGATCCTGCATTAAAAAATTGAACTGCACCTCTCCTTATCAGGTGCAGTTTATTTATATTTTTTCGATCAATATTCACTGCAAGGTTGTAAAACGTGTTTATCGACGCTCTTTCGGTTAGAATAGGGATTATATTGTAATAAAGGAGCCGGTTGAATTGATAAAGACGATTGCGATTGACATGGACGGAACATTATTAAACAAAATGCAAAAGGTCAGTGTGGAAAATAAAGAGGCGATCCAGAAGGCACAAAGAGAAGGGGTGGAAGTGATCATCGCCACTGGGAGATCATACGTCGAAGCAAGGTTCGCTTTAGATGAAGCGAATATCGATTGCCCTGTCATCTCTGTGAATGGGGCGGCCTTGTTCACAAAGGAAGGAAAGATTGCCGCTTCGAATCCAATGTCTGCTGCCACTGCAAAAATGGTCGCTGAAATCCTTGAGGAACAAGGGATTTATTTCGAAATTTATACGAGCCAGGGGATTTATTCCAAAAATTACGAAAAATCAATATCCGTTTTGGTGGACATATTCGTAACGGCCAATCCCGAGATGGATGCCGAGAGAATGAGGAAATTCGCAGAGGAGCGCTTGCAGCTTGGACAAGTTACATCGATCTCCGACTATTCCGAGCTATTCAGCCATTCTAATGTGGAATATTATAAAATCCTCAGCTTCTCCAAAGATTTAGATTTATTGAATCAAGTTGCTTCGAAATTGAACGGGCAAGGTGGAGTCACCGTCACCTCATCAGGACGTGAAAATGTGGAAATCATGAGTACGGAAGCCCAAAAAGGTACGGCGCTCGAAGCATATGTGAAGGAAAAATCCGGTTCCATGCAGGAAACGATGGCCATCGGCGATAATTATAATGATGTATCCATGTTTGAACGGGTAGGCTTGGCTGTGGCCATGGGAAATGCCCCGCTCGACATTCAAAAACTGTGTGATGAAGTGACAGGCAAGAATGATGAATCAGGTGTAGCGCAGGCAATATTGAAGGTGCTCAAACAGTCAGCCTATTAAACTCACGAATCGAAGGGGGAAAGGCGTTTGAAAAGATGGCTTCTATATTTCCTTATGGCTGCATTGACTCTGGCAGGTTGTAATGGCAAAGAAGAGGACAGCAAAACCGATCCAAAGCCTGATAAAGAAGTGGCGGGCACGCTTGGTCAAGATCCTGAAGTACTCGTGACGAATCTGCATTCCCCATGGTCGATCCAAAAGGTTGGGAGTGCGATGTATGTTTCAGAACGGACAGGCTCCATCGTGGAATGGAACAAGGGCAAGCTGACACGGCAACCGGTCGAGCTTAAGAAAACATTATCTTCAAAAGCGGAAGCTGGACTGCTTGGTTTTTTATTGACGCCCGACTTTTCTGAAAGCAGGCGAGCCTACGCCTATTATACGTACGAAGATGGCAGTGGGAATTCCATCAACCGAATCGTCTCCCTGCAAAAGGACAATGATAAATGGCTGGAGCGAGAAACGTTAATCGATGGAATACCAAGCGGTGACTACCATCACGGCGGACGCCTCAAGCTTGGCCCCGATGGCATGCTTTACGCAACAACAGGGGATGCCAAGAAACCGGAAATCGCACAAGATACTGTTTCATTAGGCGGGAAGATTTTGCGCATGAATCCAGACGGCACCATTCCTAAAGATAATCCTTTCGCAAATTCGTACGTCTATTCGTATGGCCATCGCAACCCGCAAGGACTGGCCTGGGATGATGCCGGGAAGTTATATGAAAGCGAGCACGGAGAGTCCGCTCATGATGAAATAAATGAAATTGATCCAGGCAAGAACTATGGCTGGCCGGAGATTGAAGGTGATCAGCAAAAACCGGATATGATCAATCCATTGATCCACTCAGGCGAAAACACTTGGGCCCCCTCCGGACTGGCCTATTTTGATGGGAAGCTATTTATTGCAGCCTTAAGAGGTGAATCGCTTAAGCAGTACGATATCAAGAGCGGCAAAATGACGGATATCATCACGAATGCCGGGCGGATCCGCGATGTCTTCGTGGATGAAGAATTCCTATACTTCATAAGTAACAATACGGACGGACGAGGAAATCCCGATGAAACAGATGATAAACTTTATCGTCTGCCCCTATCCCAATTAGAAGGAAATATGCCCTGAAGGATTCAGGCCCCCGCTAATAGAGGCAGCGAAAAAATGCCCGCAGTTGTGCGAACGCTTACCTACACCGATTTTTATTGTTACACGTGAAGCCCTCGCCCAATGGCGGGGGCTCCTGCTGCTGCATGAATTGGTGAGTAACGCGCTGAAATCGTGAAAATAAGCAGTAGTCATGCGGAGAAACCGCGTCAAATTGATGAGCAACGCCAGAAATTGGCGCGAAACAGCAAAAAAGCGTGTGAAAAGCGATATCTTTCCGAGAACCCGCCTCACATTTCGAGGCAACGCCCAAATTGGCGAGTAAAGTCGTCAAATTGGCGAGTAAAAGTCCCAAATTCGCCGAGTGAATTCCCGATATTCGCAAGCAACTTCCGAGAAACCGCCCCGAACCGACAATGGTTATCGTCTGCCGAGTAACCATCCCGAATCATCCGCAATCAGTCAAAACGAACATTTGATCAAGAACCTGCTGTTAAGTTGTGTTCAGGGCTCGGATTCTTCGTTTGGAGGCTGGACTTTAATAAAGAAATATTGTATAGTTACCTAGGTAACTACTTTACAGGAGGAATACCTATGCCCTTCCATGATGGGTTTTTTCATCAAAATTTACAGTTCTCGAGGTCATTTACAAAAAAGTTGAACGAACAATTGGCTAAGGTTGATCTTTTTCATTCTCAGTGGTTGATTGTTTTTTATTTGAATCAATATGGGAGTTCGACGCTTGTGGAAATCAGCAACTATCTCGATGTGGAGAAGCCGACGGTTACACGGACGGTGAACCGTTTGGAGGAACGTGATTTAATCGAACAAATACCCGGGAAAGATAAGCGGGAACGGAGAATACAGTTAACGGAGTCCGGTAAAAGGACTTTTCAAGAGGCCAAAAAAGTGGTGGAGGAATTTGAGCACCAATTATTGAGTGGTATGGCCGAAGAGGATCTTGAGGTAACGCAAAAAACCTTGAAATTCTTGAAGGAAAAATTAAAACAATTGTAAGGAAGAAGGATTTTACATGAATCAAAAACCAAAGCTGTGGACGAAAGATTTTCTGATTGTGTCTTCAGCGAACTTTTTTCTCTTTTTAACTTTTTATGTGTTGATGGTGACATTGACGATTTACACGATCGATCAATTCCATGCGTCTCAAGCCCAGGCGGGACTCGCTTCAAGTATTTTTGTCCTTGGGGCTGTGCTGGTCAGACCGGTTGCCGGGAAGAAAATTGACCAGGTCGGCCGCAAAAAAATGCTTTTTGGTTCCTTGATTTTATTTTTGTTAGCTTCGATTGGCTATTTCATGGTCAATGGTTTGTTTCTTCTATTGATCGACCGGCTTATTCACGGTTTCGCTTTTGGTCTTGCGACGACTGCAACCGGAACGATTGCCGCAGATATCATTCCGAATGAAAGGCGTGGGGAGGGGACAGGGTATTTTGCGATGAGTACAAACTTGGCCATGGCTTTCGGTCCGTTTATCGGTTTGCTGATCACCCAGCATTTTAGTTATTCAATCATCTTCTATGCTGCCTCGGTGTTTGCCGCATTTGCTTTAGTCGCTTCGTTGTTCATGAATGTGCCAGAAGGCGAAAAGGGCAAAGTTTCATCACGAAAAGGGTTTAAGATCAGTGATTACTTTGAAAAAAGTGCCCTGCCGATTGCCATTTTCATCGGATTTGCCGGATTTACTTATTCGAGCATCTTGTCTTATTTAACATCGTTTGCAAAGGAAATGAATTTGATGGATGCCGCAAGCTTTTTCTTCGTCGTATTTGCCGTATTCCTGCTTGCGTCGCGACCGTTTACAGGACGGATGTTTGATGTGAAGGGGGAGAATGCGGTGATTTATCCGGCCTTGATTTTTTATGCGGTCGGCATGGTCATCCTCAGCCAATCCCATCATGGAATCACGCTTCTGGTAGCCGGTGCTTTTATCGGTGTTGGGTATGGTACGTTCCAATCAAGCTGCCAAGCGATTTCCATCAAGGAGGCACCGTCAAATCGGATGGGTTTGGCCACTTCCACGTTTTTCACCATGTATGATTTCGGGATTGGGGTTGGCCCGTTCCTATTGGGTTTCCTTATCCCATTTACCGGATTCAAAGGGTTATTCATCGGCATGTCGAGTTTCTCATTCATACTTATCGGAATTTATTTCTTGGTACATGGTAAAAAAGCCTCGAGCAGAAAGAAACTGCAGGCGGAAGAGCGGATGTCTGCTTAAAGTATAAAATGAAAAAATGAGGGCATGCTAGTTATATGATTGATTTTCCAAAGTATCCCCCTTTCTCCGCCTGTATATAACAGGCGTTTTTTTTATGCCATAAACAAAGAAACCGCCTAATGGGCGGTTTCTTCAAAATTTATAGGTCCATAATCGTTCCTTGCGTATCCACTCTAGGAAATCGGCATCCTGATTTTCGAATTTTTCCTTCCAATCAAGTACCATCGCCTCCGTTTGGGAACGGTGAGCCGTAACGGCAGCAACTTTTTTCTCTTCGACCGCAGTGATATCATGGATGATGTCAGGTTGCCCTAACTCTTGGATGCAGTTGTTGGAGAATGCGACACAATGAAGTTTTGGACGTTTCGTTTCCTCGATTCTTTCCACGGCACGAACCACGGCCCTCGCCGTCGCTTCATGGTCAGGATGGACGCTGTATCCTGGGTAAAACGTGATGATCAATGATGGATTCAATTCATTGATGGCATCGGTAAATATGGACGTCAGCTTTTCATCATCCTCGAATTCTATCGTCTTATCACGCAAGCCGAGCATGCGTAAGTCTTCAATGCCGATCGCATTTGCTGCATCGATCAATTCCTTTTTACGGATTTTGGGGAGCGATTCTCTCGTTGCAAATGGCGGATTGCCTAAATTACGTCCCATTTCTCCTAGTGTTAAGCATAAATAGGTAACAGGTGTGCCCGCTTCTCTATGGATGGCAACCGTACCGGAAACCGAGAAGGCTTCATCATCGGGATGTGGGAAAATGACTAAAACATGACGTTCTTTTTCCAAGGTATATTTCTCCTTCCGTTTACTTACATTGAGTATGGTTAAAGGTAAATGGGAATGGGATTAAAGGTATGTCAGGATCATTCAAAGGGTGTGGGACTGAGCTGCATGGAGACGGCAAGCTTTCCGGAAAAATCAAGACCTGCGACTAGCAACCTTCCTTGTTCATCCACTTCGAAGTGGTTTACGCCTTCTGCATATACCCAGCCGATATTGAGCTTTAAGCCGATGCGGTAGGGGCCGTCCCCAACGATCTTGCCATGTTCATATTGTATAAGAGCGTTACGAATATAAGCACCTGCCGAAAAGAAGGCTTCATCTACATGAGTGGCATAGGCACCATTTGTCGTTTCCAGGTGAAGATATACATCTTTTCCGGCGAAAGAATCAATAGCATTTTGCACCTCGGTGCGGTCTATAGGTTTCATTCTATAATTTCCTCCTTAACTGGGCGGCTAGATAAGCTTTTCCTTCTTCCCATTTTACTAAATAAAATCAAAAAAAGCGAAAAAGGCCGCTCGATGAATTGGAGCGGCCCGTAAACGTGATGATTTATTTTTGTGTGTTTTGCGCATTTCCATATTTATGGTATGCCCCATGGTTGACCGGTCCTACATAGTCATTCATCTTCCAGGAATGGCGAACCGCTTCTGTAATGAAGTCTTTCGCGATGTGGATGGCCTCTCGCGGGCTTTTTCCTTCAGCCAGCTGCGCTGTAATCGCCGCTGATGATGAACAGCCGGCACCATGTGTATTGGTTGTTTCAATTTTCTCGGATTCAAGGATTTCAAATTCTTTTCCATCATAGAGAAGGTCGATGGCTTTATCAAGATCAAGCTTATTTCCACCCTTGATCAAGACATATTTTGCACCAAGTGCATGTATTTTTTCGGCGGCAGCCTTCATATCATCGATCGTTTTGATAGGCGCCGTCCCTGCTAATTGGGCAGCCTCGAAAAGGTTAGGCGTCACTACCGTTGCACGCGGAACGAGTAGATCACGCAGAGCCACGGCTGTTTCAGGGTGCAATACTTCATCCTCACCTTTGCATACCATAACTGGGTCGATTACGACTTTGTCCAATTTCAACTCGTCAATTTTACGGGCAACGAGTTCGATGATTTCAACTGAACCGAGCATACCTGTTTTCATGGCGTCAATTCCGATTGATAGAATCGTTTCGATTTGGGCCTCCAAAACATTTACTGGTGTAGGGAATACATTATGGGACCAGCCATTCTTAGGGTCCATCGACACGATTGTCGTTAAAGCGGACATACCGTAAATGCCGAATTCTTGAAATGTCTTTAAATCAGCTTGAAGACCTGCTCCGCCGCTGGAGTCAGATCCAGCAACTGTCATAGCTTTTTTCATAGTCATTATGTGACCTCCTCAGGAGAATTAGATATCGATATTATCATCATACCAGGTAATATCCTATTTTTAGAATATACCAAAATTTATTTTATGTAAAACTTAGTTGTTTCCCCGTCTGCGGGCCTGAAAATGAGGTAAAGTGTGTGCCTCTGATGGGCACTTTTCATAAGTGTATCATATCGCATTTCGTTTATCGGAAACCAGGATTCCAAGATGTGATCCAATCAATCTATGGTGTCATTATTCTCGAAGTTGCATTAAACTATTTACATACAATGGATGCTTTTTTGGGATACATAGTAGGTATAGCATTACCGTAGTAGGCTCGATTAAACCGAAAAAAGGGAAGGATGATGCGGATGGAATCGACGATGTTGCTTCTAGCTGGTGGAAAATCAAGCCGGATGGGCAAGAATAAGGCATTACTGACAATAGCTGGCGATGTGAACATTTCAAGAGTGGCATCCGAACTGAAAAAGGTGTCCGATAACGTGTTGGTCATTACGAATACATTCGACGATTATCGTTTTCTGCAACTTCCGTTAATTGCTGATTTACATAAAGATCATGGACCGCTTGGCGGCTTGCATGCAGGTATGACTGCCTCGCAAACTCAGCTGCACTTCCTTGCAGCCTGTGATATGCCCTTTGTGAGTGCCACTGTCATTCATGAATTGATGGCCAATTACGAGCCTTCATTCGATGCGGTCATTCCGGAGATAAATGGGCGGCTCCAGCCTCTTTTTGCGGTTTATCACAAAACCTGTCTCCCTGTACTGACGGAGTGTTTGATGAGCCGGGAATTGAAAATGAGCCGTTTTCTGGAGAAGATCTCGGTGAAAATCATTAGGGAAAAAGACTTTAAGCTATATCACGAAAACCCTGAATGTTTTCAACACGTATTCTTCAATATGAATACGAGGGAGGACTATCAAGAAGCTGTCCATATTAAGCAAACGGAATGGGATATAAAGGGTGGTAGAGATGAATTATAAAATTTCAAAGGATCCGATCGTCATTCAGGAAGTGATTGATAAAGTAGTAAAACGAAATGCAGGTGCCGTCACGACCTTCATTGGGACGGTACGGGAAATGACCAAGGGCAAAAAGACCTTATTCTTAATTTACGAAGCCTATGAACCGATGGCGATCAAGAAATTAGAGCAAATCGGTGCGGAGATCAAGGAACGTTGGCCTGAAGCGGAAACGGCGATCACCCATCGTGTAGGTAAACTCGATATTACGGATATCGCAGTCGTCATTGCCGTCAGTACGCCGCATCGAAACGATGCATATGAGGCGAATCGGTATGCGATTGAAAGAATCAAGGAAATTGTCCCGATTTGGAAGAAGGAACATTGGGAAGATGGGGAGACGTGGGTCGGGAACCAGTTGGAGACCTTACCATATCCATCAGGAAAACCGAAGGAGATGGACATCCATGATTAACGTGCTTTTATTTGCCCAATTGAGGGATGAATCAGGAAAAGAGTCCATTTCTATAGAAGGAAATGGCTGGAGTGTGGACGAGCTGAAAAGAAAATTGAAGGCGGACTATCAATTAGGGAGCCTTGAAACCGCAATGACGGCAGTCAATGAAGAATTTGCCGATGATGACACGATCTTATCGGACGGGGATACAGTGGCCTTCATTCCGCCTGTAAGCGGGGGCTGAGCGAATTGGATAAGGTGGGCGATGTGAAAGAACGATATTCCAGGCAAACGTTATTTGCCCCGATCGGTGAGCGGGGTCAATTGGAAATCCAAAAGAAGCATGTTTTACTCCTGGGGGCAGGCGCATTGGGGGCTGCAAACGCCGAGGCCCTTACCCGTGCGGGAGTAGGGAAAATCACCATCGTGGATCGGGATTATGTGGAGCTTAGTAATTTACAGCGCCAGCAAATGTATACGGAACGGGATGTCGAAGAGAGGCTGCCAAAGGCTGAAGCCGCAAAGCGTCATTTACTCGAGATCGATCATGGAGTGGAAGTGAATGCCCTCATCATGGACGCAACCGCGCAAAACCTGGAGCAGCAGCTTGGCGGGGTTGATTTGATATTGGACGCAACCGATAATTTTGAAACTCGGATGATCATTAACGATTTGTCACAAAAGCTTCATATTCCATGGATTTATGGGGCATGCGTCGGCAGTGTCGGCATGGCCTTGACGATCCTTCCCGGAAATACGCCTTGCCTGCACTGTTTGCTTAAAACGATCCCCATTCAGGGCATGACCTGTGACACAGGGGGCATCATATCACCGGCGGTCACGATGGTGGCGGCCCACCAAATGGCCGAGGCTTTGAAAATCCTTTCAGGGAATCGGGAAGCGATTCGTCCGGCACTCGTTACCTTTGATCTGTGGCGAAATCAATACCAATCTGTGAAATTAACAAAAGCGAAAAAGAAAGATTGCCTTTCTTGCGGCGAGCAGAGATCTTATCCTTTTTTAACCGGAGATAACGCAACGAAAACAGCGGTCCTTTGCGGAAGGGACACTGTGCAGGTCAGGCCGCCCAAGCCAGTTAAGCTGCGACTCGAGAAGCTGGCAAAAGGTCTGGTTGGAAGTGGCTATGCAGTGAAATTCAATCCTTTTCTCCTCTCCTGCGAAAAAGAAGGAGTGCGGATGGTCATTTTTGAGGATGGCAGGGCGCTGATACACGGTACGAAGGATATGATCCAAGCAAAAGCAGCCTACCAAAGTATACTAGGATAATGAATAGTAAAAAACGGGACCCGTTGACGGGCCCCGCTTTTTATATATAGGGTAATGCTACCTTATGTCGTTGGATTATTTAGAAGCGACGATGACGACTTTTCCTTCGTCAAGCACTTCCTCGTAACGTTCTGCTTCCATGTCGCTAAGGCCGAGGTTGCTCATGCGGTTACGAAGCTCGTCTCCACGTGATTTAAAGAGATTGCCAACCGTATCGAGGAAGCCCTGTTCCTTCATTCCTACATCTTCCGTATTCGTATTCTCGGTAAGGTGCTTCGAACGGGTTTTGTCATGAGCGAACAAGTAAACATCGTCCTTCGTATATCCTGAAGTGACTAACTCGTCGATTTTTTCCTTTGCTTGTAAACCGTTTTCTACTACATGTACTTGATACATATAAACTCCTCCTTGAATTTTAATGTAAGATTCTCTGGAATATAGGTAAATGGAATCTTGTTTATCGTGATTGTTAATTAGCTATAGTAGTATATAACCTTATTTACGAGTGCCTAAACATCTTATGACAAAATAATTTAATAGGTGGTGAAGCGAAACACCTTCTGGATGCGGTATGTTAAATATTTGAAAACGGGAAGGTCCTTCTGATATTCACTATAATCGGCCGTGTATGTTCCGTTGCGATTTGTCCAAAGTCTTTGAAAATAGTCAGCGACATCATAAGAAATGTCCGCATCTTTTGGTGCATGGATTTCAACATTCGCTTCAAGGTTAAAGTCATCGAGATTACGTGAGGTGTAATTGGCTGATCCGCCAAGAACGATCGTTTCCTTTTCCTTTTGTATCATCATCAGCTTTGTATGGAACTGTTCTTTATCGGTTTTGTACCAGCGGATTGAAATATTTTCATCCCCCAGCTTCTCAAATTCGGCGGCCACCGGGAGATTCGGGAGGCCGATTTTTTCACTTCCGAAGGCGTTTTGATTCGGGTCCAAGATCATCTGAATCTTCACGCCCCGTTTAGCGGCGTCCGTTAACGCTTCGATCACCTCACGATCGGCAATGTAAAACATGGCAAGGTGGATTTTGTCCCCTTTCCTCGTTTCTTTTATCGTTTTAAGGACATGCGTATTGATTTTTCCTTCCGTGAGCAATTGCACCGAGATCGGTCCTCTATCTTCAGCCGCCTCGTTGAATTCCGGGAATGCCTTTGGACCGCCGGAGAAATTCGAAGCCGCTTCCTCCGCTTTAATGAAATCACCGATGATATTCCCCTTCATCTGAAACGCGATATTGGAATGGAATCCGCTTGCGTCATGGGGGTTGGCAGATGAAATGATCGCCGTTTTTTCGGTCGCGACCACTTTTCTGTGGTTGGCTTTAATATTCATCAGCCTAAGGTAAGAACGAAAGGTGACCTTTGGTGCTGTCTTAGCCATTGGATTCACGATCCAGCCTTTTCCCTCTTCGCCAAACCATTGGAAAAAGGTCCGATATACGCCGGAATAAAGAGGGTTCGGGTCGCGAAGTCGGTCTAAATTGGTCACCACGACATCGATGCCATTTTGCTTCATGGTTTCTAGCGCATCCAACTTGTAAGCATTATAGGAAGTATTCACTTCATCGGTAATGAATATCACCTGGAGTCCGGGTTTCTTTTTCTTTTGGGCAACCAGTTTATCCGTCAGTGTCTTGGTTAGCTTTGGGAAGTTTACCTTTTCATCATAAAAATCATTAAACAAAAACATATCGATTATGATATAAGAATCCGCCTCTTCGATGGCATTATTGATGGTTTGAAAAATTCGTTGCTCATGTTTAAGATTCCCTTGTTCATCGTGGTAGGAAAGGTCATAGATGAAGTCGACATCCTCGACATGATGAACCTTTCCTTCATAGGAAATGCCCTTGGGAAGGGGCTTGTAGCTGTTATAGACGATCACTGCCGTAATGACAAGCAAAATGCCAACCAGCAGGTAAAATCGTTTTCTTTTGTACCATTTTTTCATAGGGAATCCTCCAACATGGTTAAATTGCTTGCTAACTATCTGTTTTCCCAATTAAGGGGTATAAAGAAACATATATCATGGTCTATCAAAAAGGCGAAGGCCGTTCGTTTGTTATAATATAGTCTAAAAGAAGAAAGGGGCTATGCATATGGAAAAGCAAATATTAACAAATGATTGGTGGCCTCTATTGAAAGAGGAATTCAAAAAAGAATATTACCAGGAGCTAAGGGAATTCATAAAGCGAGAGTACAAAGAGCAGGTCATTCATCCGGATCAGGACGCTATTTTCAATGCACTTCACTATACGGCCTATGAAAACGTGAAGGTCGTCATTCTTGGCCAGGATCCTTACCATGGGCCCGATCAAGCGCATGGCCTTAGCTTTTCCGTTAAACCGGAGGTGCGCATTCCGCCTTCATTAAGAAACATCTTTAAGGAACTGCATGCTGATTTAGGCACTGACATTCCAGATGAGGGATACCTTGTTGAGTGGGCAAAACAAGGTGTGCTTCTTTTGAATACCGTCTTGACTGTCCGTGAAGGAGAAGCGCACTCACACCGGGGAAAAGGGTGGGAAAACTTTACGAATCAAGTCATCCGCCTGCTGAGTGAGCGGCAGAAACCGATCGTTTTTATCTTATGGGGGAAACCGGCACAAACAAAGATGCCTTTGATTGATGAAAGCCGCCATAAAATCATTACATCCGTGCATCCGAGTCCGCTCTCGGCTTCCCGTGGGTTCTTTGGCAGCAAACCGTTTTCCAAAACCAATCAATTTCTTATGGAAATGGGGGAATCGCCCATTGATTGGGAAATCTCGGGTGCGATGAGTCGAAAAGGAACATGAAGCGGGTGAATTGTATGTCGTGCCGTCATTTTTACGTCACGTGGGATCCCAACTTTCCAAAAGGGTGCCGCGCCTTTCCATTCAAAACCGCAAACCTGCCGTCTCTTGATGTGTTTAGATCATCGGGGCAGGTGTGCCTCGAATTTACAGCCAAGAAAAATATGAAGTAGTAGGTTTTACAAAGGTGTTTTCTTGCTTGATTTTTGCTATGCTAGTGATGAAAGTTTTGACCTGTATATGGACGAGGTGGAAAATTTGGATATTTCTTCAAGAAAAATGCTGGATAAAATCGAAGAGCTTGCTTCGAAGGCAAAGCAGGCAAACTCAGAGGATAAGGTGCAGGGATATGTCATTGCCATTAAAGCCTTATGTGAAGTAATGGTTGATGAAAAAGTGGGAAGCGGCATTTCGAAGCCAATCACATTGTCTCAGCCCATCATGACGGCTACACCGAATGTAGAGCCGGTCAAAATGGATGAAGCCAATGGAGAGTCTTTATTCGATTTTTAAAAGCAGCGAAGGGAAGCGAAATCATAGTGAAACTGTTCATCATTTTAGGTGCAATCAATGGGTTCATTGCTGTCGCACTAGGTGCATTCGGTGCCCATGGGCTCGAAGGGAAGATACCCGATAAATATTTGGAAACATGGCAAACGGCCGTTCAATATCAAATGTTCCATGCGGTCGGTTTATTAGTAATCGGTTTATTGGCTGGAAAAATCTCAAGCCCGTTAGTCAATTGGTCTGGCTGGCTTATGTTAATCGGAATCATCCTCTTTTCCGGAAGCCTGTTCGTTCTAAGCGTCACGCAGATCAAGGTGTTAGGCGCCATCACACCGCTTGGAGGAGTGTCGTTCTTGGCAGCTTGGGTATTGATGGTCATTGCTGCCTATAAGTACTTGTAAGGGCAGGATCAAAAAACATCTCCATGAAAAAGGGCCTCAAAATCGATACGATTCTGAGGCCCCTTTTTTATCATCTCATTCACCTTGGCGAATAGGTGGCAAGCCCTGCGCCTCCATATGGATAGTCGTATTCGATTTCTTCATCAAAGGTAATGTAGTCCAAGTACACCATCGGGATTAAATACCGTTTGCCGGTTTGCGGGTCGCTTATGATCAAATGGTCACGTCCTGCAGCTTCGATGATTCCTTTGAAGATCTTTGCATTCCATTCCTTATTATTTTCAAATGTTGTATAAACGGTCGCTAATTTCCCTTTGTTCAAACGCAGGATGTTTTCGATGTATGATGCTTCGACTGGAAGCATGCCAGGTACCTGTGGTCCGGATGTCGATTGATTCATCGGCATCGGGATCTGCTGCGGCGTGCCGGCTATGGTTGGCTGTTGTGGCTGGTATGCCGGCTGTTGATAGGCTTGCTGCGGAAAAGACTGTTGTTGCTGGTATGGTGTCTGCTGCCGCTGGCTGGACTCATTGTTTTCATTCGGGTAATAGGGGCTTCCACCATACGGGTAGTTACCATAAGGATTATTTTGTGACATTGCATTCCCTCCTAAAGTTCAAGGCTTTTTGATTATTTTGGTGGCGAAAATCCGAGTACTTGAAGCAACAGTGCGATTTATAGCGACCGCTCGAAACAATCCCCGGCAGCTTAAAAACCCACAATGAATTTTAAGCGATACATAACGTTGCCTTTCCTGGTTTACGCGGGTAAAGTGATATCCGCTAAACGTAATCTAAATAGAAGTAACGTTCCTTCACCTCGCTGGATTTAGGCGTTGCCTTGTTTTCTTTTCCTGAAACGTCGAATGAGCCGGTAAAAATTACATTCATCACTATTGAAAATGTATGGGATGTGTGTTGGATTTATTCCATAGCTGGGGAAAATAAAAAGGAGGGAGGTGAAAAAAGAGAAAAGCTTCCGGAAGCCGGAAGCTAAAGTATCTTATACGTAGAGGAAAGAGGCTATGTTTTCTTCAGGCAGAATATTGCCTACAAAGAAAGAGCCGAACGCAGCGTAACGGGCGCTCACTTCATCAAAACGCATTTCATAAATTAATTTCTTGAATTGAAGGACGTCATCCGCGAAAAGTGTTACGCCCCATTCATAGTCGTCAAAACCGACCGAGCCGGAAATGATTTGTTTTACCTTGCCAGCATAACTGCGGCCGATCAAGCCATGTGAACGCATTAAGCCTTTGCGTTCTTCCATGGAAAGCATATACCAGTTGTCATCGCCTTCACGGCGCTTGTCCATTGGATAGAAGCAAACATGTTTCGCCTTTGGCAGGATCGGATACAGTCTGGAACGTACATGAGGGTTCTGATAAGGGTCCTCACCATCTCCTCCTGCAAGGTAATTGCTTAGCTCCACCACTGAAACGTATGAATAAGCCGGAATGGAATATTCGGCAAGCTTCGTTTTATTGAATTCATTTTCGATTGCATTCAATTCTTCCATTGTCGGGCGGGCAAACATAAGCATGAAGTCCGCTTTCTGGCCAACGATGGAATATAGGGCATGGCTGCCTTCGTTGTCGCTTTGGGTCATATTCCATTTATCGAGTAAACCTTGGAACTCCGAGATGGCTAGTTGGCGTTCGTCACTTGATAACGTTTTCCAAGATGCCCAATCGATCAGGCGGAAATCATGTAAACAATACCAGCCGTCCAGTGTTTGTGCTGCTTCACTCATTACGATCACTCCTAAGTCTTATTATAGCTTTAATATAACATAGTTTCAGTATAAGGAAATTTAGGTCAACCCGCAAACGCCATCACTGTTTTCGGTGCTGAGATGTGGCTGGAATTTAGCGGGCCGCTGGAGTATTCTAAAAAAGGCAGGGTAGGAAAGAATGGTTCAATGATTAAACATAGTGCAATCAGGGGAAACGTATCTAAAAAGGAGGAAGCGCCAGTGAGCAATTTATTTGAAATGTTGGAATCAAAAGTTATGGGTCATAATTTAAAGATCGTTTTTCCAGAAGGTTCGGATGAACGGATTTTGGGAGCCGCAGGCAGGCTTGCCAAAGCAAAACTGGTTACACCTGTATTGATCGGGGATATCGAATTGATTTCCGAAAAGGCCAGGGGATTGAAAATCGCCCTTGATGCAATCGAAATATATGATCCGAAGAATTACATCATGATGGATGAAATGGTAGAAGCGTTTGTAAAGGTCCGTGCCGGTAAAGCGACAGTCGAACAAGCACGTGAAATGTTAAGGGATGAGAACTATTTCGGAACGATGCTCGTCCACATGAAACTGGCACACGGAATGGTAAGCGGTGCGGCGCATTCCACGGCCGACACGGTTCGTCCCGCACTGCAGATCATTAAAACTAAGCCAGGCGTCCAAAAGACATCGGGAGTCTTCATCATGGTCCGTGGCGAGGAAAGATATGTGTTCGCTGATTGTGCAATTAATATAAACCCCACTTCCCAAGATCTTGCCGAAATTGCCATTGAAAGTGCCAAGACTGCTCAAATGTTCGATATCGAACCGCGCGTGGCACTGCTGAGCTTTTCGACGAAGGGATCTGCCGTTTCGCCTGAAACACAGAAAGTCGTCGATGCTGTCGATTTAGCGAAAGAAATCGATCGGGAAATCATCCTCGACGGTGAATTCCAGTTTGATGCGGCGTTCGTTCCTTCGGTGGCAAGACAAAAAGCGCCGGATTCCCTTATTCAAGGAGATGCCAATGTTTTCATTTTCCCAAGCCTCGAAGCAGGGAACATCAGCTATAAGATGGTCCAGCGTTTAGGTGGCTTCGAAGCGGTCGGCCCGATCCTTCAAGGTCTGAACCGGCCTGTGAATGATCTTTCAAGGGGATGCAATGAAGAGGATGTATATAAACTGGCCGTCATTACAGCGGCGCAGGGGTTTGCGGCCCAGTACCAATAAGCGGTTCCTTAGATAACATGTAAAGGGAGATTTCTATGAGTGAAACAGGTTCATTATTAATGCAGCAAGAGTGGCGGGTGATAGATCAATCTTCCGTTGGTCCCCAGTTCCCGGCTCTGGAATCCTTTGCAATGGATGATACATTATGTGCTTCCGTCGGTTCAGGTAACTCAGTGGCCGTAGCTAGGGCGTGGGTGCACCATCGAACCGTCGTCATGGGCATTCAGGACACGAAGCTGCCTTTTCTCAAGAAGGGTTTGGGTCATTTAGAGGAACACGGTTTCCAGGCCATTGTCCGCAATTCCGGGGGGCTGGCCGTCGTGTTGGACGAGGGGGTCCTTAATCTCTCGCTCATTTTCCCTGAAAACGAGCAAAAAATTGAAATCAATCGTGGCTACGATGCGATGTGGGAGCTTGTTCAATTGATGTTCGCCGATTTCCCGGTCAAGATGGAGGCAAGGGAAATCGTCGGCTCCTACTGTCCGGGAAGTTATGATTTAAGCATAAATGGACAAAAGTTTGCTGGCATATCCCAACGCAGGATCCGCAATGGGGTAGCGGTGCAAATCTATTTGTGCGTCAATGGAAGCGGGGCCGAGCGCGCCAGTCTCGTGAAAGGTTTTTATGAGGCAGCGAAAGGCAATGCGGAAACGAAATTCGCTTATCCGGCTATCGTCCCTTCTGTAATGGCGTCCCTTTCGGAATTGCTGGATGTGCAATTGAGTGTCCAGGATGTGATGCTCAGGTTCCTCAATGTATTGAAGGAGCATAGCGGAAGGATATTCTCGGACACGCTTTCCCCAGGGGAATGGCCGTTATATGAGGCCTACTTGACAAGAGTGTTGGAGCGGAATGACAAAGTATTTGCTTCATTGAATGTTTGAATGTGGAAAGCCGTCCCTGTAAGTTCAGGAACGGCTTTGTTCACTTCATACGATTTTATCATTCACTGAAACTTGGATAAGGAGAAAAAGAGCCTTACTCCAGACTCCTTTTCCGATCGATTTATTTAGTATCGGCCATCCTCATGTGGTCGGGCAAACATGCGCTCCACATTATTTCATCATTCAGCCATTTTTTCCAAATTTCCATTCCGATCCATTTTGAATTTCGTTGCCGGGCGCTCCTCTTCCTCTAACAAAACGAGTTTTCTTGCCCGATTCATGATATTCATCAAAGTCTCATAATCTTCCTGCATCAAGCCACTATTTTGTTCGAGATGGCTGATTTTATTCTCGAGCTCTTCATTTCGTTTTTTCAGACCCTTGATTTCAAGCTTCAATCTTTCATTTTCGGTTTTTAATACTTCTGCCTGAAGCGTACGCCCATTCATAGATTCAAGGTAGGCGATGACGGTATCGAGGTTCAGGGCCCTTTCCGTGGATACTGGCGCATTGTGGACCCTAGGCGCCAAGGCTTCGGCCACCACGAATTCTTCAGCAGCCTCATAACTGCTAGCATCGGCTTCCATTTCCAGCTCTAGCTCCTCTTCTTGCACTTGGGGTACCATTATGTCGGATATGGTAGGGGTCGGCGGTGTATAAAGAAGCCGTTTTTTCGCTGCTTGATCCTTTCCAAGGATCCTTTGCCGCTGCTTCCGCTGTTTCTTGGCAAGGGATAGCGCTTTATCATAATTATGGCGGACCACCGCATTCCAGCGGAATCCGCAGGCGGCAGAGGTGCGATTCAGCTTATCTCCTACTTCTTCAAATGCATTCAGCTGAGTGCTTCCTTCCCGCACATGGCGCAATACCGTTTCTGCCAAAAGCAAATCATCTTCTTCTGTCCATGCGTCTTGACGAACCTTCATTTCTACATACTCCCTTTCTGGTAACTTTTCAAATGAATAACTATATAAAAGATCGTGTGGCCATGATTTAAGCTGTGTTCTACTAGCATTTTGGACAAATTCTGGATTTTTTATACAAAAAGGTTGAAAGGATACTAGTTTTTTGACTGATTACGTCTTTTCCCATCCTTTTCGCTCATCAAGTCCACTTGATATTCATAGGTAGAAGCGGTAAAATACCTTTTAGCCATATAATTGGATGAATAAATAGTTTGTTATGGGAAGGATGGTGACCGGAGGATGTCCAATGAATTCAGGGTGTGCGATGATTGCTTGGCGGTGAATATTAAGACGTTGATCCCCCGTCTTGAAAAGCTTGATCCCGACGCGAAAATTGAAGTGGGCTGCCAATCATATTGCGGTCCAGGCAGAAAGAAATCATTTGCCTTTGTCAATAACCGTCCGGTTGCTGCACCGACAGAAGACGAGTTACTAGATAAAATCAATAAAAAACTAAAGTAGGATCCATGCAGGATTGCTTTTTTAATAAAATGAACAGGCTGACATCACCCGGATTGAAACAAACTGCGGTGATTTTTTATTTCCTTATTTTTGGGGCAAAACCAAATGGAATCTTCCGTTTTCTTACAGAATGCCCCCGCTTGCTAGCAAGGGGATAGTTAGGGTTTTTTGTCAAAACGCGATATAATGGATGCATCGAGACTATGAAAAAAGAGGGTAGTTCATGGAATATTCCCGCGAGAAATTACAAGAAGAAAAAGTATTCAAGGACCCGGTGCACCGATATATACATGTTCGTGACCGGGTTATATGGGATCTGATCGGAACGAAGGAATTCCAGCGCCTTAGAAGGATCAAACAGCTGGGAACGACGTATTTGACCTTTCATGGTGCGGAGCATAGCCGGCTCAGCCATTCGCTTGGAGTTTATGAGATTGTCCGGAGGATCGTCGATGATGTCTTCGAGGGAAGGCCGGAATGGAAGCCGGAGGAACGTTTACTATCATTGTGCGCGGCCCTGCTGCATGATTTGGGTCATGGACCTTTCTCTCATTCTTTTGAAAAGGTATTCGACCTCGACCATGAGCAATTCACCCAGCAGATAATCGTCGGCGACACGGAAGTGAATAAGATCCTCCTTAGGGTAGGCCGTGATTTTCCTAAAAAAGTGGCTGAGGTCATCGCAAAAACCTATAAAGGCAAATTAGTAGTCAGCCTGATTTCCAGTCAGATCGATGCTGATAGAATGGACTATTTACAGCGTGATGCCTACTTTACCGGCGTGAGCTATGGACACTTCGATATGGAAAGGCTGCTTCGGGTCATGAGGCCGAGGGAAGAGCATGCCGTGATCAAGCAAAGCGGGATGCATGCAGTGGAAGATTATATCATGAGCCGCTACCAAATGTATTGGCAGGTTTATTTCCATCCAGTCACGAGAAGTGCAGAGGTCATTCTCACTAAGATCTTACATAGAGCAAAGCATTTATACGAAGCCGGTTATGAATTTGCTCAGGAACCGCATCATTTTTATTCATTGTTCAAGGGGGAAGTGACCTTGGCTGACTACTTGAAAATGGATGAAGCGGTGATGCTCTATTACTTCGAGGCTTGGGAAGAGGAGAACGATGCGATTTTAAAAGATTTATGCACGCGCTTCGTTAACCGGAAACTATTTAAATATGTGGAATTCCATCCTTCGAACAATCAGATGAACAGATTGATGGAATTAAGGACGCTTTTCAAAAAGGCAGGGATCGATCCGGATTATTATCTCGTCGTCGATTCTTCTTCAGATCTGCCGTATGATTTTTACCGTCCTGGTGAGGAAGAGGAAAGACTGCCGATTCACTTGCTGAAAAATAATGGCGAAATTCGTGAATTGTCGCGTGAATCCGAAATCGTCGACGCCATATCAGGCAAAAGAAGAACGGATCATAAGCTGTACTATCCAGCAGATATATTGCGTGATGAATCGACGAAGAAAAATTTAAAAAAACAGATCCGTGAGCTTTTGGAGCTATCGGATTGAAGTGGTACATTTATGGTGAGGAGTGACGAGCCTTGTTTAAGGATCATGCAAATATTATCAATGCAATTTCTACTGCCGGTGAAATCTCAGGGCGGAAAAAATTACAAAAAATCGTGTATATCGCGAAAAAGCTTTCATTTCCGTTCCACGAGAAGTTTCAATTTCATTTTTATGGACCGTATTCGGAGGAGCTGACCTTACGGATTGAAGAGCTTTGCGAGATGGGCTACTTGAATGAGGTAAGGGAAAAAAAGGCAGGCTATTATCAATATTGCTATTCCATAACGGATGCGGGCCAGGATTTCCTATCCATACAGGAAGTGGAGATGCCTGCCCTCGAGGCATGCTTACATGATATGAATGAGCAGAATGCCCGATTCTTGGAGCTGGTTTCAACGGTGTTATATTTCGACACGCTTGAAAAAGAGGAAGTCACCGAGAAGGTATTCACACTGAAAAGCAAACAAAAATACACACCTGAAGAAATTGATGAAGCATATGCATATATTGATCAGCTAAAAACAAAAGCTAAGCCGAATTGAGCTCCCTTTTTAAAAGGCAAAAAAAGCTAGGCACTATGAAGGGGAGGCTGTCTGTATTTTGCAGGCGGCATCTTTTTTAGGTTCCATTGCATGAATAAGGCGTGAAACTTATGGGGCATATCCCGGCAGTTTTACCTTAGTGTGACATGGATTGACCCCTTTTCATTTTCTTCACCGACGAGATGTGGTTGGTAGAGTGAAACCTCTAAATGGAATGATTAAAGCCGATGTAAGTCATTATGGAAGGCGTCCTTGGCCGATTCTTCATAGATTTAAATTCACCGCTTTGTCAACACTGCAGGCAAAGGGGCTTTACCGCATGTGAGGAGAGATCACGGGATCGCCTGCAGTGATGAAACGGATAAAGTACAATGGTAACTCTATCTGCCTTTTATGCATGAACAGACCAGCAAAGAAACATCGTTCAAATATTAACTCGTTCAATCGACGTGATTTTCCCCATTTTAAACAAAAGTGCCCTGCAGGATGGATCTTTTTTAAGGGTCCATCCTGCAGGGTACATTTTAAATGAATGACTTAGCTTTCCCCGTTATGTAAAAACTCATAGGTCGCTTTTACGGACACCGGCTACTGCCAAGTGGTTTTTTGACATTTCTTCAATGAAAATCGTCACGGCTTCCGCTGGTGCTCCGGTTGTTTCCGTAACCGCGGCGGTCACCTTCTCGACTAGAGCTTTTTTTTGTTCGTCCGTACGGCCTTCAAGCATTTTGACTGTTACATATGGCATCATGATCCCCCCTTTCGTTCTTATCTTGTAGTGTTTCACAATGAAAAAAGAATTGCAAGACACGGAAGTCAGAGTTTTTTTCACTTCTTGGTCTTTTGATGTATACTAACGGTAATATATATTGGGGGAGAAGCTATTGGATCAATTAGAACGGTTTTTGGCTTATGATTTGGAACAACTTCCATATGTCATTGTGTCATTGTTGATCGCATTTACGGTTCATGAATTTTCACATGCGTATGTCGCCTATAAGTTCGGTGACCCGACTGCAAAGAATGAAGGGCGAGTGACGTTGAATCCGATATCCCATTTGGATCCGATCGGGACTTTGCTGATACTGATCGCCGGGTTTGGCTGGGCAAGGCCTGTCCCGGTCAATCGTTTTCATTTCAAGAATCCAAAGCTGGCCGGAGTGCTCGTCTCTTTTGCGGGTCCGTTCAGTAACTTGATCGTTGCCATTTTGGGTTATTTGATTTTTTACGGGCTGCTTGCAGCAGGAGCTGGACCTGATTTACCTTTTTTCGTCCAGCCCTTCCTGAATGTGCTCATAAATTTGAACGTCCTTTTATTTGTATTCAATCTGATCCCGCTGCCGCCGCTCGATGGTTATCGGATCATACAGGATCTTGTTTCAGCGGATTTGCGGGCAAAGATGACCCAGTATGAGCAGTATGGGTCGCTGATTTTTTTGATTTTGATCATCACGCCGCTTAGCAACTATACAATTAGACCGATTATGGATACGGGTATTAAATTTGTAGGAAGCAGTTTGAGTCAATTTTTTTCACTATTATTTTTTTAACAAATAAGAAATGACAAACCATAAAGGGGGATATGAAACATGGAAGAACAACCGAAGAAAAAGGTAGGCTTCAATATCATCAAAAATGATCCTACTGAGGGGCATGGCGGATACGGGGCTGGGGTTTTGACGCTCGATAACATTTCACCGGTCATCATCGATGTCGATGCAGGGGAAGCCGAGGTGGATATCGGTGCGATGCACGCGAGAAGTGTCGTGGAAAAGGGGATCAAATTCCTGAAAACCAAAGAAGAGGTCCCGAATGCAAAGCCGTACTGGCTTGTTTGGGTGACGATCGAAGCGACTCAAAACGGCCCTCAATATGCAGGTGTGACTGCCTGTGAAATGTTGGTCGACCGTTCCATCAGACGCGGCTACAAATCCCTTCCGGAGCATGTTAATCGGATGGATAAGTCGCTTAAACGTCATATCATCGTCGAGGACATGGATGATAAATCAAAGCGTGTACTGGCAGACTTCCTGAAAAACCATGATGCGGGAATGTGGGAGCGTTCTTCAGTGAAGCTCAAGGAATCATTGACGGTATAATTGTGATTTCCATGCTGAATTATGAAGTTTAGTGAAAATTGCACTTGTAGGAAACGGATAAAATCAGTAAACTTAAAGACAGCAGTTTAGACACTGTGGAACTAGGACAGAAAAAACCCGAAGCCGCTTGCGGTTTCGGGTTTTTTCGTTATTGCCAAGGCTTCAGGACCTTTTTGTACCAGGGGGTCTTTTTTTGCTCGGCTTCATCTGGAACCTGCACAGGTTTTTCGCCTTTAAAATGCTCGGCACAGTATTCGATAGGTTCTGTACCTTTCACATAATAAGTCAATCTAGAGACAGGGCAATCCTTTGTTGCCAATTTACCGCTTGCAGGATTCACGTTGACTCCGATGACGTTTTTCGTTTCCTTGAACGGTTTGGCCGGTGTTCCCTGCAGGCCCTTTTCCATATAGGCCGCCCATATTTTTTTTGCATAGCCTTTTTCAGCAGGATTCTCGATTTTTTTACCTTGATCGTAGCCAGTCCAGACCCCTGCCACAAGTTCAGGCGTGTATCCGATCATCCAGCTATCTGTCGGGGTGGACCCTGATTTACCTGCATACGGGCGGGTCAGTTCGGAGCTGATGGTGCTGCCGGTCACTTTCGTATAGCCATTTAAGGTTTCATCGAAAACCCCGGTTAGCATCTGTGTCATGACGAACGCTTTATCCGCATCGAGAATTTGTTCCGGTTTCTTATTTTGTGCATAGATGACTTCCCCTTTTTGGTTTTCAACCTTTTTGATGAATACGGGCTTCACCTTCTTGCCGCCGTTAGCGAGAATGCTGTATGCATTGACCATTTCTATCGCCCGTACACCAGAGGTGCCGAGTGCCAGCGATGGCACGGCAGCCATTTTTGCCGTTATGCCAAAGCGGCGCGCCGTATCGACCAAGGTTTGTTCCCCTAGGAACAAGTGTGTTTTTACGGCGAAAATATTATCTGAAAGAGCAATGGCCTGGGCCATCGTGATTTCTCCTTCCGCATATTGATGGTTGTAATTATGCGGTGTATAGGAGGAGTGACCATCGTCGAACGTAAAGGTGGTCGTCTCGCTTTTTAAGGTGGTCGACGGTGTGAAGCCATTCTCCAGCGCCGAATAATAAAGCAGTGGCTTCATGGTGGAGCCAGGCTGGCGGACGGCCTGTGTGGCCCTGTTGAACGGTGACTCCGCATAATCCTTCCCGCCGACCAATGCCCGGACTTCCCCTGTAGCCGGATCCATTGCCACGATCGAGGCTTGTATGCCTGAAGAATCGGGTATGGTAGTGGAAACAACATCTTCGGCGACAGCCTGCTGGGCTTCGTCGAGTGTGGTAAATACCTTCAGGCCGCCGAGCTCGATCGTCCTGTCATCCAAATGAAGCTGGGATTTCAAAGCCTGCTTGACCGCATCCTGAAAATAGGGAGCGGTTTTATTGGTGACCGTTCCATGCTCGCCTTTTAATGTCAGCGGGTCTTGCAGGGCTTCGGTGATTTTTCTTTCTGAAATGTAGCTTTTGTTTTTCATGGCCTGCAGGACAACCTTCTGCCTGGATTTCGCTTTTTCAAGGTCATCCAATGGAGAATAGTTGGAAGGGCCTTTAGGTATCCCGGCCAGCATGCTGGCCTCTGCGAGCGTAAGATCCAAGGCATCCTTGCCAAAGTAATACTGGCTCGCGGCCTGGGCCCCATATGCGCCATGGCCATAGTAAATCGTATTTAAATAGCCTTCAAGGATTTCCTTTTTGGAATAGTTCATCTCCAGGCGTATTGTATAAAAAGCCTCATTGAACTTGCGTGACCACGTTTTATCATGACCGAGAAACAGGTTCCGTGCATATTGCTGGGTAATGGTGCTGGCACCCTGGACCTTGGACATGGCCTGTATATCCGCAAGAATGGCCCCGCCGATCCGCTTTATATCAAAACCATTATGCGTGTAGAATTGGCGGTCCTCAACAGCGACAGTTGCTTGGATGAGCTGGGGTGAAATGGCATCCATTCCGGCCCAATAGCGTTTCTGGCCATTATCCGTTTCACCGATCACATTTCCATCATTGCTATAATAGAGGGTGGATTGCGGCACGACCAAAGGCGGCGGACCTAATATTTTGGCATAAATCAGTAAAGAGAGAAGCAATACAAAGAGTATGATGAGCCCGATTGTGGCAAGGATAATGATGGCCCGTACATATTTGGTCGTCCTTTTAAATCGTTCGCTTGGAATCAATTCCATTGCTTTCACCTCTCTTGAATCTAGTATCTATTACTATTATGGAAAAAAAAGAATTTTTTAAACATAAGAAAGGCAATTAGGAAATTTATCTTGCAATTCTGCTAGATTCGTCTATAATTTTTCTAGCTAATGACTAAACCGAATTTGGGGAACCTATTAGGTGACTGACAATATGAAATGGAAAAGGAGCGTTAATAAATGAGCATTTGGTTTACTGAAAAACAAACAGAGAATTTTGGTATTACGATGAAAGTGAATCGTACTTTACATACGGAGCAAACTGAGTTTCAAAAGCTGGATATGATTGAAACGGAAGAGTGGGGCAATATGCTATTGTTGGATGACATGGTCATGACTTCACAGCGCGATGAATTCGTTTACCATGAAATGGTAGCCCATGTTCCTTTATTCACTCATCCTAATCCAGAAAACGTTTTGGTTGTAGGCGGAGGGGACGGAGGCGTTATCCGTGAAATCCTTAAACACCCAAGCGTAAAAAAAGCCACGCTGGTGGATATCGATGGGAAAGTCATCGAATACTCGAAGAAGTTCTTGCCTGAGATTGCCGGCATGCTTGAAGACCCACGTGTGGACGTACAAGTTGGGGATGGCTTCATGCACATCGCCAAAAGTGAAAATGAATATGACGTGATCATGGTTGATTCGACTGAACCGGTCGGACCTGCTGTCAATTTATTCACGAAAGGTTTTTACGCGGGAATTTCCAAAGCGTTGAAAGAAGATGGGATATTTGTGGCACAATCAGATAATCCTTGGTTCAAAGCCGATCTAATCCGTGATGTACAACGTGATGTAAAAGAAATATTCCCGATCACCAGCCTTTACTTAGCGAATATCCCGACGTATCCGAGCGGCCTTTGGGCGTTTACGATCGGATCGAAAAAATATAATCCATTGGAAGTTGCGGAAGAACGCTTCCATGAAATCGAAACGAAATATTATACAAAAGAACTTCATCAAGCAGCTTTCGTTCTGCCTAAATTCGTTCAAGACTTAGTGAAATAAGGAGGCGTCGACCATGAGATTCGAGGAAGCCTATTCAGGCAATGTATTCATTAAAAGCCATCCCGATTTCGAGGAATCGGAAGCTGTGCTTTACGGCATGCCAATGGACTGGACAGTAAGCTTCCGTCCGGGTTCCCGCTTTGGCCCGACCAGGATCCGCGAGGTTTCGATCGGTTTGGAGGAGTACAGCCCGTACTTGGATCGTGAATTGGAAGAAGTGAAATTCTACGATGCGGGCGATATCCCATTGCCGTTCGGCAACCCGCAGCGCAGCATCGATATGATTGAAGAATTTGTCGACGGTGTGTTGGATGCCGGTAAATTCCCATTGGGGATGGGCGGGGAGCACCTCGTCACATGGCCTGTCATAAAAGCCATGTACAAAAAGTATCCTGACATGGCCATCATCCATATGGATGCCCACACAGATTTACGTGAGGATTATGAGGGGGAACCGCTTTCCCATGCCTCGATCATTCGTAAATCCGCAGAGCTTATCGGTCCGAAGAATGTATACTCATTCGGCATTCGCTCCGGTTTGAAGGAAGAGTTCCAATGGGCAAAGGAAAATGGCATGCACATCTCTAAATTTGAGGTTCTGGAGCCGCTGAAAGAAGTATTGCCACAGCTGGCAGGGCGTCCCGTCTATGTAACGATTGACATCGATGTCCTGGACCCTGCACATGCGCCTGGAACAGGCACGGTAGACTGCGGCGGCATCACTTCCAAAGAGCTTTTGGCTTCGATACATGAGATAGCTCGTTCTGAAATTAATGTCGTCGGCTGTGATTTAGTGGAAGTTGCACCGATTTATGATCCATCCGAGCAAACGGCGAACACGGCAAGCAAGCTGATACGCGAAATGATTTTAGGCTGGGTTCAAAAAGGCTAAGGATCGAACTTTAATAAAAAGTACCCTATGGAATGGACACGTTGAAAAAAGTCTATCCTGTAGGGTACTTTTGTTTATGAGTAGAGTGCAAAATGTCCGCAGTGTTGGAGAAATTTGCGGAACATGCGAATCACGGGAGACCCTGCAGGCTGAGAGCCGAGTAGGCTCGGACCGCCGCCCTCTGGATAAGCGCGATCGCCTGCAGTGGATTGAAACGGTCTAAGGTACAGTTACTCGTCAGTTTGTGCTTTGCATTGAATTTAAAGCGGGGTTCCGTATAATTTACCCTTTTCACACGCAATTGGGGCCGTTTCTATTGTATTTCTTGCGTTACTCACGTTTTTAACCCGGGTTCCCCGTATAATCACTGCTTTCTTTCACCATTTCGGAGCTTTACTCGCGAATTTAGCCACTTTATTCGTGAGTTTGGCAGTTTTATTCGTGAATTTCGTGCTTTTATTCGTAAATTTGGCGCATTTACTCGCGAGTTTGGGCTTTGCTACTTATTTGAGGAGGTTTCTCATAAAAATCGCGCTTTTCACACGCTTTTAGTACCGTTTCTCTTCAGCTACATGTGGACAATCTGGATGTCATCTTCATTTTCACGCAACGTGAAATGAAACGGAAAGCAGCGAGACTCTTGTGGTAAATACGAGACACGGGAGAACCCGCGGGCTGAAAGCCGAGGAGGCTCCCGGACCGCCCGCGGTGCAATGAAGCGATTGAATTTGAAATTACCAAAACTGTGGGAAATTAGAGAAAGTTTTGTTCGGATGAAGTAGAAAGGAACTGTCGGTCAAATTCTTACTAATTCTCTCCCTTGTTTTTAAAAAAAGTGTCTTTTCCATAGGGTGCATTTCCAAACCCAAAAGAAAACTTTCACTGAAAATCACTTTCCAGGCTATTTCCTTCTATCCCTTTCTGGATTTGCACTTTATTTTCCGATGCAAGTTGAAACTTCCTTGAAGAATATTTATACTTATGAAGTTAAGGACGACGTGATGAAGGAAGTGTTGAGTTGACTCTTCATGATATAGATAAGCATGCCATTAGAGTGACCTTGCAAACAAAAATCAAGCATGGCGCTGAAACGGACACGTATGAGCTGGTCACATTTGGTACAAAAATGTACAAGGGTGCCGATTTGTATTTGCAATATAAAGAGGAAAATGAAGCTGGTCAAATACAAACGACCATCAAGCATAAAATGGATGAAACGATCCTGCTAAGGAACGGTGCCATTAAAATGAGGCAGCTTTTCCGCTTGCAGGAAGCGACAAATGGACATTATGAAAGTATATATGGCCGGTTGGGACTACGGACGACCACGAAAAAAATCGATCATCAATGGGATGAGCAGGCCAAACAAGGGAAACTTGTCCTTAAATATACATTACATATGCAGGGAAGCGAACCCGGTCAATATGAAATGACGATTTCCTACAAGGAGGAAGCATAGCACATGAATATAGTTAATGAGGTACAGGAAAAACTGAAAGAAGAAATTAAGGCTGCGGTTATCAAGGCAGGCCTGGCAGCAGAAGAACAGATTCCGAATGTAGTATTGGAACTGCCAAGGGAAAAGTCGCACGGAGATTATTCGACGAATATGGCGATGCAATTAACGAAGATTGCGAAGAAAGCGCCAAAAATGATTGCTGAAGCGATCATTGAAAACTTCGATAACTCAAAGGCTTCCATTGAAAAAATTGAAATTGCAGGGCCAGGTTTTATAAACTTCTACATGAATAATTCATATTTGACCGAATTGATCTCTGCCATATTGAAAGCCGATGGATCATATGGGGAAAGCGATTTTGGAAAAGGTGAAAAAATCCAGGTGGAATTCGTTTCCGCAAACCCGACAGGTGATCTTCACCTCGGTCATGCGCGCGGTGCAGCAGTAGGCGATACGTTATGCAATGTCCTTTCCAAAGCAGGCTATGATGTTTCACGTGAATATTATATCAATGATGCAGGTAACCAAATCAATAATTTGGCCATTTCGATAGAAGCACGTTATTTCCAAGCGCTTGGTCTTGAAAAGGAAATGCCGGAGGGCGGTTATCACGGTGAGGATATCAAGGGCTTCGGTAAAAAGCTTGCCGAAGAATATGGCGATAAATTCGTAAATGCCGATGAAAAAGTGCGTTTTGATTTCTTCCGTGAATACGGCTTGAAATGTGAGATGGAAAAACTGAAAACGGACTTGGGCAATTTCCGTGTCGGATTCGATGTATGGTACTCCGAGACGTCCCTTTATCAAGATGGCAAAATTGACGAAGCGCTCAATGTATTGAGGGAAAGGGGCCATGTCTATGAGCAAGATGGGGCAACATGGTTCCGTTCAACGGAATTGGGTGATGATAAAGACCGCGTGCTCATCAAACAAGACGGGTCTTATACCTATTTGACACCGGATATTGCCTATCACCGTAATAAACTGGAGCGTGGCTTCGAAACATTGATCAACATATGGGGTGCCGACCACCACGGATATATCCCTCGTATGAAAGCGGCGATTGAAGCTTTAGGCTACAAACGCGAGCAGCTTGAAGTGGAAATCATCCAGCTCGTACATCTGTATAAAGATGGCGAGAAAATGAAAATGAGCAAGCGTACGGGTAAAGCCGTCACGATGCGTGATCTTATTGATGAGGTTGGCCTTGATGCAACACGTTATTTCTTTGCGATGAGAAGTGCCGATACGCATATGGATTTTGATTTGGATCTTGCCGTATCGCAATCCAATGATAACCCGGTTTATTATGCACAATATGCACATGCCCGGATATCAAGTATTTTGCGCCAAGGTGTGGAGCAAGGAGTCAGCTATGAAGGAATCACTGATTTTTCTGCCCTTTCCACTGAAAAAGAGGTCGAGCTGTTGAAAAAACTGGGCGAGTTTCCTCAGGCGATTGCTGAAGCAGCCGAAAAACGGATGCCTCACCGCATGACGAATTATATCTTCGACCTAGCTTCCACTTTCCATAGCTTCTACAATGCAGATAAGGTTCTGGATGTGGAGAAAATGGAACGAAGTCAAGCGCGCCTTGGACTAGTCAAATCCGTTCAAATCACTTTAAAGAACGCATTGGCTATAATCGGCGTTTCAGCACCGGAAAAAATGTAATCAGCAATAGCGACTGTTCCTAATGGGAACAGTCGCTTCAGACTGTAGACAAACTCGATGAAAATCGAGTTTGTCTATTTTTATGGCCTGTACAATTTAGACGTTGATTTCCACTCCAGGCACTCGCTTTCCGCGGGCGGTCGGGGAGCCTCCTCGGCTTTGCCTGCGGGGTCTCCCCTAGACGCGCTTTTCCCGCAGGAGTCTCGAACACCCGCTCCAATCAATTTTGTCTTACCTTTTAGATAGAACACTTTTGACTGGAGTCATTTTTGTTTTAAAATTGAAGTATTAAAACTTGAGGTGATGAGGATGCTTTCTAAACATGATTCTATTCAGCGAGATCAACTTGAAATGATTACTTTAGATCAACTGGTGCCACCGAACCATTTGGTTCGTAAAATGGAGGCTGCCATTGACTTCACTTTCATTTATGACTTGGTGAAAGATATGTACTCAGAGGTAGGACGCCCAAGTATTGATCCAGTTATTTTAGTTAAACTGACTTTCATTCAATATACCTTCGGTATTCGTTCCATGCGTAAAACGATTGAGCGTGTATTCGCAGATGCAAAAGAAAAGCATGGTATGCGTTGGACTACTTTAAGGGGACTTAAAAAATTGTCGATGCAGGCGATGCTTACTTTCGCTGCCATGAATTTAAAGAAGATGGCCACTTGGACATGGCAAGGTCCTAAAACGGCTTAACATAGTGGCTCGAAGAGCCCAAATCTCGTAACCTTTGGTCAAAATTTCAAAGGAATTTCAAAAGGGGTTCGGGATTTTTTAATTCCGAACCCCTTTTGTCTACAAACTGTAGCGACTGTTCCTAATGGGAACAGTCGCTTTTTTTGGACTTTCAGCATTCGACGGAGCCACCGCTGACCCTTTTTACACCGCGGACCTTGGCGATTTCTTCGATCAGCTGCAGCATGGCCCGATCCTTCATCTTGGCTTCGATCATGAAATCGACATCCTGCCTAAGCTCCCTAAGTGCTTTGAACAGGGGCATGATGAATTCCATATCAATATAATCAGCATGCGAGCGAAATGCACTTAATGATTTCGGGGAAGAAATATGGATCTTTGGGACCACTCCTGCGTTGCTCCACGTCTTGATGACCTCGGTGAGCAGCTCGTTAAGCGGCTCATCTGATAGGTTGGCCAGATGGTGGTGGTAATCGAAGACGAGCGGGATGCCTTCCCTTTTACATACACGGAGGGTTTCTGAGGCTGTATAGGTTTTATCGTCATTCTCGAAGGTCATTCTTGCCTTGACATGCTTTGGAAGCAATCTAAGGTTGTCATGGACCCTTACTAACGCTGACTCTTTATCACCATAGGCCCCGCCGACATGGATATTGATGAAAGAGGAATCGGCAATTCCCATGGCATCGAACATGTTATAGTGAAACTCCATATCCTTTACGGCATTATGTGTAATCCCTGGTTTGGGGCTGGTGAACAGCGTAAACTGGTTGGGATGAAAGCTCACCCGCATGTTATGTGCGGTAACCCATTCGCCAAGCTGCTTCCATTCCTTTTTGAAGGGAGTGACGAAATCCCATTCCACATCTGGGTGTGTGGCTAAAGGAACGATGGAGCTGGACATCCGGTAGATTTCTATTTGGTGGGCCGTGTTATATTGAAGGACCCTAAGGGTATTTTCAATGTTCTGCCTCGTCACACTCAGGAGCCGGTCCATTCCCGTTTCCGGGCCGAGCTCGCTATATCGCTTGAAAGTAAGCGTCTTTGCTGGTGAGGCCTCCCATAAACAGGTTGCGTTGGATACAAAGCCAAATCTTATCTTCATTTGCATTTTCTCCTTAAACGATGTTAAAGAAAAGGAGATAGGATGGAAGCCAGCGATTCTTTTGCTGTACGAACAAGATTCGTGGAAGAAAGCTTGTCCCCGTTCATTAGCTTCGATTCCGCAACGTCCACTGCCAATTCCTTTTCTACATCTTCTATGAATGTCCGGTCATAAATCAAACAGTTGATTTCCCCATTTAAAAAACAACTTCGTTTATCAAAGTTAGCTGTACCGATATCACAAATTGTATCATCAATCAGTATCACTTTAGAATGGTAGAACCCTCTCTGGAATTGCATGATGGCAGCTCCTTCTTTTATCAATACCCGGAAATAGGGAAATGAAGCCTCTTTTACTAGGGCATGATCGGAATTTTCGGGAACGATGACCGTTACGGAAACATTACGTGAAAGGGCCTCCCTTAATTCATGAAACAGGGAGTTGCTTGGAATGAAGTATGGCGTGCCGATGATGATTTTTTCTTTAGCCTGCCGAATCAAGCCAATCAAGGTCTGTTCTAAATCGCATCCATTCGTGACAACGACCTGATGTGCCTGCGACCCGGCTTTCAGGTTAGGAAAATATGCCGGTGTTCCCCGAAGATCCTCGTTTGTATCGTGAAACCAATCCGAAAGAAAGACTTCCTGAAGGTCCTTGACTCCTTCCCCCGTCATTTTTAAATGGTAATCCCGCCAAGGGTTCAGCTTGTCCCCTTGATTTATATATTCCCTGCCGATATTAAAGCCGCCAAGATAGCCGATTTTCCCATCAATCACCGTGATTTTTCGATGATTCCTTTTTTGTATCGTATAGAAAAGAAAGGGGAGTTTCGGTTTAAAGCTGAAAGAAAAATGAACGCCGCTTCGTTTGAGCTGCCGAATGGTTGTGCTCGATATTTGCTTGCTTCCAACCCAATCGGCCAAAAGCCGTACCTCCACGCCCGTTTCCGCTTTCGTTTGCAGCAGCTTCAAAAAGTCCTTGCTGAACTGATCGTTTTTCACGATATAAAAAAGGATATGGATGGAATCCTGAGCGTGTTTGATTTCTTCCGTGAAATCCTCAAACAGGATTTTCCCTGACGTGAACACGGTCATCTCGCTTTTCCGAGGCGGATAGTTCGTGTTCGCTGCCTCCTTCGTATATCGCTTATGCCCCAGCTTTAAATCTATCAAGCACCAAGTGAAGATCAATAATAAAATGGAGGCAAGCGTCGTGATTATCTTCAAAAAAATCCCCCCTACATGATTTACATGTAGTTTGGCTCTAATTCCCTGTAAGTAACCATAGAATGGAGTGAAGGGAATAGGCTTTTTTTATGTTATGGAAGGGGGAATATCCAGAATTGTCGAACTATAATGATTAGGGTGGAGAAAATCACATTTATTTTATAAAGAAAAAAGTTGACTGAATGCTCATTCATTATATAATGGAGGTAATCAAATTTCAGGAAAATGCCAAATTTTCTATTTATTAAAATGGTTGCCTGGCATTTTACAATTTACGAAGAGGGGGAAGGACTGCATGGAAATGAATGGCTTACTGTGGATCAACTTGATTGCTTTTCTACTTGTAACCGCTTACGCCGCTGGTTTATTTATCTATTTGATTAGAACTCGTTTAGCATATATAAAACTTGGCAAAAAAGTGGAATTCGATAACCGTGTGAAAGATCGTTTGGTTAAAATTGGGGTTTATGTATTTGGACAGAAAAAGCTCTTCAAAGATAAAAAGAGCGGAATCATCCATGCGATGCTATTTTATGGCTTCATTTTAGTGCAATTTGGTGCACTTGACTTTTTCATTAAAGGGTTAAGGCCAGGGTGGCATTTGCCGTTAGGACCTCTTTATCCTGCCTTTACCTTCTTCCAGGAAATCGTGACGCTCACGGTTCTGGTGGCAATCCTTTGGGCTGGTTACCGCCGTTATGTTGAAAAGCTTGTCCGCCTGAAAAGGGATTTCAAAGCGGGATTGGTTGTCATCTTCATTACCGGCATCATGATTACCGTACTGCTGGGGAATGGAATGGGAATGATTTGGCATGAACATGATGCAACCTGGTCAGAGCCAGTCGCATCAAGCATAGCCTTCCTATTCGGCTGGATGGGAACAGCCGCAGCTACTGCCGTGTTTTATGTAGCTTGGTGGATGCATCTAATGATCATCTTATCGTTCCTTGTTTACATCCCGCAATCGAAGCATGCACACTTGATTGCCGGTCCGATCAATGTATTCTTGAACCGTCTGGACAATCCAGGGAAATTGAAGCCGGTCGATTTGGAAGAAGAGATCCTGGACAAAGAAGGCAACCAATACTATGGTGCCAAATATATCGAGGATTTGACACAATACCAAATGGTCGATCTTTATGCCTGCGTGGAATGCGGGCGCTGTACGAATATGTGTCCGGCAACCGGTACCGGGAAAATGCTGTCACCGATGGATATCATCATCAAGATGCGTGACCATTTAACGAATACAGGAGCTGCTGTAACAACGAAGCAGCCATGGGTTCCATCCTTTGTGTTCGGCAATACCACTGGAAATAAGATCGCTCTTGCCAGCAGCGGCGAGGGAGCCCAGGAATCGGCCGCAGCAATTGAAAGCTACAGCCCGAGCCTTATTGGCGAAGTCATTACGGAAGAAGAACTATGGGCTTGCACGACCTGCCGTAATTGTGAGGATCAATGCCCGGTAATGAATGAACATGTCGACAAAATCATCGATATGCGCCGATATTTAGTGCTGACCGAAGGCAGGCTTGATCCTGATGCCCAACGTGCAATGACCAATATTGAGCGTCAAGGAAACCCTTGGGGGCTGAACCGTAAAGAGAGAGAAGATTGGAGAACCTTGAGGGAGGATGTCAGTGTTCCTACCGTGAAGGAATTGCAAAAGGCAGACGAAGAATTCGAATATTTATTCTGGGTCGGTTCAATGGGATCTTACGATAACAGAAGCCAGAAGATTGCCCTTTCCTTTGCCAAGTTAATGAATGAAGCGGGCGTCAAATTCGCGATTCTGGGAAATAAAGAGAAAAACTCAGGGGATACCCCGCGTCGATTGGGTAATGAGTTTGTTTTTCAGGAGCTTGCCATGAAGAACATCGAAGAGTTCCAGAAGAACGACATCAAGAAAATCGTGACGATCGATCCGCATGCCTATAATATTTTTAAAAATGAGTATCCGGATTTTGGCTTGGAGGCGGAAGTGTACCACCATACGGAACTGCTTGCAAAGCTCGTCAGCGAAGGCAGGCTGGTGCCGCAATATCCAGTTAATGAAACGATTACTTTCCACGATTCCTGCTACTTGGGAAGGTACAATGAGGTATATAGCCCACCGCGTGAAATCCTGCAATCGATTGCTGGCGTGAAACTGATCGAGATGGAGCGCAACCGTGAAAAGGGCATGTGCTGTGGTGCCGGAGGCGGTTTGATGTGGATGGAAGAGGAAACAGGAAACCGCATTAATGTGGCGCGTACGGAACAAGCACTTGCCGTCAGCCCGACCGTTATCAGCTCGGGATGTCCTTATTGCCTGACCATGCTATCTGATGGGACGAAAGCAAAAGAAGTCGAGGAAAACGTTAAAACGTATGATGTAGCCGAGCTTCTCGAAAAAGCGATCATTGGTGAAAGCAAACCGATCGCATCTTAATCAATATATGATTGCCTGCTTCTTATATGATCGCTTTGAGGAAGCAGGCGATTTTTTTATTTAAATATTTAAATTATTGTCAAAATTATGTAAGATAATATTAAGCGCTTACATAACGTTCGGCTCCTTATTGAGCGAGCGTTCAATCAATTTTAATTAAGGGAGGAAATAAGGATGGCAAAAACAGTGATAATCAGTGGTGTGAGAACGCCCTTCGGTAAATTTGGCGGAGGCCTTAGCAGTTTTACGGCATCACAGCTTGGCGGGATGGCGATCAAGGAGGCACTTGAACGGGCTGGAATCGAGGGCGGGCAGGTCGATGAGGTAATCATGGGGAATGTGCTTCAGGCAGGTCAAGGGCAAATCCCTTCACGTCAGGCAGCGCGACATGCCGGTATTCCTTGGGAAGTGAAAACGGAAACGATTAATAAAGTATGTGCATCAGGGCTTCGCAGTGTCACAATGGCCGATCAGATCATTCGTTTAGGTGATGAGGAAATCATTGTTGCCGGGGGAATGGAGTCCATGAGCAATGCACCTTACATTCTTCCGAAGGCACGCTGGGGCTTAAGGATGGGCGATGCGCAGATGAAGGATACGATGATATCCGACGGACTTAGCTGCAGTTTCACAGGGGTACATATGGGCACTTACGGAAACAGTACTGCCGAGGATCTTGAAATTACCCGTGAGGAACAAGATGGCTGGGCTTACGATAGCCATCAAAAAGCGCTTAAAGCGATGGATGAAGGCATACTGGCAGAAGAAATCGTTGCCGTACAGGTTCCGGTCAGAAAAGGGGATCCGATTACGATCGAACATGATGAAGGACCAAGAAAGGATACATCTGCCGGGAAGCTCGCCAAATTAGGGCCTGCTTTTAATAACGAGGGAACGATTACGGCAGGGAATGCACCAGGAGTCAATGATGGAGCGGCGGCTCTCATATTGATGAGTGAGGAACGTGCCGAAAAAGAAGGGAAAGCTCCATTTGCTTATATTTTGGCACATGCCGAAGTGGCAGTTGAAGCGAAGGACTTCCCGAAAACGCCTGGCTTGGTCATAAATGAAATCCTGAAGAAGGCAGGCAAATCGGTGGAAGACATCGATTTATTCGAAGTGAATGAAGCATTTGCAGCTGTGGCACTGGCCAGCGGGAAGATTGCCGGCGTCGAGGCGGAAAAAGTGAATGTCAATGGAGGTGCAGTGGCCTTAGGTCACCCGATCGGGGCAAGCGGTGCCCGCATCATCATCACGCTCATGCATGAGTTGAAACGCCGTGGCGGGGGACTGGGCATAGCAGCGATCTGCAGTGGCGGCGGCCAAGGAGATGCGATCTTAATCGAGGTGCCAAAGCAAAGTTGATAGTTTCATAGATGATGAGGAGGGTTTTCATGAACATTCAAAAAGTGATGGTCATCGGTGCGGGACAGATGGGGTCTGGCATCGCCCAGGTTTGCGCAATGGGGGGCTATGAGGTTCTCTTGCATGATTTACAAGCTGAATTTGTGGAAAAGGGCTTAGGAACGATCACCAAAAACCTTTCGCGACAGGTCGAAAAAGGGAAAATGAAGGCCGAGGATAAGGATGCAGCCCTTTCCAGGCTGACGTCATCGACTGATTTGCAAAATGCAGCCGAGGTGGATTTGGTGATTGAAGCTGCAGTGGAAAATATGGAAATAAAAACGAAGCTATTTGCCGAGCTGGACCAAATCGCGCCACAACATGCCATACTTGCCACCAATACTTCTTCACTGCCGATTACCGAAATAGCAGCGAGCACGAAAAGGCCTGCCAATGTCATCGGCATGCATTTCATGAACCCGGTTCCAGTGATGAAGCTAGTGGAGGTCATCCGCGGTCTTGCTACAGCCGATGAAGTATATCAAAAGGTGGAAAAGATGGCCGAATCCTTGAACAAGGTGCCGGTGGAAGTGAATGATTTCCCCGGTTTTGTAGCGAATCGGATTTTGATGCCGATGATCAACGAGGCCATCTATACGCTATATGAGGGCGTTGCCACTAAAGAGGCGATTGATGATGTGATGAAGCTCGGGATGAACCATCCGATGGGACCGCTTACGCTAGCTGACTTCATTGGACTCGACACATGCTTATATATTATGGAAACCCTTCATCAAGGGCTGGGCGATGATAAATACCGTCCGTGTCCGCTGCTAAGGAAATATGTAAAAGCTGGGTGGCTGGGCAGGAAATCAGGACGTGGCTTTTACGAATATAACTGATAACTGATCATTGAAAAGCATCTGCAGCTAGGGAGGAATGAAGGAATGGATTTCAAGTTTACAGAAGAACAGCAAATGATGCGGAAGATGGTAAGTGATTTTGCGGAGAAAGAAATTGCCCCTCATATCGACGCCATGGAAAAAGGCATGTTTCCGAAAGCGATCCTGCAAAAAATGGGCGATCTTGGCTTGATGGGAATTCCGATCCCCGAACAATACGGTGGCGCGGGGATGGACTTCATGTCTTATATCATCGCCATCAACGAGATTTCCAAAGTAAGCCCCACCCTAGGTGTCATATTGTCCGTCCATACTTCTGTTGGAACGAATCCGATCGTTTATTTTGGAACCGAGGAGCAGAAACGAAAGTATGTGCCTAAGTTAGCCGCAGGACAATATTTAGGCGCATTTTGCTTGACCGAGCAAAGCTCCGGCTCCGATGCTGCGAGTTTGAAATCGAAGGCTGTAAAAAAAGACGGTCTATATCGAATAAATGGATCCAAAGTATTCATCACGAATGGCGGTGAGGCGGATGTGTTTATCGTTTTTGCCTCAACCGATCCGAAGGCCGGCAGCAAGGGAATCTCTGCCTTCATCGTCGAAAAGGGTACGCCTGGCTTAATCATCGGTAAAGACGAGCGTAAAATGGGGCTTCATGGCTCGAGCACCGTGCAGGTGACCTTCGAAGATATGAAAGTGCCTGAGGGCAATCTGCTTGGAAAAGAAGGTGAAGGCTTCAAGATTGCGATGGCCAATCTGGATGCCGGCAGGATCGGGATTGCGTCCCAGGCGCTGGGAATTGCTGAGGGTGCCATGGAACATGCCGTCCAATATGCAAAGGACAGGGTGCAGTTCAACAAACCGATTGCATCGCAGCAAGGGATTGGCTTCAAGCTGGCGGAAATGGCCACCGGCATAGAAGCTTCCAGATTACTTGTCTACCGGGCGGCGTTTTTACGCTCAGAGGGCTTGAAGTGCGGCAAGGAGGCTGCGATGGCTAAGCTATTCGCTTCGAGGACGGCCGTCGAGGTGGCGATAGAAGCTGTCCAAGTATTCGGAGGTTATGGATATACGACGGAATATCCCGTAGAACGCTATTTCAGGGACGCAAAGGTAACGGAAATATATGAAGGCACCAGTGAAATCCAAAGAATGGTCATCAATAAGAATCTTTAAATACATCGAAAAGGGCAGGGGAAGAATATCATGCAGTTTAAATTGACCGAAGAACATGAAATGATCAGAAAAATGGTGCGCGATTTTGCGCAGAATGAAGTGGCTCCTACGGCTGCCGAGAGGGATGAAGAAGAACGATTTGACCGTGAAATTTTTGATAAAATGGCCGAACTTGGTTTGACGGGAATTCCGTGGCCGGAGGAATACGGGGGAATCGGGAGCGACTATTTGGCGTATTGCATTGCGATCGAGGAACTTTCCCGAGTCTGTGCTTCCACTGGGGTTACGTTATCAGCCCATACATCTCTTGCAGGCTGGCCAATCTACAAATTCGGATCCGAGGAGCAAAAGCAAAAATATCTTCGCCCGATGGCACAGGGTGAAAAAATCGGCGCGTATGGCCTGACTGAGCCTAGCTCAGGATCCGACGCAGGCGGCATGAGAACGACCGCGAAGCTTGTTGGTGATGAATATATCATCAACGGTTCGAAAATTTTCATTACGAACGGCGGAATTGCAGATACCTACGTTGTCTTTGCTTTGACAGATCCCGAATCGAAGCAAAAAGGAACGAGTGCTTTCATCATCGAAAGTGACTTCCCGGGTTTCAGTGTTGGTAAAAAAGAGAAGAAGCTGGGAATCCGTTCATCACCGACAACGGAAATCATTTTTGATGAATGCCGGGTGCCGAAGGCAAACCTGCTTGGCAAGGAAGGGGAGGGCTTTAAAATCGCGATGATGACGCTTGATGGGGGCCGTAACGGAATAGCCGCCCAAGCTGTAGGCATTGCCCAGGGTGCATTGGATGCCGCGGTCAATTATGCAAAAGAGCGCGTCCAATTCGGCAAGCCCATCTCTGCACAGCAAGGAATCGGTTTTAAACTGGCGGATATGGCAACCGGGGTTGAAGCATCAAGATTATTAACCTACCAGGCTGCCTGGTTGGAATCCGTGGGTCTTCCATATGGAAAAGAGTCGGCCATGTCGAAACTATTCGCTGGTGATACAGCCATGAAAGTAACGACGGAAGCCGTACAGGTTTTTGGTGGTTATGGCTATACAAAGGATTATCCAGTAGAACGGTATATGCGCGATGCGAAAATAACCCAGATCTACGAAGGTACACAGGAGATTCAGAAGCTGGTCATTTCAAGGATGGTTACGAAATAGAGTTGAAAATGAGGTTTTCCGCTTGAGGCACCGCCTTGACGGAATGCCCTTTTCAATTTATTGGAGAATGTCTTTGTTGGGTATATGATTCGCTTCATAAAAGGGGTTTGAAAATGGAAAAAAGAGAAGTACTTGCGTCTGTGAAGGATGAGCGGCTGGTGGAAAAAAGACGTACCCAAATGATCAAAGGGGCGGTGACGCTTTTTAAGGAAAAGGGATTCCATCGGACGACTACCAGGGAAATTGCCAAAGCGGCTGGCTTTAGTATTGGTACGTTATACGAGTATATCCGAACCAAGGAAGATATTTTATATCTCGTTTGTGACTTTATTTACGATGAAGTTCAGGAAAAGCTTCAAAAAGAAATCGATCAGAGTGATGGGACACTTGATAGTTTGAAGATGACAATCGCCTATTTTTATAAAGTGATGGATGATATGCAGGACGAAGTGCTGGTGATGTATCAAGAGGTGAAGGCGTTGACGAAGGATGCCCTGCCTTACGTGTTGAACAAAGAAATCCGAATGGTGGGCATGTTCGAAAAGGTCATAACGAAATGTGTTGAGAACGGGGAACTTTTGCTGACGGAAAAACAAATCAGCCTTCTTTCGCATAACATCTTTGTCCAGGGACAGATGTGGAGTTTTAGAAGATGGGCTTTGCATAAAGAGTATACGCTTCAAGAGTACATCGATGTGCAGACGCAATTATTGATTCAAAATGTATCATTTCATAAAAGTGCTGATATCAAGTCGTTTCAATAAGGGGGAGCTATATGAGTACCGTTGAAGTGTATAGACCGAAAAACCATATCAGATTCGTGACAGCTTCGAGTTTATTCGATGGCCATGACGCATCGATCAACATCATGAGAAGGATCCTGCAGTCGAGCGGGGCAGAGGTCATTCATCTAGGTCATAATCGATCTGTTGAGGAAATCGTGAATGCAGCCATACAGGAAGATGTTCAAGGCATCGCGATGTCATCCTACCAAGGGGGCCATGTAGAATATTTTAAATATATGTATGACCTGTTGAAGGAAAGGGGAGCCGAGCATATTCGGATTTTTGCCGGAGGTGGCGGGGTCATCATTCCGAGGGAAATCAAGGAGCTGCATGAATACGGGATAGCCCGTATCTTCTCCCCTGATGAAGGGCGGGAATACGGCCTCCAAGGCATGATAAATGTATTGATGGAGGAATGTGACTTCTCCACGGTCAAACCTTCTTTGCAGGAACGCTTTGATGAGCTGATCGCAGGCGGGACGAATGCGATTGCCCAATATATCACTTTCGCTGAAGGCAGGGTTGAGGCTACGGATGAAGCAGCCGCAGCAGTGGAAAGCCTATTCGAACAAATCAAGACGTCTGAAAGGAAGGTGCCTGTTTTAGGGATTACAGGAACGGGCGGCGCGGGTAAAAGTTCATTGACCGATGAATTGATCCGGCGTTTCCTTAACGAAATCAAGGATAAGAAAATCGCCATACTGTCCGTCGATCCGACAAAACAAAAAACGGGCGGTGCCTTGCTGGGCGACAGGATCAGGATGAACGCAATTTTTTCAGAGCGTGTATATATGCGGAGCCTGGCCACGCGTCATTCGAAAAGTGAGCTGTCCTTGGCGATTAAAGATGCCATATCCGTCGTGAAGGCAGCTGGCTTCGATCTAATCATCGTCGAAACGAGCGGAATTGGCCAGGGCGATGCAGAAGTTGCCGAGATTTGTGATGTGTCCATGTATGTGATGACAAGTGAGTTCGGCGCACCTTCCCAGCTGGAAAAGATCGATATGATCGATTATGCAGACTTGATCGTCATTAACAAATATGAGCGCAAAGGCTCTGAGGATGCAAAAAACCAAGTTCAGAAACAATATCAACGTAGCAGGACCCTTTTTGATCAAGATCCATCGGAAATGCCGGTTTATGGCACGATAGCCTCCCAATTCAATGACCCGGGGACCAATGCATTATTCGCTGCCCTGATAGAAAAACTTAATGAAAAAGCAGGGACGGAATGGAGCACTGCCTTTTCGAAGGAAGCGGATGTTTACAAGCAAAATGTCATCATTCCGAATGACCGCCGTTATTATTTGCGGGAAATAAGCGATACGGTCCGGACGTATCATAAACGCTCGGCGGAGCAAGTCCGCATCGCCCGCAGGCTTTTCCAGCTTGAAGGTGCCATTGAGGCGGTAAAGGAAAATGATAACGACAAAGAAATTCTTGCGTCTTTGGAAGATTTGAAAAAAGAAACGGCTGCCAAGTTATCCCCCGATTCGAAAAAATCGCTCTCGGGCTGGAGCGATTTAAAAGAAAAATATGCAGGGGAGCAGTTTGTAACGACGATCAGGGACAAAGAAATCGTCACGAAGCTAAAAACGAAAAGCTTATCGGGTTTAATGATCCCGAGAGTGTCCCTGCCTAAATTTGTTGATTACGGTGAGATTTTGGCGTGGATATCCCGTGAAAATGTTCCGGGCTTCTTCCCGTATACAGCTGGAGTCTTTCCATTCAAGCGTGAAGGGGAAGATCCAAAACGGCAATTCGCCGGTGAGGGATCCCCGGACCGGACCAACCGCCGATTTCATTATCTATCCAAGGATGATACTGCTAAACGGCTTAGTACGGCTTTCGATTCCGTAACATTATATGGCGAGGATCCTGATCATCGTCCAGATATCTATGGCAAGGTAGGGGAAAGCGGCGTCAGCATTTGTACGTTGGATGACATGAAGAAACTGTATGCAGGTTTTGATCTTTGCCACCCATCAACATCCGTATCCATGACCATCAATGGACCGGCACCGATCATATTGGCCATGTTCATGAACACGGCAATCGAACAACAGATCCAGCGAAAGGCGGAAGAGCTCGGCCGACCGCTTACGGATATGGAGGTACAGGAAGTGGAGGCCTTCACTCTTCAGACGGTACGCGGAACAGTTCAAGCGGACATCCTGAAAGAGGACCAAGGCCAGAATACATGCATCTTCTCCACGGAATTTGCATTAAGGCTAATGGGGGATATCCAAGCCTATTTCATCGATCATAAAGTCAGGAATTACTATTCTGTATCCATATCCGGTTATCACATTGCCGAAGCCGGGGCCAATCCGATTTCACAACTGGCCTTCACTTTGGCGAATGGCTTTACGTACATCGAATATTACTTGAGTCGCGGAATGAATATCGATGATTTCGCCCCGAATTTGTCGTTTTTCTTCTCGAATGGGCTCGATGCTGAATATACGGTCATCGGAAGGGTGGCAAGAAGGATTTGGGCGACGGTCATGAAGGATAAATATGGTGCGAATGACAGGAGCCGGAAGCTGAAATACCATATACAAACATCAGGCCGCTCCCTTCATGCGCAAGAAATAGATTTCAATGATATCAGAACGACACTTCAGGCTTTGATGGCCTTACAGGACAACTGTAACTCCCTGCATACGAATGCTTATGATGAAGCCATCACGACGCCTACCGAAGAATCTGTACGCCGTGCCATGGCCATTCAAATGATCATTACGAAGGAGCATGGACTTTCAAAGAATGAAAATCCGATTTCCGGTTCTTTCATTGTCGAGGAATTGACGGATATGGTTGAGGAGGCCGTGCTTCAGGAGTTCGATCGCATCAATGATCGAGGCGGCGTTCTTGGCGCTATGGAGACGCAGTACCAGCGGGGCAAAATCCAGGATGAATCCATGCATTATGAAATGAAAAAGCATACCGGGGAATTGCCGATCATCGGGGTCAATACGTACCTGAATCCAAATCCTCCTTCCGAGGATGCCGTCAACAGCATGGAAATTGCCCGTGCAACAAAGGAAGAAAAGGAAGGGCAAATCAAAAACTTGCGGGCATTTCAGGAAAGAAATAAGCAGTTCACTGATGAAGCCCTAACCAAGCTGAAGGCCGCGGCCATGAATGGTGACAATATATTTGCCGAGCTCATGAAATGTGTGAAAGTGGCTAGCCTTGGCCAGATAACCCGTGCGCTATATGATGTAGGCGGGCAATATCGCAGAAATATGTAAGGGTGGGCAAAAGGGGACTCCGTATTGAAGGGGTCCCTTTTTCTCAATAACGATGCCCCTTTTTTTGGAAAAATGAAAATTTCCCCTTATAATAATTTGGAAAAGGGGCAAAAATGATGAATCAGCCCCATTGGAGCTGAATGAACCTGGAAATGCTCGATTAATAATTGGTTCCTTTTTTGCCATCATTCTTTTATATGAGCATCGATTGGGTGCCATCTCCTTTTTCATCATATCCTTTGCCTTTTTTTACGGCAGCTTATCGTCAAAAATCGCAGAAAGAAAGTAAATGACCAAGCACTCCCCATAGCAGGGCCATTAAGGTAAATCTGTGAAAGTATCAGATAGAACTAGCATAAACCCATTTGGATTGTTTATAATGGAGTATATGTCTAGCAGGAATTGTCGTTATTTTATCGAAATACTGTTTTAGATTATTTTTTTATGTGAAAAAACACGGAAGCCAGTGTTTGAATAGAGAAGGGAAGTGCGGAATTTGAGTTTAAAACAATACTCAAAAGAGCAATTATTGGAAATGTCCTTAATAGAGATGGCATATGATTTGTTAGTGGAAAGAAATGAACCGATTCCATTCAAAGACCTAGTCAGTGAGTTAGCTTCGCTGCATCATTTATCCAAAGCTGAAGTGGCAAAAAAAATTGCCCAATTCTACACGGATTTAAATGTGGATGGCCGTTTCACTTCACTTGGTGACAACCGTTGGGGATTGAAAACATGGTACCCGGTTGATCAGATCGAAGAAGAAGTCGTCCATGTCGTTAAACCGAAAAAGAAAAAGAAAGCGAAAAAGGCTGCTGTCGTTATCGATGATTTCGATGAGCTTGATGATGAAGATCTTGATTTCGATGAAGATGTCGATGATCTGGACGAGGATGAGGATGACGACGATGATGATGATATCCTAGGTTCTCCAGTTATCGATGAAGTCCTTTTGGATGATGACGTGGAAGATGATGATGATTTGGAAGAAGAAATAATTGAAGACGATGCATTTGTCCTGGAAGACGATGAGGACGAAGATGAAGAGGAAGAAGAGCTAGATGAAGAGAACGAAAAATAAATAATCGCCCTTGACTTTTTGAGGCGAAATTTGTAGAATCATTTTTGGGCTCCTTTAAAAAGGACACAATGATTAAATTATATCGCTCCCTTACTTTTTTTGTAAGCGGAGCGTTTTTGTTTTTAATGATGGAATGGATAAATGACATCATTTTTTTATTTTTAAAAATGATTTCTCGTAGAATTGTAAAAACTATGGAGAACCTATTTATGTTTTACTGTCATTTGCGGAAGTTTAACCTTGTTCATGCATCGTGCATGACTCTCACTAAAGACCTTTAAGTGATTAATGGCATACCGCTTTACGTCTTTTGGCTTTTGACCGCTTATCTGGCGGTGTATTGGTGCAAGTTCCAATTGACCTGTATATCAAGCAGCAGGATCGGAAGAAAACATTCTATTAGGAGGATATGAGATGACAAAATATATTTTTGTGACAGGTGGAGTAGTTTCTTCCTTAGGAAAAGGGATAACGGCCGCTTCTTTAGGAAGACTTTTGAAAAATAGGGGATTGAATGTGACGATCCAGAAATTTGACCCGTATATCAACTTGGATCCAGGTACGATGAGTCCATACCAACACGGTGAAGTGTTCGTTACGGATGATGGCGCGGAGACGGATTTGGACCTAGGTCACTATGAGCGGTTCATCGATATCAACCTTGGCAAACACAGCAATGTGACAACAGGGAAAATTTATTCAACCGTCCTTAGAAAAGAACGCCGCGGCGACTATTTGGGCGGAACGGTACAAGTCATCCCCCACATCACGAATGAAATTAAAGAGCGGGTTTTCCGTTCAGGCAATGAAACGAATGCGGATATCGTCATTACGGAAATCGGCGGTACGGTAGGGGATATCGAATCTCTTCCATTCCTTGAAGCGATTCGCCAAATCAAAAGTGATATCGGAATCAACAATGTTATGTACATTCACTGTACACTTGTCCCTTATATTAAAGCTGCTGGTGAAATGAAAACGAAACCGACACAGCATAGCGTGAAGGAATTGCGCAGCCTCGGCATTCAGCCGAACATCATCGTTGCACGTACAGAAAGCCCGATCTCACAAGATATGAAGGATAAAATTGCTTTATTCTGCGATATCGATAAAAAGTCGGTTATCGAATGTCTGGATGCAGATACGCTTTACTCCATCCCGCTTGCCCTTCAAGCGCAAAATATGGACCAAATCGTTTGCGATCACTTGAAATTGGATTGCGGCGAGGCGGATATGGAAGATTGGAAGGAACTAGTCAAAAAGGTTACTTCTTTATCGAAGAAAACGAAAATCGCTCTTGTCGGAAAATATGTGGAGCTGCAAGATGCTTATCTTTCTGTAGTGGAAGCACTTAAGCACGCAGGCTATGCGTTTGACGCCGATGTCGAAATCGACTGGGTCAATTCGGAAGACGTAACGAAAGAAAATGTTGCTGAGCTTCTTCAAGATGCAGACGGCATCCTTGTTCCGGGCGGTTTTGGAGATCGTGGCATCGAAGGGAAAATTGCTGCGACAGAATATGCCCGTACGACAAAAACACCATTCTTCGGAATCTGTTTAGGCATGCAATTGGCGTCCATTGAATATGCGCGCAACGTTTTAGGATTGCCGGAAGCCCATTCTGCCGAGATTCAAGCGGATACTCCAGATCCAATCATCGATCTTCTTCCAGAGCAAAAGGATGTAGAAGATTTGGGCGGTACACTTCGTCTTGGTTTATATCCATGTAAGCTTATCGAGGGCACCAAAGCTTACGAGGCTTATAATGACGAGGTTGTGTATGAACGTCACCGTCACCGTTATGAATTCAATAATCATTACCGTCAGGCGATGGAAGAAGCAGGCTTCGTCTTCTCTGGAACAAGCCCAGATGGCCGTCTGGTCGAGATCGTTGAATTGAAAGATCATCCATGGTTTGTGGCTTCTCAATTCCATCCGGAATTCACATCACGCCCTAACCGTCCACAGCCACTATTCCGTGACTTTGTCGGGATGTCCTTAAAGCGCAGCGAAAAACTTTAATAAATAAAAAAACAGCCTCTAAGGCTGTGTCAGACTGCAGGCAAACTCGATGATTAATCGAGCTTGCCTGCAGTTTTTTTGTTTAGGTTTTGATGAAGGTCGAAAACTGTCTGCCCAGATGCAGCTGTCGGGAAAAAGTACAAAAAGTGTGTGAAAAACGCAATTTTTAAGAGAACCGGACTCAAATTCAATGCCAAGCCCAAACTCGCGAGAAAAGTGGCGGGGACTGTTAGCTTCGGTCCGATTGTAAATCAAAAAGGTACCGGGATAGATCATTCCGATACCTTTTGTAGTTCAAGAAGGTTAGTCTTCTTCATTTTGATATTCTTGGATAATTTCCTCAAGAGTGAATTTAATTCCGTAATAAGCGAAAAGGGCAGCAATGAGGGTGGGGTAGCCATAGCGGTTTCCAGCTTCATCGGGAATCAGTCCACGGTGGATCCGTAAGTCGATATGTACGTCAGCCAGTTCCGTAAGAGAGTCCTCATCGGTCGCTGCGGAGGTGGAAACGGCGACAAAGGGTATATCTTTTTCTTTAAGGGCTTTGGCAAGCTTCAATGCTTCGCTGTCATCGGATTTCCGGCTGAAAATAAGGAATCGATCTTCTCTTGAAATAGTTTCGCCGTGTTCATATCTTTTTGCTTTCGGAAAGGGCTCTGCCCCGTCCATCGCCTCGGCCGTGACGCCTTGCATTTCACCAAAGCCTTGTATGAAGATGGAGCCATCCCCAACCGCGGCCTGAGCCAGCAGACGTCCGGCATCCTCCATTTCAAAGGCTTCATTATCCATCATTTTTTTAAATATACCACTTAGCTGTGTCGAGAAAATTTTTAACATGATCAGGGACTCCTTTTAAAAAATATTCCCTTTATTATAAAGGACTTTCCGCTGCATTGACAGGCTTCTGGATTTTTGGTCAGTATGGATCGATTTGCTGAATAGGTCAGAAAAACCAAAAAATAAAAATTCCTTTTAGCTATGTGGCAGGAATTTTGTTACAATTATCGAATAGGAACATAGAATTCAAGTTTGTGAAAATGTGAAAGTAAATACATGTTTGGGTAATATGCCGGTTAGGCTGATATTTTTAAAAATCGGAAAGAGGAGAGGTGATAAAATGTCAGGGAAGATATTGATAGTTGATGATCAATTCGGCATCCGTATTTTATTGAACGAGGTTTTACATAAAGAAGGGTATGATACATTTCAAGCCGCAAATGGAATCCAAGCTCTGGAAGTCCTGAATAATCATTCACCGGATCTTGTATTGCTCGATATGAAGATTCCTGGAATGGATGGAATAGAGATCCTGAAACGGATGAAAGTCGTCGATCCCGATATCCGGGTCATCATCATGACCGCTTATGGGGAACTTGATATGATTCAAGAAGCGAAAGATCTAGGGGCGATGACCCACTTTGCAAAACCTTTCGATATTGATGATATTAGAAAAGCGGTTCGTGAATACCTACCGATTCAGTCAAGCTGATGGTTTTGAACGGATGATACTATTGGCTATAGGGTTGCCGCGGCTATCTTTTTCAAGATGTGCCGCGTTTTTTTGGAATAAATTTTAATGCTCGGGATAGTGTATTTGTTGCTGTTTTTTTGATGTATTGATATGCTACAAGAGGAAAGATATTCTGATCGATAAGCGTATGCTACTTCGATTTTAGGGAATATCTAGAAAGAAATAACTTTAACATAATTACACCCATCAGTAGGAGGAAATCAAATGCCTTTAGTTTCTATGAAAGATATGCTCAATAAAGCTCTTGAAGAAAAGTATGCAGTAGGTCAATTCAACATCAATAACCTAGAGTGGACTCAAGCTATTCTAGCCGCTGCGGAACAAGAAAAATCCCCGGTCATCCTTGGTGTTTCCGAAGGGGCTGCCCGTCATATGGGTGGTTTCAAAACGACTGTCATGATGGTTCAAGGTTTATTGGAAGATATGAAAATTACAGTTCCTGTGGCCATTCACCTTGACCATGGTTCAAGTTTTGATAAATGTAAAGAAGCGATCGAAGCTGGATTCACTTCAGTGATGATCGATGCGTCACATCATCCGATCGAGGAAAACATCGAAACGACGAAGAAGGTTGTTGAATTCGCCCATGCCCGTAATGTATCCGTTGAAGCGGAAGTAGGTACGGTTGGTGGACAAGAAGATGATGTAATTGCTGATGGCGTCGTGTACGCAGACCCTCAAGAATGTGAACAATTAGTCAAAGAAACGAATGTCGATTGTTTCGCACCAGCTTTGGGATCCGTTCATGGACCATACAAAGGTGAGCCGGATCTTGGTTATAAAGAAATGGAAGAGGTACGTGATTTAACGCAAAAACCACTAGTTCTTCATGGCGGGACAGGCATTCCGACAAAGGATATCCAAAAAGCGATTTCGCTTGGAACATCCAAAATCAACGTGAATACGGAAAATCAAATTGTATTCACGAAAGCTGTACGTGACGTCCTTAACAATGATTCTGAAGTGTATGATCCACGTAAATTCATGGTTCCTGGCCGTGAAGCGATCAAAGAAACGGTCATTGGCAAAATCCGTGAATTCGGTTCCAACGGTAAAGCATAACATCACATCCGACGTAGGGCTCGAAACCCATATCTCTTGGATGATGAAGGCAATAACTCCATTGGTGGGATCTTCCCCCCAATGGTTTCTTTTAGATTCAGGATTAATGGGGGTTCTATTTTTTGAACAATTAGAATTCAAGGGGAATTTAGAGAAATAAAAAACGATTACATATGGAGGGTATTTTATGAAATTCTTTATTGATACAGCAAACATGGAAGAAATCAGACAAGCGCATGAACTTGGCGTTTTAGCAGGAGTTACGACTAATCCGTCCCTAGTGGCAAGAGAAAAGGGCGTTTCCTTCCATGATCGTTTAAAGGAGATCACCAGCCTAGTGGAGGATTCCGTTTCTGCTGAGGTCATTGCGCTAGATTTTGAAGGAATGATGGCTGAAGCGAAGGAACTTGTTGCGATTGCGCCTAATATCACGATCAAGGTACCGATGACTCCGGATGGTTTAAAGGCTGTTGCTGCGCTGACGAAACAAGGTGTCAAAACAAACGTGACCCTTATTTTCAGTGCCAACCAAGCATTATTGGCAGCGAGGGCAGGAGCGACTTATGTATCGCCGTTTTTAGGGCGTTTGGATGATATCGGTCAAAACGGCCTGCATTTGATTTCGGACATTGCTGACATTTTTGCGATCCATGATATCAAGGCGGAAATCATTGCCGCTTCCATCCGCCACCCGATGCATATTACGGATGCTGCTCTTAAAGGGGCCCATATTGCAACGATTCCTTATAAAGTATTGATGCAATTATTCCACCATCCCTTGACTGACAAAGGAATCGAAGCGTTCTTGAAGGATTGGAATTCTCGTACAGAAGCATAATGCCTTACCGCTAAGTCGCTATAGATTGCATCGGTCGAATGGAAAATAACATAATTTAGAAATTTTTATCATTTTTTTACATGATTTTTCTACTTTTGTGTAAACTAAGAAACTAGATAGTAAATGTTGTCGGATTATGCAAATTTCTTGTGGAAAAATATTACTTTTTTGAAAGCGGCTTCTAAGTGCTTAGCGTGGAAGGGAGTTTATTATGGAAAAACTTAAAATTGCCGGTGGCTACCCTTTAAAGGGGAGCATTCGTGTCAGCGGAGCAAAAAATAGTGCGGTCGCCCTTATTCCTGCAACGATTTTAGCGGACTCACCTGTAACGATTGAAGGCTTGCCTGATATCTCGGATGTACAAATGCTAAAAGAGTTGATGGAGGAAATTGGCGGTGAGGTTTCCTTTGATGATGGAGAAATGACTGTTAATCCCAGCAGGATGATATCAATGCCTCTTCCCAATGGAAGAGTGAAGAAGTTGCGTGCCTCCTATTATTTAATGGGTGCGATGCTTGGTAAATTCAAAAAGGCAGTGATAGGCTTGCCGGGGGGCTGTCATTTGGGACCCCGCCCCATAGATCAGCACATCAAGGGTTTTGAAGCACTGGGTGCACAAGTGACGAATGAACAGGGGGCCATTTACCTTAGGGCCGACGAGTTGCGGGGAGCACGCATCTATTTAGATGTCGTCAGTGTCGGGGCAACCATCAATATCATGCTTGCGGCCGTGTTGGCCAAAGGGCGAACCGTGATCGAGAATGCTGCGAAAGAGCCGGAAATCATTGATGTTGCCACTCTTTTAACCAATATGGGTGCGAAAATCAAAGGTGCCGGAACGGATATCATCCGCATTGACGGTGTCGAGAGCTTGCATGGGTGCAGACATACCATCATACCAGACCGGATTGAGGCAGGGACCTTCATGATCTTGGCAGCTGCTGTCGGTGAAGGCATCTTGATCGATAATGTCATACCCCAGCATTTGGAGTCATTGACAGCCAAAATGAGGGAGATGGGTATAAACATTGAAGCTGGCGACGATCAGATATTCGTCTCACCGGGTGAAAAATATAAAGCGGTTGATATCAAGACGCTGGTATATCCAGGATTCCCGACGGATCTCCAGCAGCCGTTCACGTCCCTTTTGACAAAAGCGAGCGGCTCCAGCATGGTGACCGATACGATATATGGGGCGCGCTTCAAGCATATCGATGAATTGCGCCGCATGAATGCAAAGATCAAGGTCGAGGGACGGGCAGGCATCATCGATGGTCCCGTTCAGCTTCATGGTGCAAAAGTGAAGGCGAGTGATTTGCGTGCCGGAGCAGCTTTGGTAATTGCCGGCCTGATGGCTGAAGGGATCACCGAGGTGACGGGCCTTGAACATATAGATCGTGGTTATAGCCACTTAGTGGAGAAGCTTGCTGGATTAGGAGCGACGATCTGGCGTGAAGAAATGACCCAAGAAGAAGTGGAGCAGCTTAAAAGCTGATCCCTTTTCTTGTTGCCTCACTGTGTTACGTTATATGATATAATGTGTTATACTAATATATATATATAAATCATGCTAGTGTACATAAGGGGGAGCGGGAAATGGAAAGAAGTTTATCGATGGAGCTTGTTCGCGTAACGGAAGCGGCGGCCTTGAATTCTGCACGTTGGATGGGAAGAGGAAAGAAAGATGAAGCGGATGATGCAGCAACGAGTGCCATGCGCGATGTGTTCAATACGATTCCCATGCAAGGGACGGTTGTAATCGGTGAAGGGGAAATGGATGAAGCGCCGATGCTCTATATTGGCGAAAAGCTTGGTACCGGTCTCGGACCGCTAGTGGATGTCGCGGTCGACCCTTTGGAAGGCACCAATATCGTGGCATCGGGCGGCTGGAATGCATTAGCCGTATTGGCGATAGCGGACAAGGGGAACTTGCTGCACGCCCCTGATATGTATATGGATAAAATTGCCGTTGGTCCTGAGGCTGTTGGCCAGATTGATATCAATGCTTCTGTACTGGACAACCTTAAGGCTGTGGCAAAGGCAAAGAATAAAGATATCCAAGATGTCGTAGCAACGGTTTTGAACCGGGATCGTCACTCGAAGATCATTCACGAGCTTCGTGAGGCGGGAGCGCGGATCAAGTTGATCAATGATGGAGATGTAGCGGGTGCCATCAATACGGCCTTCGATCTTACTGGTGTTGATATCTTATTCGGTTCAGGCGGAGCTCCGGAGGGCGTCATTTCAGCCGTTGCCTTGAAATGCCTGGGCGGGGAAATCCAAGGCAAGCTTCTTCCGCAGAGTGATGAAGAAGTGGAACGCTGTGGGAAAATGGGTCTTGATCTAGGAAAGGTCCTCAGGATGGAAGACCTCGTTCGCGGAGATGACGCCATTTTTGCTGCAACAGGTGTGACTGATGGTGAACTTTTACGTGGTGTCCAATTCAAAGGGCATTATGGCGAGACGCAATCCGTAGTCATGCGCGCAAAATCTGGAACCGTTCGTTTCATCGATGGACGCCATAGTCTAAAAATTAAACCGAATGGTTTGATCGACTGAGGCATTTTTCAGAAAAAGTCCCCAGGGAAAGCGAGCGGTTTCATCGCTCGCTTTCTCTATAAAAAAATTTAAGTTGAATAATTAAAATAAAAAAAGTAAAATAAAGCTTGGTCTACTATTAATTGATTACTATATATAAAATCTGCCCTTTCACTCCAAACTTCTAGCAGCCTTCAAATCATTTTCTTCTTTACATGTAAAAATGTATCATCCTTTCTAAGAAAACTCTGGTCGGGTACATGGATTGCGGTTTTTCTTCCATCTAACAAACCATTTCTTTTTTTGTATGGGTGAAAACGTTTAATTAATAAAAGTGTGGTGTCATAATGAATTTAACTATTTCTAATTTAGAAAACATGAAACTTAAGGATCTCTATGAGCACGCCCGTGAATATAAAGTTTCCTATTACAGCAAACTTTCAAAAAAGGAACTTATTTTCGCCATCCTGAAGGCACAGGCCGAGCAGGATGGTCTCCTGTTCATGGAGGGCGTTCTTGAGATCATCCCTTCAGAGGGGTTCGGTTTCTTGCGGCCAATCAATTATTCTCCAAGCTCGGAGGATATTTATATTTCCGCTTCCCAAATCCGCAGATTCGATTTGCGCAATGGTGATAAGGTTTCCGGTAAGGTAAGGCCGCCGAAGGAAAATGAACGCTATTACGGATTGCTCCATGTCGAGGCCGTCAATGGCGATAATCCGGAGTCGGCGAAAGAGCGTGTTCATTTCCCGGGCTTAACACCGCTGTATCCAAACAGGCAAATCAAGCTGGAAACTACGCCCAAGAACTTATCGACTAGAATTATGGATGTCCTGGCACCGGTCGGTTTTGGCCAGCGCGGTCTGATTGTTGCACCGCCTAAGGCTGGGAAGACGATGCTTATCAAAGAAATTGCCAATGCGATAACCACGAACCATCCTGAATCGGAATTGATCGTCCTTTTGATCGATGAACGGCCGGAGGAAGTGACGGACATTGAACGTTCCGTTGCCGGTGACGTGGTTAGTTCAACGTTCGATGAAGTGCCGGAAAACCATATCAAGGTTGCGGAACTGGTGTTGGAACGAGCGATGCGCCTCGTCGAGCATAAGCGGGATGTCATCATCCTTATGGACAGCATCACCCGTCTGGCCCGAGCTTACAACCTTGTCATCCCGCCGAGCGGGCGTACGTTATCAGGGGGGATTGACCCTGCTGCCTTCCATCGCCCAAAACGCTTTTTCGGTGCGGCTAGGAATATCGAGGAAGGCGGCAGCTTGACGATCCTTGCTACGGCACTGGTGGATACCGGTTCAAGAATGGATGATGTCATTTATGAAGAATTCAAAGGCACTGGTAACATGGAGCTGCATTTAGACCGTGCCCTTGCTGAAAGACGCATCTTCCCGGCAATCGATATCCGCCGTTCAGGAACACGTAAAGAAGAGTTGCTAATTCCGAAAGATCGACTCGATAAACTATGGGCGATCAGGAAGACGATGTCAGACTCACCCGATTTCTCGGAGAAATTCCTTCGCCGTCTAAAACAGACAAAAGGCAATGAAGAATTCTTCAGTAAACTGGATGAAGAGATGTCCGAGAGGAAAAAGGGACCGGCAAGCATTAAACGTTCTTAAAACCGGTAAAGAAACAAACTGTTGCACAACTAGTTTTAAGTTGCTATAATGGGTTCATGTGTTTTTACAATAAATGTGAGGGTGTTTTAGACTCACCTTGAAGTATATAACTCTGTTTCGAATGATTCAGGGCAGAAGGAGCTGAAAAGAATGAAAACTGGAATTCATCCAAATTACAAGCTTTCAAAAGTATCTTGCTCTTGCGGAAACACTTTTGAAACTGGTTCAGTTAAAGAAGAGATCAAAGTTGAGACTTGTTCAGAGTGCCACCCATTCTATACTGGTCGTCAAAAATTCGCTGAAGCTGGCGGACGTGTTGATCGTTTCAACAAAAAATACGGTATTAAATAAGCCGGACTTTTTAAAAAACAGGCAAGTATTTTTCTTGCCTGTTTTTTCTTTTCTGTAAACAAGCAACAATTTATATAAAGCCGGGTCCACTTCAATTTTGGCCAATGGATCGACAGGTGGAAGGGAGTAGCTGTTTCCATGTATGTAATGAAACAAACAGGCTGGATCGAGCTTATTTGCGGAAGCATGTTTTCAGGTAAATCTGAGGAATTGATTAAACGAGTCAGCCGTGCTCAATTTGCCAAAGAGCAAATAGCTGTTTTTAAACCAGCTATAGATAATCGCTATGCGGAAGAGGCTGTCGTATCACATAATGGCTCTTCAGTGATGGCAAAGCCGATTGCCCATTCAACAGATATCTTTAAGTTTTTGGACAAACCCCTGGATATCATTGCAATAGATGAAGTTCAATTTTTTGATCATGAAATTATCGGGGTTGCCCAGCATCTTGCGGACAGCGGTTATCGAGTGATTATGGCTGGACTCGATCAGGATTTCAGAGGTGAGCCATTCGGTCCTATGCCGGTTCTATTATCGTTAGCAGAGTCTGTGACTAAGCTGCAGGCTGTGTGTGAAGTGTGCGGATCACCTGCGAGCAGGACGCAGCGCTTGATCGATGGCAAGCCGGCCTCCTATGATGAGCCGATCATCCTTGTGGGTGCATCGGAATCATACGAGCCCCGCTGCCGTCATCATCATGAAGTTCCAGGTAAGCAGGAAGCTGGGATTAAAGAGCATATTTAAATCAAGGGTGCCCTATGGTCGAATGAGATCTTAGGGCGTTTTTTTATTGGAATGAACATGCGAAGGACCAGTGATCCAGACCAATACATGGAAGGCGAACAAAAGATTAATTATAGTCCCATTTTGGGAAAGCTAATGAGGAAATGATCTTGTTGACCAACCAAAATGGAGGGTGAAAATATGAAGTTGAAAATGATATGGATGGCGGTTATTGTGCTTACTGCACTGACGGCATGCGGTCCAAATGACAAGGCAATCAATAATGAATCGGAATATGGCGATCAAAGCCGTGATGGCAAGGATTTTGTCGGCAGCGGTTTAAAGCATGTATCCAATAAGGATTGGGAAAATGAAGCGGAACGGCCTTCCGATCAGATCCTCAACACGCCTGATCATACATCCAACAATTCCCCATCCATGGGGCAGGAGATAGCTGTTATACGGGATGCCGTTAAGTCTGAAACGGAGTATGAAGCAGGGTCGGTCTGGATTAACGGCAATACCATACATGTTACGGTCCATGATAAGGGTAAAATCAAGGACGATCACGAAAGAAATGAAGAAAAGAAGCGACTGGAAGATCTGATTACGGGTGTGGTGCCTCAATACAAAATAGATGTTGAATTAAAGAAATGACCATATTCTTGAATCCTCTTTGACGTTGATTATTCACCTATACTATAATTAACCTAGAAGTGAACTGAGCTGGGGCACTGAACGACTTATTTATAGTGAAAAAAGATGGATTACTTCCGATTCATATCGTTGAATCGGGAAATTTATGAGGTGAATGATTTGTTTGATCGATTGCAAGCTGTAGAAGATAGATATGAAAGATTGAATGAACTTTTAAGTGACCCGGAAATCATCAATGACTCCAAGAAATTAAGGGAATACTCCAAGGAGCAATCCGGCATTCAAGAAACCGCGTCGGCTTATAAGGAGTATAAAACGGTTCGTGGGCAACTCCAGGAAGCCAAGGCGATGCTCGATGACAAACTTGATGCGGATATGCGTGATATGGTAAAAGAGGAAATCAACGAACTTGAGGAGACGATAAAAGGTCTTGAAGATAAGTTGAAAATATTGCTCATTCCAAAGGATCCGAACGATGATAAAAACGTAATCATGGAAATTCGCGGCGCTGCTGGCGGAGATGAAGCGGCTTTGTTTGCCGGCAGCCTATACCGCATGTATAGCCGTTTTGCCGAGGTGCAGGGCTGGCGTACAGAGGTCATCGAGGCAAGTCCCACTGGGCTTGGGGGCTACAAGGAAATCATCTTCATGATTAATGGAAATGGCGCTTATTCTAAATTGAAATTCGAAAATGGGGCCCATCGTGTTCAACGTGTGCCTGAAACCGAGTCTGGCGGACGGATTCACACCTCTACGGCCACGGTCGCCGTTTTACCGGAAGCGGAGGAAGTGGAAGTCGAAATCCACGATAAGGATGTTCGGGTCGATACGTTTGCTTCAAGCGGTCCTGGAGGGCAAAGTGTCAATACGACAATGTCTGCCGTGCGATTGACGCATATCCCGACCAATACGGTTGTATCTTGCCAAGATGAGAAATCACAGATCAAGAACAAAGAAAAAGCCATGAAAGTGCTGCGGGCGAGGGTATACGATAAAATCCATCGTGAAGTGCAGGCGGAATATGATCAGAACAGGAAGCTTGCAGTCGGGACGGGCGATCGTTCCGAACGGATTCGTACGTATAACTTTCCGCAAAACCGCGTTACGGATCACCGTATCGGTTTGACGATCCAAAAGCTCGATCAGATCATGGAAGGCAAGCTTGATGAGGTCGTGGATGCTTTGATCATGGAAGACCAATCTTCCAGGCTGGAAAATGCAGATGAGTGATTCTGCGCTGAAAGTGTTCGAAGCCCTTAAATGGGCTTCTTCTTTTTTAAAGGAGAATGATCGTGATGCCAATGCCGGAGAAATCCTATTGCAGCATTTCTTGAAACAAACCCGCTCCATGCTGTTGGCGAACCTGCATGATGAGCTAAGTGAAGCTGATTTTGGGCGTTTTAAGGAGGCTGTGGAACTCCATGTTGAGGGAACGCCGATCCAATATATAATCGGCAGTGAAGAGTTTTATGGACGGACCTTCTGCGTGAATGAAGAAGTGCTGATACCGAGGCCTGAAACGGAGGAATTGATTTATCATGCACTCCGTATGATGCCGTCCCTTTTTAATAAGCGCGAGAAGCTCCGTTTAGCGGATATCGGTACCGGCAGCGGTGCAATTGCGATTACGATGAAGCTTGAAGAAACAAGCTTGCTCGTATCGGCAACGGATATAGCGGAACCTTCCCTTGAAGTGGCGAGGGGAAATGCTAGAGCGCTTGGTGCCGAGGTGCAGTTCATGCAGGGAGATTTGCTTTTGCCGTTCATTGAGCAAAACCAAAAGGTGGACATCCTTTTATCGAACCCTCCATATATCCCGATTGATGATCAAAAGTCCATATCAGTGGTGGTAACGGGTCATGAGCCGCATCGTGCCTTATTTGCCGGCAGCGACGGTCTGGACTTTTACCGCCGCTTTATGGAACAGTTGCCGCTGGTCATGAATGTACCGGGACTGATTGGCTTCGAGGTGGGCGCTGGGCAGGGGCAGGCGGTTGCTGATATGCTGCTGCGGACGTTTCCTGACGCTCGGGTATCGGTTGAAAATGACATCAATGAAAAAGATCGAATGGTCTTCGCTGCATTAACATGATCCGTCCCTCCTTTGGGACGGATTTTTTTGTTTGGCTTGCATATGGAATCTACCTGCTTACCATTTTTTTTATTTTACTAGTTTAAGATAGATGGAAAATGGTGAGACTGATTCATGTGAGGGGGCGAAGGCGATGAAAACTAAACATTTAGCCATTATTTATCTAGTAATCTTAACGATAGGAACGATTGTAAGTATATATATGCCGAAAGCGGAAGTGGTCGGTGCCGAAGAAACCAAGGTGATCCCGGATGAGGCAATCCGCCTGAGGATACTAGCAAATAGCGATGAAGAAAAGGATCAAGCAGTCAAAAGGTTGATTAGGGATGAGGTTAATAAGGATATCACGAAGTGGGTCCAGGAGCTTACCTCCTTGGATGAGGCGAGGGATGTAATTACCTCTCATCTGCCTGATATTCAAGCCAAGGCGGAGGCGGTCGTAAAGGAGAATGGCTTGGAACAGTCAGTGAAAGTCGATTTTGGCCAAGCGGAATTTCCGACAAAACTTTATGGACAATACTTATATCCGGCCGGGGAATATGAAGCCGTGATCATCACGCTCGGCGAAGGTGAAGGCGCGAATTGGTGGTGTGTCTTGTTTCCGCCGTTATGCTTCCTTGATTTTTCAAATGGGACGGCAGTGAGCCAAAGTCCGATAACGGAGGAAGAAGAGGAAGCGCAGTCAGCCTCGAGGGGCAAGGTGTATGCTGCAACGAAGGAAGAACAGAACTCTGCTCCAAACGAACAAGCTAAAGCAGTAGTTACCAAGGAACAGGGAAAAGCGCCTGAGGAATTGGTTAAGGAAGAAGTGGCAGCGGAATCGGCAAGACCGGCAGCACAGGTGGATACAGTGAAGGAAGAAGCTGTGAAATCAGAGGGAAATGCGAAGGCGGCGCCAGAGGAGGAAGAAAAGCTGGCAAAATCGACTGAACAGAGCCAACAATTGTATGAAGGGGAAAAGGAGCCCGAGGTGGAAGTGAAGTCATTATTCGCAGAAATTTTCAATGATCTATTTTAAAAAGAGGGCAATGACCCTCTTTTTTAGTTATTGAACAACATATCCACAGAGTTATTAACAAAATATCGAAAAAGTCTGTCATTAATCATTAATATCCACAAACTTATCCACCGTTTCGATATGCTTATCCACAATTTGTGGATAACGCTTGAATTCTGTGTATACTTCTTTTATACTTTCAAAGTACTTTTAAGTAAAATCTATGCGATTTAATGAAAATATCGCTCATATAAAAGCGATTGGATAAAAAAAGAAATGGTAAAAGGCGATGGTGTTTAAAATGAAAACGAAAGTTTGGTCAGTGGATAAAAATGTGGATAATTTACAAAGTTATCCCCAAATTACAGAATCGGCTGAATTGTTAAAGGCCGGCCAAGTGGTTGCTTTTCCTACAGAGACCGTTTATGGACTAGGAGCGAATGCCAAAAGTGACGAGGCGGTGAAAAAAGTGTTTGAAGCGAAGGGCCGTCCAAGTGATAATCCTTTGATCGTCCATATAGCCTCTAAGGGGCAACTGGAGGATATTGTTGAAGACATTCCCGAAAAGGCTCGCAGGCTTATGGCTGAATTTTGGCCAGGACCTTTGACATTGATCTTGAAACATAAACCGGGCAAGCTATCAAACCTTGTGACAGCCGGATTGAACACGGTTGGCGTCAGGATGCCCGATCATCAGGTTGCCCTCGGCATCATTCGCACGAGTGATCTGCCTATTGCTGCTCCCAGCGCCAATACTTCAGGCAAACCAAGCCCTACTTCGGCTAAACATGTCGAGGATGACTTATTCGGGCGGATTGCAGGCATAGTCGATGGAGGCACGACAGGTGTAGGGGTGGAATCCACAGTTCTTGATTGCACGGTGGAGGTCCCGATTATTTTAAGGCCCGGCGGGGTGACTCTGGAACAACTGAAGGCCGTCATCGGCGATGTGCAGCAGGATGTCGCTTTGAAGAATCAGGATACGGCCCCAAAGGCTCCAGGCATGAAATATACTCACTATGCACCGAAAGCCCCTCTATATTTAGTCAAAGGTCATCCAGCTTTCCTGCAAAGGCTCGTCGATGAAAAAAGAAAGGCAGGGCTCAGGGTGGGCATCATAACGGCTCTTGAGCACGAAGCTGATTATAGGGCGGATCATGTGGTTGTCCCTGGTTCATTGGCGGAATTGGATACTGTTGCCACAGGGCTATATGATGCTTTGCGTCAGTTTGATGAGCTGGATGTGGATATCATTTTTAGTGAAAGTTTTCCTGAATCAGGTATTGGTGCTGCAGTCATGAATCGGCTTGAGAAGGCGGCAGGTCACCAAGTCATTGACGAATGGCATGTATAAATAAGCGCTGATTTTTATCCTTCTATTTCTTTTCGGACATGCATAACATGTAGTAGGCACGTCCGAGGGAGGATTGGGATGAATACATTTGCTGGAGAAATCATCACCTTATTGCTTATGGCATTCGCGTTGGGAATGGATGCCTTTTCAGTCGGTCTCGGCATGGGAATGTTTAAGCTGAGATTGAGGCAAATATTTTCTATAGGGCTGGTTGTAGGCATTTTTCATATTTGGATGCCTTTGCTTGGTATGGGGGCAGGGCGTTTCATTTCCGATAAATTTGGAACCTTTGCCACATATGCAGGTGGTCTTTTGCTGATCATACTTGGAATACAAATGTTCATTCCGGGTAAAAAGGATGAATCTGGTTCAAGGGAAAATAAGATGCTGGCGCCTGTTGGAAAAGGCCTGTTGATTTTCGCCTTAGGTGTAAGCTTGGATAGCTTTTCGGTAGGCTTGACCCTGGGGATTTACGGTGCAAAAACGGTTGTGACCATCCTTTGTTTTGGGATTGCTGCCACCCTTTTGACGTGGGCAGGTCTTTTACTGGGAAGAAAAATGCAGGGGTTGCTCGGTGTTTATAGTGAGATTCTTGGCGGCAGCATCCTATGTGCATTTGGTTTGAAATTATTGTTCTCGTTATAAATAAATCCAACATCATATTCGTCCTTCCTCAACTGTTCCGTTTCTGGGGCGGTTTTTATTTTTGTTTCTGGTTAAGGGCGGAAACGCTCAATCATGGGCAAAGGGGATTTTATATAGGCAGTGTCGTTTTTTTTTTTTGACTATAAAAAATCTGCGAAGGCTTATAATGGATAAAAAGGGAGGCTTTAAAATGATCCGAATATTATTTGTATGTACAGGCAACACATGCAGAAGTCCAATGGCAGAAGCGATTTTGAAGAATAAGAACCTTCCGGGTGTGGAAGTGAGGTCAGCTGGCGTTTACGCCTCCGCTGGACAAGGTGCTTCAATGCACGCTAGTCATATTCTCGTTGAAAATGACATTGTCCATAATCATCGATCGAAGCCTCTAACCAAAGAGGAAATGGAATGGGCGACTCATATTTTCACCATGACCCAAGGGCATAAAGCCGTCATCATCAGTGGACACCCCAATATGATCGATAAGACTTTTACTTTAAAAGAGTTCGTTCTTGACGATAAATATGATAGAGACATAATCGACCCATTTGGAGGTTCGGAAGGCATTTATCGGGAAACGTTCAAGGAGCTGCAAGATTTAATTGAAAAATTGGTCATGAGGCTGCAAGAGTAAGAAGTCTACAGGGGGAAATAGCATGGTGGGAAATTCGGGTTATAAGTTTGGTTTGAGAAAAAAATTAGTTATCTTCATCACGGTCCTCGCTCTGATCACCTACTCGATCTCAGCGTTTTTCATCTTCGTGGTCCAGCCCATGTTTTTTGCCAACATGCATTCACTTAGTTTTGGTGCAGGGACACTTTTATTAGGGATATTGTGGTCAGGGATTCTTGCGTTTTTTGCAGCAGGTGTCATTACCAAGCCATTGAAAAATTTGGAAAAGGCCGTGCTGATTGCCGCCGATGGCAGCATTAATGAAGCGGTTGTACTGCCGAAGACGGATGATGAAATCCGTTCATTGGGCATTGCCTTCAACCATATGCTCTCTAACCTGCGGGAGATGGTTCGGAATATTGAAGCGAATTTCCATGAGACGAATGAAAAGGTCATCCATATTTCTCAAGAATCATCAAAAGCATCGGAACAGGCAGAAAACATGGCAACGACGATCGGGGAAATTTCGAAAGGGGCGGAAACCTCAGCCGCTTCCATCATGAATACGGCCGAATCGATTGACGAGGTCAGCATTTTAGCCCAGGAGGTTCAAACAAAAGCGCAGGAGTCCGTCGGTCTATCAGGTGAAATGGCTGCAGAGCTCATCAAGAGTAAAACGGTAGTCAATTCCTTGGTCGACGGCATCAATCAGCTTGCATATGGAAACCAACAGTCTTTGGAATCAGTCGAGCGCTTGGAGGAGCATGCAAAAAAAGTGGAACAAATCATCGGGCTTGTCGGAAATATCGCGGCACAGACGAACCTGCTTGCACTGAATGCCTCCATCGAAGCAGCCCGGGCGGGGGAGCATGGAAAAGGTTTTGCAGTTGTTGCTGAAGAAGTCCGGCTGTTAGCGGATCAAAGTGCTAAAGCTGTGCAGGGCATTTCGAACTTGGTTCAAAACATTCAGGTTGAAGTCAGGGCTGTCGTCAAGCAGATAAGTGATCAGGTCAAAACGGCAAATGAAGAGGCTCAAAAGGGGACGGAAACGGATATAGCTATAGAAGGCATGACAAAAACGGTACATAATGTTGTCGCTGCGGTAAAAGATATTACAGAGCTTATTGATCGTCAAATGGAAAGTGTAGAGGAAACATCCAGGCAGTCCCAGGAAGTGGCTGCCATTGCTCAGGAGACTTCTGCTGGAGCGATGGAGGTTATGGCTGTGACAAACGAGCAGGTAAACATGATGGAAAATGTCGAAAAATCGGCGTTGGAACTCAAAAACCAAGCGGAAAATCTGAAAAGCACCATTACACGCTTTCACACTTGAAAATTCCCTGCAGGAAACCGGAGCGGTTTCCTGCTTCTTTTTAGGCATGGACGGCGGCCGCCATCCTTTATCTTTTCACAATTTTGTGACACAATGAAATCAAATAAAAAGCAAGAGGAGGATTTTGATGAAAGTTGCGATTGCCTCGGATCATGGTGGAATTCATATCCGTGAAGAAATCAAGAATTTAATGAATGAGTTACAGATCCCGTTTGAGGATTTTGGCTGTGAATGCAGTACGTCAGTCGATTATCCGGATTATGCTTTGCCTGTTGCTGAAAAAGTGGCAAAGGGTGAGTTCGATCGGGGCATCTTGATCTGTGGTACAGGGATTGGGATGAGCATTGCAGCGAATAAAGTCAAAGGGATACGCTGTGCTTTGGTGCATGATGTCTATAGCGCTAAATTGACCCGTCAGCATAATGATACCAATATGCTGGCGATGGGAGAGCGTGTCATCGGACCTGGACTTGCCAGGGAAATCGCTCAAACATGGCTGACCTCGGAATTTGAAGGCGGCCGCCATCAAAATAGGATCGGAAAAATAGCCGACTATGAAGGAAAACATAGCTGAAGCGTAAATCCTTGAAAAGGATATGCAGTGATTTGACTTTTCTTCGGATAGCAAGTTTTCTTATTGAAAGGATGCGTTTTCATGTCAAGTGGAGCTAAAATTTCAAATGAACTTGAGAGATGGGAAAACCAGTTTCGGGAACTTTTGCATGAGTTTCAAGAAGAGGCGGCCTTGAAAGAGAAACAACTGTTGGTCATTGGCTGCAGTACAAGTGAAGTGGTGGGAAAACGGATCGGCACGGAAGGAACGCTCGATGTTGCCGGGATGATATTTTCCGTTGTGAGCGATTTTCAAGAAAAAACCGGTGTCCAAGTGGCCTATCAATGTTGCGAGCATCTTAATCGGGCCTTGGTCTTGCAAAGGGAAACGGCTGTGCGAAGAGGGTATGAAGAAGTGTCCGTCATACCGGTCAGGACGGCAGGCGGATCAATGGCAACATACGCCTTTCAACAATGGAAAGATGCCGTAGTCGTGGAGCATATTAAAGCGGAAGCGGGCATGGATATTGGGGATACCTTCATTGGTATGCATTTAAAGCATGTGGCCGTTCCGCTTCGATCTGCCATCAAGGAAATAGGGCACGCACATGTGACGATGGCAAAAACCCGCCCCAAACTTATCGGCGGGGAGCGGGCCGTCTATCAGGACATTTCCGTCAACAAGAGTTGTCATTGAGTAGACGGTTGGCTCGCACGCCTGGTCTCGTATGAGGCATGTTCCGTTTATAAGCAGGGTTTCGGAGGTCTCATTCCGGAACCCTTTTTGATTATTTGGATGGCCTGCACAAGAAACAAAGGTCCTGATCCGAGTGGAAAGTGACGTTTTAAGGGTAATATCTGAAATGCTTCGTGAAACCGACATCGCCTGACTGTAGACAAGCTCCATCAAGCCATGCCATTTTTAAATCGTCATAAATGGAAGGGAACTGTATTTCAGGGGGGATGGAAGTCATTTTAGCTTGTGAACCTAGGTTAAATGAAGTATTATACAAAAATAATAAGTTAAATACGAACATTTACAAATGTAAAAACATTTAACGTTCGATAAAATTACACTATCACTTCTAAAATAGACATGTTAAAATGGAGTAGAATTTTCTAATTATTATGGGACAGGCTTTTTCATGTCTTTATGAAGACATGTTGCACATAAATACTAAAAAGCGAATCACGCACATTTTGAGGAGGAATTACGGAATGAATCGTTTAGCCAAGCAAGATGAGCAAGTGTTTAACGCAATTCAACTGGAATTAGGGCGTCAAAGAAGTAAGATCGAGCTTATTGCTTCTGAAAACTTCGTGAGTGAAGCGGTCATGGAAGCTCAAGGATCGGTCCTAACCAATAAATATGCAGAAGGTTACCCTGGAAAACGTTATTATGGCGGTTGTGAGTATGTCGATATCGTTGAGGATCTGGCCCGTGATCGTGCAAAAGAGATTTTCGGCGGAGAGTATGTGAACGTACAGCCGCACTCTGGGGCTCAAGCCAATATGGCGGTATACTTCACGGTACTTCAAACAGGCGACACGGTGCTTGGCATGAACCTTTCCCATGGGGGACATTTAACACATGGCAGCCCGGTAAACTTCAGTGGCGTCAATTATAATTTTGTAGAATATGGTGTAGACGAAAAAGACCACCGTATCGATTATAATGATGTATTGGAAAAAGCGCGTCAGCACAAACCAAAAATGATCGTCGCAGGTGCGAGCGCGTATCCACGAGAAATTGATTTCAAGCGATTCCGCGAGATTGCAGATGAAGTTGGAGCATATTTGATGGTAGATATGGCCCATATCGCAGGTCTTGTTGCTGCAGGATTGCACCAAAGTCCTATCCCTTATGCTGATTTCGTAACGACAACAACTCACAAAACACTTCGCGGACCACGCGGTGGGATGATCATTTGTAAAGAAGAATTTGGCAAGAAAATCGATAAATCAATTTTCCCGGGTATTCAAGGCGGGCCATTGATGCATGTAATCTCCGCTAAAGCTGTTGCATTCGGCGAAGCGCTTCAAGAAGATTTTAAAGTGTATGCACAGCAAATCATCGACAACGCCAAACGCTTGGGCGAAGGTTTGAAAAAGGAAGGGTTCACCCTTGTTTCTGATGGGACGGACAATCACTTGATTCTTCTTGATGTACGCTCTACAGGATTGACTGGAAAAATCGCTGAGCACGTTCTTGATGAAATCGGAATTACGGTTAACAAAAATGCGATTCCTTATGATCCGGAAAAACCATTCGTAACGAGTGGTATTCGTATCGGTACCGCTGCTGTGACATCGCGTGGCTTCGGTTTGGAAGATATGGATGAAATAGCATCGATCATCGGACTTGTTCTGAAGAATAATGAAGATGAGGCTAAACTTGAAGAAGCGAAACAACGTGTGGAATCGTTAACGAGTAAGTTCGAATTATATCCTTCATTGTAATATCCGAGCCGCTCCTTTTTTAGGAGTGGTTTTTTCTGCGGATTATAATTGAAGAATCTGAATTGTGAAAATAGGTCTGACATCTAAACCTTTATTGAAGATTGAACCTTTTTTCTGTAAAATAGGTTGAAGTGAATTTAAAGGCACGAAAATTTTTCTATTCAAATAGGGAAATCATAAAAAGAGCAAAATTAAGCAATGGAATTGGAGAGATGCCAAATGGGAAAAGTTTTTGTTTTCGATCACCCGTTAATTCAACACAAATTAGCCTATATACGCGATATAAATACAGGAACAAAAGAATTCCGCGAACTAGTTGATGAAGTGGCTTCATTGATGGCGTTTGAAATCACAAGGGATATGCCGCTTGAAGAGGTGGAAATCCAAACACCGGTAAGCACAGCGAAGGTGAAAATGCTCTCGGGTAAAAAAGTGGGGATCGTTCCAATCTTGCGTGCGGGCATAGGGATGGTGGACGGAATCATTAAATTGATTCCTGCTGCCAAGGTCGGACATGTCGGTCTATACCGTGATCCGGAAACATTGAAACCTGTCGAATATTATGCGAAAATGCCGAGTGATTTGGCTGAGAGGGAATGTATCGTCGTTGATCCAATGCTAGCTACCGGCGGTTCTGCCATCGAAGCGATCCACTCCATTAAAAAGCGCGGTGCGGTCAATATTAAATTCATGTGCCTGATTGCAGCTCCAGAAGGTGTGGATGCATTAAAAGAAGCTCATCCTGATGTGGATATTTATATTGCAGGACTTGATGAGAAGCTGAATGAACATGGTTACATCGTTCCAGGTCTGGGAGACGCGGGAGATCGTTTATTCGGCACAAAATAATGGATGGAAACTGAGGTGTAACGAATGAACGAACCGATAAAGGTCATGACAATTTTCGGTACGAGACCGGAAGCCGTCAAAATGGCTCCGTTAGTTTTGGAATTCCAAAAACACCCAGAACATTTCAAGCCGATCGTTGCCGTTACGGCTCAACATCGTCAAATGTTAGATCAAGTTCTTGAATTATTCTCGATCCAGCCGGATTATGACCTGAACATCATGAAGGATAGGCAAACACTTGCCGATATCACAACGAGGGCATTAAACGGTCTTGATTCCATCATGAAGGAAGCCGAGCCTGATATCGTCCTTGTCCATGGTGATACGACTACAACGTTTGTCGCCAGCCTGGCTGCCTTTTACAATCAGGTCGTCATTGGCCATGTAGAAGCGGGGTTGCGCACTTGGAATAAATATTCCCCATACCCGGAAGAGATGAATCGCCAACTTACCGGGACGATGGCGGACTTGCATTTTGCTCCGACTTCAAAAGCGGAAGCGAATCTGTTGAACGAAAACAAGAAGGACAATATCTTCGTGACGGGGAATACGGCGACTGATGCTTTAAAAACGACGGTACGGTCCTCATACAGCCACCCCGTTTTAACTGGATTGGGAGAAGACAAGCTCATTTTACTGACTGCTCATCGCCGGGAAAATCTAGGGGAGCCGATGCGGAATATCTTCAGGGCTGTCAAGAGACTCATTGCCGAGCATGATGACATTCAAGTCGTTTACCCAGTCCATTTAAATCCACTTGTTCAGGAACTGGCAAATGAAATTCTCGGAGAGGAATCCCGGGTTCATTTAATCGAGCCATTGGATGTATTGGATTTTCATAACTTCGCTTCAAGGGCTTATTTGATCATGACCGACTCTGGAGGCATCCAAGAAGAAGCGCCGTCACTTGGGGTACCCGTCCTTGTTTTAAGGGATACGACTGAACGTCCTGAAGGGATATTGGCTGGTACTTTAAAATTGGCGGGCACTGATGAACAGATGGTCTTCAATATGGCACATGAATTACTGACGAACGAAGAAGAACATGAAAAAATGTCCAAGGCTTCGAATCCGTATGGTGATGGGAATGCTTCAGCTCGTATAGCGGAAGCGATCCGTTACTATTTCAAGCAAGTGGATGTACCGCCAACTAGATTTGATTCATAATGAAGGATAATTTTAGACTGCAGACAAACTCGATTTGTCTGCAGTTTTTTTTGTTTGGATGGTTGGACTTTACCGTTGCATTCCATTGTGCGTGAAAAAGAAGGGCGCGTTTCGTTTCACTGGGGACCATCGTGAGTTACTTGCATAGGTCAGCTATATTGCCGGTGATTGCTTCAAATTCAAGAATGGGGCTGGGAAGTAGAAAAATAAAAAGGAAAAGCGATACTGCTTTTCCTTTTTATTTGCATACTCCAAGGTTGTTGAGAAAAGCTAACAGCTAAGGGGATGATTATGTTGAAGCTGGTAATGAAATTGTTCATATATATAACTGTTTTTCTTCTATTATTTACTTATTCATATGAAAAGGAAGCGGCATCCATCATTTTGCCGCCGTTGCCCAAGTTATCCGAATCTAAAAAAGTGACGGTCGTTGTCACGATGGATCAAGCTATTGAGCGAAAAAAAATCAGTGAACTGCTTGGGAAATATCCAACTCTCCAGTTACGGACGGTTTATTCGGTTGCGCTTAATGGTTTTTCGTTACGGGGAAGCCTCAATGAGATCGAACGGCTTAAAAAGGAAAATGATATCCAGGCGGTTACGGAGGTTTCCACGTATCATGCTGTCTTGGATGAAAGTGTCCCATACATAGGAGGAGAGAGGGTGAGAGCTTTCCTTGATGAGGAGAACCATCGAATCACCGGAAAAGGAGTCAAAGTTGGGGTGATCGACACAGGGATTGATTATACACATCCGGATTTACAACGGGCTTATCGGGGAGGGAAGGATCTGGTTGATGGTGATGGAGATCCGATGGAAACTAAAAAACAGGGTGAGCTGGATACATTACATGGAACGCACGTTGCAGGTATCATAGCTGCCAATGGAAAACTGAAGGGCGTAGCCCCGGAAGCGGAGATTTATGCATATCGGGCGCTGGGTCCAGGCGGTGCTGGGGATACCGAGCAAGTTTTGACGGCTATCGAGTCGGCAATGAAGGATGAGATGGATGTATTGAACCTATCTCTCGGCAATAACGTAAATGGTCCGGATTTACCGATATCGCTTGCGTTGAATAAGGCGGTCGAAAGCGGCATCGTAGCCGTGACTTCGAATGGAAACTCCGGTCCGGAGGTATGGACTGTCGGTTCTCCAGGAACCTCGGAAAAAGCGATTTCCGTCGGAGCATCCACTCCTCCTTTAAAGGTTCCGTTCATGGTTTACGGCCTAGGTTCGAAAAAGCATCATACGCGCTTGCATTCATTTCAAGGGTCGAGGAAATGGAATCTGGCGTTTTCCGAAGAGGTGATGGATGGCGGTCTTGGAGATGAAAAAGACCTGAAGCATGCCCAGGATAAGATTGTGTTGCTGGAGCGCGGGGTACTCACTTTCCAGCAGAAGGCATCCAATGCGGCGAAGGCGGGTGCCGAAGGAGTGATCATCTATAATAATACGGGCGGGACCTTTACAGGAAGCCTGGAAAAAGAAATGAATATCCCAGTGGCTTCTATTAATAGAAGAGATGGGTTGCGCCTTAAGAAAGTCATGGAGCAAGAGCATAGTCATACCGTTCGCTTCTTATATAAAAACGAACAAGATCGGCTCGCTGATTTTAGCTCAAGAGGTCCGGTGACAGTATCATGGGGAATAAAGCCGGACGTATTGGCGCCTGGAGTCCAAATTGAAAGCACCATTCCTAATGGATATATGTCACTCGACGGAACCAGCATGTCAGCTCCGCATGTGGCAGGAGCGTGCGCGTTGATTTTGCAAAAGCATCCGGACTGGACCCCCGATCAAGTGAAATCGGCATTGATGAGCACATCCAAGCCATTAAGGAAATCTGCCGGCGAATTTTATCACACATATGAACAAGGGGCGGGACGCATCCAGATCGACGAAGCCTTAAAGGCGGACACGCTCTTGAATCCAAGCTCGTTATCATTTGGGATGTATACGAAAAAGGGTGGAATTGAAGAGCATCATGAAACGATATTGATTGAAAATACGGGAACGAAAATGAGGAACTATTCGTTTAAAGTGCCACTAAAGGAGAAGGGGCTCACATGGGAGTTGCCGAAATCCCTTACTTTGAAGCCGAAGGAAAAGAAAAGGCTGAAAGTGGGGCTTCAGGTAAACCCGGCTGATTTGGAAAAGGGAGTCTTCGATGGCTACCTTCTTATAATGGAAGGAACGAAAAGAATTTCCCTTCCCTATTTATATGTGAAAGAAGAGCCTGATTATCCAAGGGTGATGGGTTTTGATTTTGGACAAGGAGATCAAGCTGGAACTTATCGTTACGAAATGTACCTTCCGAGGGGGGCCGACGAATTCGGGATTGCCCTTTATGAGGAAGATAGCTTAAAATTTGCAGGATATCTGGATTGGTCGAAGCCGGCACCTTCTGGTTTGATCAAAAAGAATGTCCTGAGGAAGAACTTGCCACCTAAAGGAGTGTATAAAGCAATTATCTTTGCAAGGAGGAATGGAAGGGAAGATCGGGTGGAAAAGACGTTACATATTGAGTGAACATAAGACAATATGTAAAATAAATCGGATGTCAATAGCATAAAAAAGATAATTTGTGAACGTTTCGTTAATAATTACAAACCTGTGACAAATTTCACTAACCACTCATTGACATTGATTCTAGCCTATTGTATGCTAACAAAGGATGTAGAATGAGAGGGGTTTCATACGTCAATAACGTGACAAATAGGAGTGCTTTTTCGACTCTCTATTTGGACTTATTACGGGCAAATTTACCTTGCTAACCCACAGATCTACAATATTTCTAGGGAGATTACATGATAAAATGCTAGAATTGGAAAAAATGTTCAATAGGCAGCTGAAATACATGCTGTATCTAATGGGTATTTATGTGATTGGGGTGGCATTCACATCATATGATTCAGTCTTCCAAGGATTGTTGCTTGGTACTGCCTTCAGCCTGTTTATTTTTTGGTCCATGGTCAAAAAAAACAAAAAGTTTGCCCAAGAAGTAGCGGAGGGTAAAAAAACGCGCTCACTTGGTAGTTTAACTAGAATGTCTGTGGCGGGTTTAGCTGCAATTATCGCATTGAAGTATCCCTATGAGTTTCAAGTGGTCTGCGTGGTTGTGGGATTAATGACGGTTTATTTTGTCATTATGATAGATTTTTTTATACAAAACATACGTAGGTAGTAAAGAAGAGAGGTGAATACTGTTGAATCATGAAGCTCCTATGTGGGAATTTATGGAGACTGGAATACATTTCAACTTGGCTAATGTGCTAATGATGACTATCGCAAGTCTCATCGTCTTCATTATTGCTGTAACAGCAACTCGTAAACTTGCGATGAAGCCAACAGGAATGCAAAACTTTATCGAATGGGTTATGGATTTTGTGAAAAACATCATCAACAGCAATATGGATTGGCGTACGGGTGGTCAGTTCCTTATGTTGGGAATGACATTAATATTGTACGTATTTGTTTCGAACATGCTAGGATTGCCTTTCTCCGTTGTAATAGGAGGAGAGCTTTGGTGGAAATCACCTACATCTGATCCAGCAATAACTCTAGCCTTGGCAGTCATGGTATTGGGATTGACCCATTATTATGGTATCAGGATGAGAGGTATGAAGAATTATGCAAAAACTTACGTCCAACCAATGGGTTTCTTGTTTCCGTTAAAGATTATTGAAGAGCTTGCCAATACGTTAACTCTTGGATTGCGGCTATACGGAAATATCTATGCGGGTGAGTTACTATTAACCTTACTGGCTGGTCTAGGCACAAGCAGCGCATTTGGTGCGATTGGTGCTGCCATTCCAATGTTGGCTTGGGAAGGGTTCAGTGTGTTTGTCGGCTCCATCCAAGCATTCATTTTCACTATGTTAACAATGGTTTATCTTTCCCATAAAGTAAGTGACGACCATTAATTATAAGTATTGTTCATTTTGAACATTATATTGATCAAAAAAAATAAAACAACATTTCAAGGAGGAAATTTATCATGACAGGTTCTTTAGGTCTTATAGCTGCTGCTATCGCAGTTGGATTAGGTGCACTAGGTGCGGGTATTGGTAACGGTCTTATCGTTGGACGTACAATTGAAGGAATGGCTCGTCAGCCGGAAGCTCGTGGTATGCTTCAAACGACTATGTTCGTCGGTATCGCTTTAGTTGAAGCATTACCAATCATCGCGGTAGTTATCGCGTTTATTGTTCTAGGTAAATAAGATAACTTGAAAGAGTTCCATAATGGCGAAGATGATCCAAGGAGAACCTTCGCCATTGCTCTGTGTTAAAGTGAATAATTATTATGGCAGGATACTGTCAATTGAAAATACAGAACTTCAATAGTGAATCTCATGAAGGGAGTGAACCGAGCGTGTTAACAAGCAATTTTGTACTTGGTCAAGCAGGCCACTTTAATGGTGGAGATATCTTATACCAACTTTTCATTTTCATCGTATTGTTAGCGTTGCTTAAAAAGTTTGCATGGGGTCCATTGATGGGCATCATGAAAGAACGTGAAGCGCATGTCGCAAACGAAATCGAAGCAGCTGAAGTTAGTAGAAAAGAAGCGCTGAAGTATCTGGAAGAACAGCGTGAAATCGTAAAACAATCTCGCACAGAAGCGGGACAACTTATAGAGAATGCTAAACAACAAGGTGAGGCTCAACGCGAAGATATCATTAATCAAGCGCGTGCTGAAGCTGAACGTGTTAAGGAATCAGCAAAACGTGAAATCGTACAAGAGAGAGAAAAAGCAGTTGCCGCATTGCGCGAGCAAGTTGCATCTTTATCTGTCATGATCGCATCTAAGGTGATTGAAAAAGAACTATCACAAGCTGATCAAGAAAAATTAATAAATGAATATATTCAAGAGGCAGGAGAAGGTAAATGAGCGATATAACTGTAGCAGGACGTTATGCTGTAGCTCTTTTCCAAATTGCGAAAGAGCAAAATCTCATTAACCAACTTGAAGAAGAGCTTCGCATAGTGCATGAAGTTTTCACGAAGGATAAGGAGCTTTTAAGTTTCTTGGCTCATCCTAAAATGACTGGCGATGCAAAACGTGAAGTGATGAAAAATGCCTTTGCAGGAATATCACCTTCCGTTCAAAATACTGTAATGCTAATGGTTGAGCGCCATCGCACAGCTGAAGTCGCTCCCATGGCAGCAGAGTTCATTGAACTAGCCAATGAAGAAAACTCAGTTGCGGATGCGACTGTCTATACAGTCAATCCTTTAACTGAAGCTGAAGCGGAAGCTGTGTCTTCAGCTTTTGCTGCAAAAATCGGCAAACGGAATCTACGCATTACCAATATTACGGATAGCACGATCATTGGCGGAATGAAGCTCCAAATCGGCAACCGTATTTATGACGGGACGATCAGCGGTAAGCTAGATCGCCTTAGCAAACAACTATTAGGTTAATATTCACAGATAGGGGTGAAATTCATGAGCATCAAAGCTGAAGAAATCAGTGCGCTGATTAAAAAGCAGATTGAAAACTATCAGTCGGAAATTAAAGTAAGCGATGTGGGTACAGTCATCACGGTTGGTGATGGTATCGCACGCGTTCATGGTTTAGATAATGCAATGTCTGGGGAGCTCTTAGAATTTTCCAATGGTTCAATGGGTTTAGCACAAAACCTGGAGCAAAATAACGTAGGTGTTGTTATTCTTGGACCGTTCAGAGACATTAAAGAAGGCAGTGAAGTACGCCGTACGGGCCGTATCATGGAAGTGCCTGTAGGAGAAGAATTAATCGGACGTGTCGTGAATCCGCTTGGACAGCCATTGGATGGCCTTGGTCCAATCGCTACAACGAAAACTCGTCCAATCGAAAGCCCTGCAACTGGTGTAATGGACCGTAAATCAGTTCATGAACCACTGCAAACAGGTATTAAAGCAATTGATGCATTGGTTCCAATCGGTCGCGGACAACGTGAGTTAATCATCGGTGACCGTCAAACTGGTAAAACATCCGTTGCGATCGATACAATCCTTAACCAAGCTGACCAAGATATGATCTGTATCTATGTGGCTATCGGACAAAAGGAATCAACGGTTCGTGGAACAGTTGAAACGCTTCGTAAAAACGGTGCATTGGATTACACAATCGTAGTATCTGCATCAGCATCTCAACCGGCACCACTTTTATACCTAGCTCCTTATGCTGGTGTGACTATGGGTGAAGAGTTCATGTTCGCTGGTAAGCACGTTCTTGTCGTGTATGATGATCTTTCGAAACAAGCATCTGCATACCGTGAACTTTCCTTGCTACTTCGTCGTCCTCCAGGCCGTGAAGCATTCCCAGGGGATGTATTCTACTTGCACTCCCGTTTACTTGAGCGTGCAGCAAAATTGAACGACACTTTAGGTGCTGGATCAATCACTGCACTTCCGTTTGTTGAAACACAAGCAGGCGATATCTCTGCTTACATTCCAACAAACGTTATCTCCATCACGGATGGACAAATCTTCCTGCAATCCGATTTGTTCTTCTCGGGTGTTCGTCCTGCGATCAACGCTGGTCTTTCCGTATCCCGTGTTGGTGGATCTGCACAAATTAAAGCGATGAAAAAAGTTGCCGGTACATTGCGTTTGGACTTGGCTTCTTACCGTGAATTGGAAGCATTCTCTCAATTCGGTTCAGATCTGGATGCTGCAACACAAGCAAAACTTAACCGTGGTGCTCGTACAGTTGAAGTTCTTAAACAAGATCTAAACAAACCGATTAAAGTTGAAAAACAAGTCATGATTTTCTATGCTTTGACTAAAGGTCATTTAGATGATATTCCAGTTTCGGATATCCTTCGTTTTGAAGAAGAATACTATGTGTTCCTTGATCGTTCTCATCCGGAATTATTAGATCACATTCGCACAACTAAAGGTCTTCCTGAAGACGCTGCTGTCGTTGCTGCCATTAACGAGTTCAAAAAGAACTTCGTTATTTCTGAATAATAAGGTCTAACTAATTTTTAAAGGGTGGTGAGAATGAATGGCCTCTTTACGCGATATTAAGTCTCGGATTACTTCAACGAAAAAGACGAGTCAAATTACAAAAGCGATGCAGATGGTATCTGCTTCTAAAATGAACCGTGCCGAAGCTAATGCTAAAGCATATGTTCCATATATGGAAAAAATTCAAGAAGTGGTATCCAGTATTGCGAACGGAAGTACGGGTGCCTCTCATCCAATGCTTACTTCACGTCCAGTTAAGAAAACCGGATACTTGGTTATCACATCGGACCGTGGTTTGGCTGGGGCCTACAATAGTAGCATCCTTCGCCAAGTTCATAAGACCATTCTTGAACGCCATAAATCCAATGATGAGTTCGTCATTATCGCAATCGGAAGGGTTGGCCGTGATTTCTTTGTCAGCCGTAATATGCACGTAGAGCTTGAAGTAATTGGAGTTCCCGATCAGCCGTCTTTCGCTGACATCAGCTCCCTTGCAAAATCCACAGTGAACTTATATTTGAATGAGCTGTGTGATGAGCTTTATATGTACTATAACCATTATGTCAGCCCGATCCAGCAGGAAGTAACGGAAACGCAAATCCTTCCGTTATCTGACTTTGATACTTCCAATTCAACATTGACGACTTATGAATTTGAACCGAATGCGGAAGAAATCCTTGAGGTATTATTGCCTCAGTACGCTGAAAGTTTGATTTATGGTGCTTTGTTAGATGGTAAAGCAAGTGAGCACTCTGCACGTATGACTGCAATGAAAAATGCAACAGATAATGCAAAAGAGTTGATTGACTCACTTTCATTACAATATAACCGTGCACGTCAGGCAGCGATCACTCAAGAAATCACCGAGATTGTCGGCGGTGCAGCTGCTCTAGAATAGAACCATTAAAGGGGCGGTCAGCCCGGACTAGGCTTGGCTGTCCCATAATATCGATACGATAGTCGTTATAAGCAACGTTAGGAGGGAAAACGATGAATATAGGACGCGTTACTCAAGTTATGGGTCCGGTTGTTGACGTGAAATTCGAAGACGGACAACTTCCTAAGATCTATAACGCGTTAAGAATCGAAAATACAGCGTCTGGTACAGGACTAACTCTTGAAGTGGCCCTTCAACTAGGTGATAATACAGTTCGTACTGTAGCAATGTCTTCCACTGATGGGTTAACCCGTGGTGCAGAGACACTTGATACAGGAGCTCCAATTTCCGTTCCTGTAGGTGAAGTTACTCTAGGTCGCGTTTTCAACGTTTTAGGGGAAAACATTGACCTATTCGAACCACTTACAGCAGAGGTGCGTCGTGATCCGATTCACAGACAAGCACCAACTTTCGAGGAATTATCAACACAAGTTGAAATTCTTGAAACGGGTATTAAAGTAGTAGATTTACTTGCCCCTTATATCAAAGGTGGTAAAATCGGTCTCTTTGGTGGAGCCGGTGTTGGTAAAACTGTACTTATCCAAGAACTTATCAATAACATCGCACAAGAGCACGGCGGTATCTCCGTATTCGCTGGTGTAGGTGAGCGTACTCGTGAAGGTAATGACCTTTTCTACGAGATGACTGATTCCGGTGTTATCAAGAAAACAGCGATGGTATTCGGACAAATGAACGAGCCACCTGGTGCACGTATGCGTGTCGCTTTAAGTGGTTTGACAATGGCTGAATATTTCCGTGACGAACAAGGACAAGACGTTCTTTTCTTCATCGATAACATCTTCCGTTTCACGCAAGCAGGTTCCGAGGTTTCTGCCCTACTAGGCCGTATGCCATCTGCGGTAGGTTACCAACCAACCCTTGCAACGGAAATGGGTCAACTGCAAGAGCGTATCACTTCAACGAATAAAGGTTCCGTTACTTCCATTCAAGCGATTTATGTACCTGCCGATGACTATACGGATCCGGCTCCGGCTACTACTTTCGCTCACTTGGATGCAACAACTAACCTTGAGCGTAAACTTTCTGAAATGGGTATCTACCCAGCGGTTGATCCGTTGGCGTCATCTTCTCGTGCTCTTAGCCCGGAAATCGTTGGAGCTGAGCATTATAAAGTGGCACGTCAAGTTCAATCAACTCTACAGAAATATAAAGAACTTCAAGATATCATTGCGATCTTGGGTATGGACGAATTAAGCGAAGACGAAAAAGTTATCGTTGCCCGTGCTCGTAGAATCCAAAACTTCTTGTCACAAAACTTCCACGTGGCTGAACAATTCACTGGTCAAAAAGGATCTTATGTACCAGTTAAAGAAACAGTCCAAGGATTCAAAGATATCCTAGCTGGAAAATATGACGACCTTCCTGAAGATGCTTTCCGTCTAGTTGGCCGCATCGAAGAAGTTATTGCTAAAGCAAAAGAAATGGCTTAATTAAAGGGACCTAGGAGGGAATGAAATGAAGACCATTAAAGTCAATGTTGTTACTCCCGATGGCCCAGTATATGATGCAGAAGTTGAAATGGTAAGCACTAAAGCTAAAAGCGGTGAGATGGGAATCATGGCTGGACACGTTCCAACCGTAGCCCCGCTTACCATTGGTGCTGTCCGTCTTAAGAATGGAAGCAACACAGACTATGTAGCTGTAAATGGTGGCTTCTTGGAAGTCCGCCCTGATGTGGTAACCATTTTGGCTCAATCTGCTGAAAGAGCTGAAACTATCGATCTTACACGTGCTCAAGCAGCAAAGGCACGTGCAGAACAAAGATTGCAAAATAATGATGGATCGAATGATGTCAAAAGAGCTGATCTAGCTCTTAAACGTGCAATCAACCGAATCCAAATTGCAGAAATGCGATAACCATATATGGTGAAAACACCTGAATGAACCAACCGGTTCATTCAGGTGTTTTTTTCTTTCTTGTCATGGAAGGTCGTAATGGGAAAAAATCTGCTGAAATCCCTCGAATGATGGAACAAACTATTTTCCATATAAATCCTCCACTCGTCGACATCTGATAGTCAAAATGTTATAATGTATACGCTTACATTTTTACTTCCACCCCCCCTCTCGCCACGTTGCTTCTAAAAGATTGCTACTCTGCATAAATATTTAAAACGGCATCCAACAAAAAAGAAGACAAGCAAATTGAACATGTATCCATTAACTTTTGAATGATCCATAAAAGGGAGATGAATATGGGACAGCTGCATTTATACCAAAATAATTATTTAATCGTATTTGTTTTTCTTTGTCTCGGGATATTATTACCTGTTATTGCACTGTTTCTTGGCAAGCTGCTTAGGCCTTACAAACCGACGGATATGAAATATACGACGTATGAAAGCGGTATCGATCCTTTTTCGGATTCAAGGGTCCAATTCAATGTTCGATATTATTTATTCGGATTGATGTTCGTCATTTTTGATGTAGAGACGGTCTTTCTCTACCCGTGGGCAGTGGCCTATGATGAGCTAGGATTGTTTGCGCTTATTGAAATGCTATTTTTCGTCATCATCCTAATGCTAGGACTAATCTACGCTTGGAAAAAGAAGGTGTTGAAATGGAATTGAAATTAGACGACCTCACCCCTGCCGAAATGGATGAGATGCGACAAAGCATTTTTTTATCAACGCTTGAACAAATTAAGGGCTGGGCTAGAAGCAACTCCCTTTGGCCAATGACATTCGGTTTAGCATGCTGTGCAATTGAAATGATGGGTGTAGGCTCCTCACATTACGATTTGGATCGTTTCGGATCTTTTTTCAGGACGTCACCCCGGCAATCTGATGTCATGATCGTTTCAGGTACGGTAACGAAAAAAATGGCACCAATCATAAGTAGATTATATGACCAAATGCCAGAACCTAAATGGGTCATTGCCATGGGCTCCTGCGCAACGGCAGGGGGTCCGTATGTGAAGTCCTACTCGGTGGTCAAAGGGGTTGATCAAATCGTGCCAGTCGATGTATATATCCCCGGTTGTCCCCCAAATCCGGCAGCTCTTATTTATGGAATCAATAAATTAAAAGAAAAAATCCGTTACGAGGCGAAAACCGGAAAGCGGGTGATATAGATGAATGAGGATCAAGACCTAGCGAAGCAAAAGGCAGCCGCAGCGGCGAAGGCAAAGGCGGCAGCACTCGCACGAAAGCAAGCGAAGGAGGAAGGGTCGGAGAAACCGTCAGGAGAAGAAGACCTAGCGAAGCAAAAGGCAGCTGCAGCAGCGAAGGCAAAGGCGGCAGCGCTCGCACGAAAGCAAGCGAAGGAGGAAGGGTCGGAGAAACCGTCAGGAGAAGAAGACCTAGCGAAGCAAAAGGCAGCCGCAGCGGCGAAGGCAAAGGCGGCAGCGCTCGCACGAAAGCAAGCGAAGGAGGAAGGGGCAGAGAAACCGTCAGGAGAAGAAGACCTAGCGAAGCAAAAGGCAGCCGCAGCGGCGAAGGCAAAGGCGGCAGCACTCGCACGAAAGCAAGCGAAGGAGGAAGGGGCAGAGAAACCGTCAGGAGAAGAAGACCTAGCGAAGCAAAAGGCAGCTGCAGCGGCGAAGGCAAAGGCGGCAGCGCTCGCACGAAAGCAAGCGAAGGAGGAAGGGGCAGAGAGTCCGCCAGGAGAAGAGGACCTAGCGAAGCAAAAGGCAGCCGCAGCGGCGAAGGCAAAGGCGGCAGCGCTCCCACGAAAGCAAAAATCTGCCGGTAGTGAGGGAGATCCTGAAAAAGCGAAGGCTAAAGCCATTGCAGCGGCTAAGGCGAAGGCAGCTGCTGCTGCCAAGTCCAGGGCCAACGTGGATGAAAGGACGGAAGATGACAATAAGAATCAGCCATCCCCAAACCAGCCCACACTCAATCAAATTGTTCATGCTATTGAAAGGCATGTAGGACAAGATGCATTAATAGACCACTATATTAATAACCTATCAAAGGATGTACCTACAATAGTGGCGAATCCTGATACATACTACTCAATAGCTAAATTACTGCGTTATGATGAAAAGCTTAACTTTTCTTACTTATCGGAACTCCACGGCACCGATTTTGAAACCCATATGGAAATCTATGTACATTTGCATTCATTCGACATGAATCAATCCATTGCCCTTAAGGTGAAGCTGGACAGAGATTCTCCAGCCATTCCCTCACTGGTCCCGTTATGGCAAGGGGCCAGTTGGCCGGAATGTGAGGCCTATGATTTATTAGGTATCAATTTTCGTGAGCACCCTGACTTAAAGCGGATTTTACTTGGTGATGATTGGAAAGGGTATCCCCTTAGGAAAGATTATCAGCCTTATGATGTGGAGGTGTAACCCCAATGTTAAGGACGGAAGAAATGCTTCTCAATGTCGGACCGCAGCATCCGAGCACGCATGGCGTTTTTCGGCTCGTCATCAAGATTGATGGCGAAATTATAAAAGAGGCCACCCCCGTTATCGGGTATTTGCATCGTGGTACGGAAAAGCTGGCGGAGAACCTGCAATATACGCAAATCATTCCATATACCGATCGGCTCGATTATCTGGCGGCGATGACAAATAATTATGTGTTATGTCATGCTGTCGAAACAATGATGGGATTGGAGGTCCCTGATAGGGCTGAATATTTGCGGGTGATCGCCATGGAGTTGGGCAGAGTGGCGAGCCATCTTGTTTGGTGGGGGACATACTTGCTTGATATAGGAGCGACGAGCCCTTTTTTATACGCGTTTCGCGAGCGTGAAATGATCGTCAATTTATTGACCGAATTGTCTGGGGCACGGCTTACATTCAATTATATGCGAGTGGGCGGCGTGAAATGGGATGCCCCCGAAGGCTGGATTGCAAAGGTCGCCGAGTTCGTGCCGTATATGAGGGAGCAGCTTGCCGGTTACCATGAGCTGGTGACAGGGAATGAAATCTTTGTGAACCGGGTTAAAGGGGTTGGCATCTATACGAAGGAGGAGGCGCTGCAGTATTCACTTAGCGGTGCCAACTTAAGATGCACGGGTGTCAAATGGGATTTGCGGAAAAACGAACCATATTCGATTTATGATCGGTTCACCTTTGATGTTCCCACCCGGGAGGAGGGAGATGCTTTTTCGCGGTATCATTGCAGGATGGAAGAAATCGAAGAATCATTGAAAATCCTTGAGCAGGCGGTTGAGCAATTTCCAGAAGGGCCGGTCCTTGCCAAGGTTCCCAAAATCATAAAGGTGCCAAAGGGTGAAGCCTTTGTGCGAATTGAGTCACCAAGAGGCGAAATCGGCTGTTATATTGCGAGTGAAGGGAAAAAGGAGCCATATCGGTTGAAATTTCGCCGGCCTTCTTTTTATAATCTGCAAATTCTCCCTAAATTATTGGAAGGGGAAAATATGGCGAACTTGATAACGATATTAGGAGCCATCGATATCGTTCTAGGGGAGGTGGATGGATAAATGATCAAGGATTTACTCCACTCCGCTCCAAGCTTGCTGAATTTTGGCATTTATTTTGGTTTGGCGGTCCTGCTGTTATTCGTCGTCCTGGGGTTTGTCACTTATGGAATCCTCTCGGAACGAAAAATCATGGGGTTCATGCAGCTACGGATCGGCCCGAACCAAATTGGCGGGAGATGGGGTCTCTTGCAGACCGTTGCCGATGTTTTGAAACTTCTGATCAAGGAAGATACGATCCCGAAAAAAGCCGACAGGCCGCTTTATATATTGGCGCCGGTGATCGCCTTTGCCCCCGCTTTCATGGTCCTTGCCACTTTGCCGTTCACCGATGCGTTCCAATTTGCCGATATTGGTGTAGGTTTGCTGTATTATGTGGCGATATCCGGCATTTCGACGATCGGTATCGTCACGGCGGGCTGGGCGTCCAATAATAAATATTCGTTGATCGGTGGCATGCGCGCAGCCGCGCAAATGATCTCTTATGAAATTCCCTTGGTGATGTCGTTAGTGGGAATCGTCCTTTTGACAGGCAGCTTGAACCTGAACGACATCGTGGCTGCCCAAGAGAAGGTTTGGTTCATTTTCCTTCAGCCGATTGCCTTCATCGTCTTCATGATTGCGTCTGTGGCTGAGCTGAACCGGGTCCCTTTTGACCTTCCTGAAGCGGAATCGGAGCTTGTAGCAGGGTATCATGTAGAATATTCCGGATTTCGCTGGGCCTTCTTTATGTTATCGGAATATGTTTATATGTTTGCAATGGCCACATTAACCACTGTATTATTTTTAGGAGGATGGAATTCTATTCCGTTTTTGGATTTTATTCCGGCTGCCATTTGGTTCGGCCTCAAGTTCAGTGCGGTGTTCTATATATTGGTTTGGATCAGGGTGACCTTTCCTCGGATAAGGGCCGATCAATTAATGGAGTTCGGTTGGAAGGTGCTGCTCCCGGTTGCATTAGCCAATATATTCTTGACGGCCATCATAAAAGAAATCGTTCACCTTATTTAAAAAACTTAAAGCTGATCGGAAAGTGAGGGATGAACATGCTTGGTTTAGCTAAAGGTTTAAGCTATACATTAAAGAACTTGACCCGGAAAAAAGTGACGTATGACTACCCGAATGAACCGATGCCGCTTCCTGACCGCTTCCGCGGAATCCAAAAATTCTACCCTGAAAAGTGCATCGTATGCAATCAATGTGTGACGATTTGCCCAACGGACTGCATACAATTAACGGGAAAAAAACATCCGGACCCTTCCAAAAAGGGGAAGATCATTGACACGTATGACATTAATTTCGAAATTTGCATCTTGTGTGATTTATGCACGGAGGTTTGCCCCACAGAAGCGATCGTCATGACGAACCAGTTTGAGCTGGCGGAGTATAGCCGTGATCATTTATTCAAAAATTTGGAGTGGCTTGATGAAAATGATGAGAATATCCGGAAGGTGAATAAAGTATGAGTGTATCCGGCGAACTGATTGCCTTTTTTGGCTTGGCACTCGTCGCCATATTGGGCGGGGTGCTGCTAATTACATTAACGAAAGTGGTGCACATGGTCATTGCACTCGTTTTTACCTTTTTAAGCATTGCGGGCATTTATCTGCTGCTTTCGGCGGAGTTTGTCGCCATCGTCCAAATCCTGATTTATTCCGGGGCGATTACGATCGTGATGTTATTCGGAATCATGTTGACGAACCATCGGGAACACGATGAACCGGCAAAAGGGGGGCGGGGGAAATTACCTCTGCTGTTAGCGATTGCAGGATTCGCTGTAGCCGTCTATCTGGGAATCTATGATTTGGATATACCGGTACAGCCGACTGCCTTGCATGAGGAAAATACAAAACAAATAGGAATCGCACTGTTCTCTAAATATGTGATTCCGTTTGAAGTAATGTCGGTACTCCTGCTGGTGGCTTTAGTCGGAGCCATCGTATTAGCTAAAAAAGATGATGAGGAGGGAGATCGATCATGACGGGAGTTCCCTTGTCTGCTTATCTCGTATTGGCGCTCGTTCTTTTTTGTATAGGGCTGTATGGGGCCTTGACGAAAAGAAATGCTGTGATCGTTTTGATTTCGATCGAGCTGATGCTGAACGCCGCCAATATCAATTTAGTTGCCTTCAGTAAATTCGGGGTAACACCATCGATTACGGGCCAGGTGTTTTCTTTATTCACGATTACAATCGCTGCAGCCGAGGCGGCTGTAGGGCTGGCAATATTAATGTCCCTTTACCGCAAGCGGAAGACGGTCAATGTCGATGAAATGGATATCATGAAGCATTGAGGGTTCATATGAATGAAGAAGGGGATTTGATACGATGATGGAGAACGCTTGGCTCATACCGATTTTTCCACTCGTCACGTTTATGGTTCTGCTTCTATCAGGTGGCCGGCTACGGGAGCGGGGGGCATATATAGGAATAATCTTTACGTTGGCTTCTTTTGTTTTATCGATGCTTACCTTGATGGAAAGGTTCACAGCACCTACTTATAAAACAACGATGGATTGGCTTGCGATAGGGGGCACGCAGCTTACGGCCGGATTCGAAATTAACCAGCTTAATGCCTTGATGCTTGTGATCGTTTCCTTTGTCAGCCTGCTGGTCCAAATCTATTCGTTGGGGTACATGAAGGGTGAAGAGCGATTCTCCACTTTTTATGCTTATCTGGGCTTTTTCACCTTTGCCATGCTTGGACTGGTCATGGCGCCGAATTTACTGCAGCTTTATTTCTTCTGGGAATTGGTCGGGGTAGGCTCCTTCCTGTTGATTGGGTTTTACTTTTATAAACAGGAAGCCAAGAATGCAGCGAAAAAGGCATTCATCATGACCAGGATCGGGGATGTAGGGCTATTGATCGGGATTATCCTCTTATTCTGGGAAACGGGCAGCTTCGAATATGGGGAGATTTTTCAAGCCGTTCACTCGGGTGTGATATCGGATGGGAGCTTGACGTTGATCGCCATCCTCATTTTTATTGGTGCCGTTGGGAAGTCGGGGCAATTTCCGCTTCACACATGGCTTCCTGATGCAATGGAGGGCCCAACGCCGGTTTCCGCACTCATTCACGCCGCAACCATGGTGGCCGCAGGCGTATATCTTGTAGCGACCATGTTCCCGTTATTCCTCGCTAGTGAAGCGGCCATGCAGGCTGTCGCCGTAACAGGCGGGTTCACAGCCATTTTCGCCGCGAGTATCGCTTCTGTCCAAAAGGATGTCAAGCGGGTATTGGCTTATTCGACCATCTCCCAGCTTGGCTTCATGATGCTTGCTTTAGGTACTGCGGGATATGTGGCCGGTGTGTTTCATTTAATGACCCATGCCTTTTTTAAAGCACTGTTGTTTTTGGCTGCTGGCAGTGTCATTCATGCCATACATACACAGGATATTGAAAGGATGGGCGGATTATGGGCGAGGCTGAATTGGACAGGGCCGCTGTTCTTGACTGGAACTCTGGCGATATCAGGGTTTCCCTTGCTCTCGGGCTTTTTCAGTAAAGATGAAATTTTGATGGCGGCATGGGTGAATGGTAACTATTTCTTGTTTTCACTCGCGGTGATCACCTCTTTTTTAACTGCCTTTTACATGTTCCGGCTATTTTTCATGATTTTTGCCGGAAAGTCTCGCAATCAAGCAAATCAGGTCAAGGAATCTCCTGCGGTCATGCTGCTTCCCATGCTTGTTTTAGGGGTACTGGCTGTGGTCGCTGGATATATCCAAACCCCGTGGTTCGGGACCTTCCTTGGTGAGTGGCTTGTAGAGGGGAATGAAGCTGTGCTTGGTGCCGGACATAGTGAGGGACCTGTTTGGATCATGGTCCTTGCCGTGCTAGTGGCGCTTGCCGGGATCGTCCTTGCCTATATGATGTACGCTAAAGCGAAGCTGCCCCGGGGCTGGCTCGTGAAAGAAAACTCCACATTATATCGAGTTTTGGAAAATAAATATTATATTGATGAAATTTATTATTTTACTATAGTTCATGCAACGAAAGGGCTTGGCTTATTTCTATCTTATATTGAGAGGTTCATCATCGGTGGCTTGATATCGACGGTAACCGGTTCAATAGAAGGGTTGGGGAAAATAGGATCTAAACTGCAATCAGGGCAGGTACAGCAATATGGGATGATCGCGTTTCTGGGTCTTGCGGTATTGCTGGTCATATTTGGTTTAACTGGGGGGTATTTAAGATGAATGCCTATTTGCTCTCGCTTTTGGTGTTTTCACCTTTGCTTGGAATCTTGATGGTCGCCCTGATGCCAAAAAATGAGGGAAGGACCATCAAGCAATTTGGCTTTTTCGGAACGCTTCCCCCCCTATTCCTCTCGTTCTTTTTATGCAGCCAATATTATTCGGGAGTGGCTCTTTCCAGCTTTAACATTAAGGTCGATTGGATCAGGTTCGGAAATTTGGAGATGTATGATCCCAAGCTTTTTACCGTGAATTTTGAGTTGGGGCTGGATGGGTTGAGTCTCATTTTCCTATTACTGACGACCATCATTTCTTCAATGGCGGCAATCGCCTCGATATATATAAAGCGCGGATGGAAAGGCTATTACTTGTTATTTTTGATCCTGGAGATCGGGATGCTCGGTGTCTTTACGGCAGAAAATCTGATTCTTTTCTTCATCTTCTTTGAAATGACGTTGATTCCCGCCTTCTTCTTAATTGGCAAGTGGGGCTTCCTTGAGAGGGAAAAGGCGTCGTATCATTTTCTGATTTATAACGGGATCGGTTCGGCCGTACTATTGGTGGCCATTTTGATTTTGTTTGCCAGGACAGGTACGACCAACATTGCGGCTTTGACCCAAATGATGACAATGGGCGGTGTATCGCTGTTTGCTCCGATTTCGAGTTCGATGAAATATGGATTATGCCTGGCCTTTCTGATTGCATTTGCGATAAAGCTGCCCGTATTTCCATTTCACAGCTGGATGGTGCGGGTTCATGCAGAGGCGCCTCCCTCCATTGTCATGATTCATGCTGGTGTTCTATTGAAAATAGGGGCTTACGGGATCATCAGGTTTGGAATGGGGATATTCCCTGAACAATATAAAAGCTTGGCATTTGCGATTGTACTGATGGGAGTCATCAGCTTTTTATATGGAGCCTTGCTAGCGATGCTGCAAACGGACTTCAAGCTTGTTTTAGCTTACTCATCGATCTCGCATATGGGGATCGTCATGATGGGGCTGGGGGCCTTGAACGATGCGGGGCTGCAGGGGGCGATCTTTCAAGTCATCTCACACGGCTTAATAGCTGCACTTCTGTTTTTCCTGGTGGGTGCATTGAACGAAAGGACAGGGACCACGATGCTCCCTGCGCTTGGGGGATTGGCGAAGTCGATGCCTGTATTTTCCGGGTTTTTACTGGCATGCGGTCTGGCTTCGCTCGGTCTGCCGGGCATGTCCGGCTTCATCAGTGAATTCATGGTGTTTCTCGGCTTATTCAAAAGTCAGCCTTTGCTTGCTGCAATCGGGGTGATCGGACTTGTTTTGACAGCCGTCTATATACTGAGGGCAGTCATGCGGATGACGTTTGGCAAGAATGATAGCTTGGTAGAGAAAGAGAAGCGGGATCTTGAAAGCTGGGAGTTTGTACCGGCATTGGCGCTTCTCGGCCTGATCATTGCGATCGGCGTGTATCCAAATATGTTAGGCGGGCCTCTTCAAGGTACGATAGAAGCCGTGATGCTAGCTCTAGGGGGGCGATGATAGATGGATTGGAACACGATGCTTTCTTATAATTGGGGAGCGATGATGCCTGAATTCATCATCCTTGGCACGACCATGGCTCTGTCGATATTGGATTTGTTCTGGCCGGTGCACTTTAATCGAAGGAAATTGGCGTGGCTCGCGCTAACCGGCATCATTTTGGCAGGTTTGTCGCTTGTCAGCCTACTATCCTTTGAGACAGTCAGTATTTTGTCCGATACATTTCGTTTGGATTCATTTGCAAAAGCCTTTAAACTCCTGTTATTGGTCGGAGCGGGGCTTATCATCCTTCTCGCTGAAGGCTATGAGCCAAAAGAGGGATTGCGTGAACACCGTGGGGAATTTTATTATCTGTTCCTGACCGCTTTGCTTGGTGCGATGATCATGACCTCAAGCGGGGATTTGATAACACTGTTTGTCGGGCTGGAGCTGCTTTCCCTTTCATCCTATATATTAGTCGGAATACGCAAACGCGACCGTTCCTCTAATGAAGCATCGATGAAGTATGTGATAAACGGCGGGATTTCCACGGCCATCACCTTATTCGGGATGAGTTATTTATATGGGGTTACGGGTTCAGTCAATCTAGGGGAAATGAGCCGGACGATGGCCGGGATGACGGACAGCCAGCTGCAATATATCATGGGCCTCGCCTTCTTCATGGTTTTTGTCGGGTTATCCTTCAAGATAGCTGCCGCTCCCTTTCATATGTGGGCACCGGATGCTTATGAGGGTGCACCGATACCTGTGGCGGCCTTCTTAAGCGTCATTTCGAAAATGGCAGGTTTTGTCATACTGCTGCGCATTTTTCTTTCCTTGTTCCTGACAGCTCCAGGTGATGCCTTCGGGGCACTCGACTTTTTGGAAAAAAATGATGGCTATATAGCATTCATGGCTGGTCTGACAATCATCATTGGAAATGTGGTTGCGTTAAGGCAGCAAAATGTAAAACGATTATTTGCCTACTCAAGCATTGCCCATGCAGGGTATCTCCTTGTAGCTGTGGCTACATTGGGCGGAGGGTATTTCCTGCTGGATACGATCTGGTATTATTTACTGGCATACGTATTGATGAACATCGGCGCATTTGCAGTCATTCAGCTGCTGTCCAGCCAAAGCGGTACAGAGGATATCAGCATTTTTGCGGGACTGGGAAGGAAATCTCCTTATCTGGCACTTGCATTCACCATCTATATCCTTTCGCTGGCCGGAATTCCAGGGACGAGCGGTTTCATTGGCAAACTGAATATCTTCCTCGGGACATTCATTACCGAGCCTGGCCATTTCGTCCTTGCCGGAATCATGATTGCAGGAACCATCGTCTCCTATGTGTATTACTTTGGATTATTGGTCCAGGTCTTTTTCCGGCCGATCCATTCAGATAAGGTCATAAAGGTTCGCTCGGGTGTTTCTGCCGTTCTGATCATTTGTGCAATCGGCACCGTACTTTTGGGGGTGGTTCCAAATATCGCCTTCGATTTTATTCATGAACAATTTGGTGATTTTACAGACTTTATTTCGGGTAAATGATATAATGCCTATAAATAGGGGCTTGTTCCATGGGATCAAGCCTCTATTTACGATTTATAAAAAGATATTTTGCAATTCTTCCTTTTATATTCCAAATATGAGGGCGTTTTGTGTTAGAATAGAAGACGGGTGTCTTTTAGGAGGTATGTACATGTTTTCAGCAATGGGACAGCAGGCTTTAACAGGGATAATTGCACATTTGTTTTTCATCGCAGTTACCTGGTGGGCCCTACAGGCATTACATTTCGATAAAATGTTAAGATCGAATTCGGTCATCAAGGCCAGGGTTTTATATATTTTATTGACGGTTGCCATAGGTTCAGTTGTGAGTAATTTCTTCCTTGATTACCTGGGATTTGCCAACCAACTCCCGTATATGTTCAGTGATGACTGATAGGCTGTAAGACTCTGTTTATAGCAAAATAAGATCCTACTCTTTTATTCGCCATGCCTTCCCAAGCAACATGCCAGCTGGAAGGTATCATCAATTGTCGGAAAACTTGAAGTATGATTTCTCTCCTTATGGTAATAATGCATAAAAGGGGAGGGATTTAACATGTATAATGTAAACAAAAAAATGTTAATATACATAGTATTTCTTGGTTTGATGGTGATTTTAATTGGGAATAGTACGATTGTGGCAGAAACTAAACCAGATATAGTCAAAATGGTTAAACTGTTACAAGAAGATAAGGATTTGGACATAGGTGATTGGTCTGTACTCGCTAGAGAGATAAATAAAGAGATTGCAACTAAACAAGAGTTCGAAAGCGAAGTTTACGCTTTGAAACAAAAATACCCTCAATTTCAATGGCACCGGAAAGATGATGCTTCCGGCTGGAAGGCTGAGGCGTTAACGTACAATATCGATTCAGGTCTAACCGAGTCTATCAAAATAATGACAACGAAAGAGGAACTTGATACAGTTACCTATGTCATTTATGAAGTGAAGGGACAGAAATGGAAAAAAGGCAATCCAGCCTTTTTTACAACCACATTCCAGAACAGGGTAAATGACCTATTTATAGGGACTCCTTCAATTTTTTCTTGTATTAAAGGGTCTATCAATGATAATATGGATTCGGTTTTAAACTCTAAAACTGAAGACCTGTTAGATATGTTCCAAGCAAGGGAAATTGAGAGTGTGCATGAAACAAACTTTACATCAATATCTGCACATTCAACATTGTTTAAACAACCTTTGACAAAAGAAAAATTAAATTTGCAGTTTGGGCTACGGACAGAAGGATTGGGTGAACGAACGAACTTTGTAGTTGGCACACCAATCATAACGTTTGAATATTAATATAGAGAAAATGGACGCGGAGGGGAATACTTTTGGAAAAAATCATCGTCCGCGGCGGAAAAAGGCTTAGCGGGACAGTTAAAGTAGAAGGTGCTAAAAACGCCGTTTTGCCAGTTATCGCTGCAACATTATTAGCAAGTGATGGGAAAAGTATCATTAAAGATGTTCCTACGCTCTCCGATGTATATACAATCAATGAAGTATTGCGCAACTTAAATGCAGATGTTGCCTTTCATGATAATCAAGTAACTGTAGATGCATCAAGAGAGTTATTAGAAGAAGCACCATTTGAATATGTGCGTAAAATGAGAGCTTCCGTTTTAGTGATGGGCTCCTTATTAGCAAGGAATGGCCGGGCCCGCGTGGCTCTTCCAGGCGGCTGTGCCATCGGCTCACGTCCTATCGATCAGCATTTAAAGGGCTTTGAAGCGATGGGAGCAAAAGTAAAGGTCGGCAATGGTTTCATTGATGCCGAAGTCGAAGGAAGGCTTAAGGGTGCACGTGTGTATCTAGACTTCCCGAGTGTGGGTGCCACCGAAAACATCATGATGGCAGCAACACTTGCCGAAGGTATTACTGTTCTGGAAAATGTGGCCAAAGAGCCTGAAATTGTAGATCTTGCGAACTTCCTTAATAAAATGGGTGCCAAAGTAAGAGGTGCCGGTACGGGTACGATGAGAATCGAAGGCGTCGATAAATTATATGGCGTTGAACATCATATTATACCTGACCGTATCGAAGCTGGTACCTTCATGACAGCGGCAGCCCTTACTGGCGGCAACGTTCTTGTTCAAGGAGCTGTACCTGAACACCTTACTTCCCTTATTGCCAAAATGGAGGAAATGGGAGTCAAGATCCTTGAAGAAGAAGATGGCTTGCGCGTCATCGGGCCAAAAACCTTGAAGGCGATTGATATCAAAACAATGCCGCATCCTGGTTTCCCGACTGATATGCAGTCCCAAATGATGGCATTATTGTTGCGTGCCGAAGGAACAAGTATGATTACGGAGACCGTTTTCGAAAACCGTTTCATGCATGTTGAGGAATTCCGCCGTATGAATGCCAATATCAAAATCGAGGGCCGCTCCGTTATCGTTAATGGACCGACGAACATTCAAGGTGCTGAGGTAGCTGCAACGGATTTACGTGCCGCAGCAGCGCTTATCCTGACTGGATTGGTTGCGGATGGCATCACTCGCGTTACGGAATTGAAGCATCTTGACAGAGGTTACGTGAACTTCCACGGTAAATTGGCAGCTTTAGGCGCCGATGTGGAACGCATTAATGAAGATGTACCGGCAGAAACGAAAAAAATTGCCGATCTAAACGCATAAGATAGCTTGTAAAACCATTTACGTTTGAGTCATTGAAACGTGAATGGTTTTTTGTTGTTGGTACATGTATGGCACTTGCAGGGAGTTCCCGTTTTTCTATTCATAAATGCTTGTCCTTCGACATACATTTGTTATATAAAGATCCTGCCCATAGTTAAGCGCGGCAGAGAAAACAAGTGTAGGGAGGCTCAGGAGTTTGAAAGCAATCAAACCGATGATCGTACTATTCATAGCAGTAGCATTCGTAATTATCATGATTCCAGCAGTGCTTGTGCTTCCGTTTTCAAATGATAAGACAAGTGGTGAGTTAGCAGAACAATTAGAGAAGAAAGTGAAGAACAGCAGTAATGAAGTGAGTGCCAATGAAATGAGTTCCGTTGAAGTTGCCGTTTACCGTACCCATGCAAAAAAGATTGAAAAGGTGCCGTTGGAAACGTATTTGACTGGCGTCGTTGCAGCTGAGATGCCAGCGGAATTCGAGGAAGAAGCACTGAAGGCACAAGCGTTGACGGCCAGGACGTACATTGTCAATCAGCTTATTGGCGAGAGTCGCTTAGGTTTACCTGACGGTGCCGATGTGAGTGATACGGTCATGCATCAAGTTTATAAAAATAACGATGAGCTCAAAAAACAATGGGGCTCTGATTATAAATCGAAGATGAAAAAAATCAGCAAGGCCATCAAGGAAACGGAGGGGCAAATCCTAACCTATGATGGAAAGCCGATCACAGCCACATTTTTTTCCACAAGCAATGGCTATACGGAGAATTCGGAGGACTATTGGCAAGCGGATTTCCCTTATTTAAGAAGTGTATCGAGTCCGTGGGATAAAGAGGAGTCACCAAAGTTTTATAATAAAGTTGTCGTGAACACTGCCGATTTTGAAAACAAACTTGGAGTAAGTCTTTCATCAGGCACAACGATAGGGACTGTCGTTGAAAGGACTTCAGGTAATCGCGTCGGTATAGTGGAAATCGGGGGCAAGAAATTGACAGGAAAACAGATTCGTGAAAAGCTCGGGCTGACATCATCGGATTTTAACTGGGAGCGCCAAGGCAACCAGATCGTCATTACGACAAGGGGCTCAGGGCACGGCGTAGGGATGAGCCAATACGGTGCAAATGGAATGGCCAGGGAAGGAAAAAACTATGAAGATATCGTAAAGTATTATTATAAAGGAGTCAAAGTACAGTCCTCCAATAAGTGGCTGAATACGATGACCGCAAAAAAATGAGAGACGGGATATCCCGTCTCTCATTTTTTTGCGGTCGCTTTTTCGATGATGGTCAAAAAGCCCCGTTCATGCTTGAAATAATGATATTGGACATGGAAATAGACAGCAGCCACTCCAATGATATCTTTTATTATATCTATTAAGGTTGCTGAGCGGTACGGAATGAAGGATTGATGGTATTCATCCAAGACTCCGTAGAGGCATGCTACAAGGGCAGCCAGCAAGCTTAGGCCTGGTTTCAGTTTTTGGTTTGCGGCAAGGGCCGATACGAATAATATGAACAAAAGGGCGAATTCCACAAGATGAAGCGCCTCTTTTATAAATCGGTCAATCGACGATGATGGGAGGTCAAGAATCATGTCATCGGGGTTGCCTGACATGATCCAGATCGCAATCATATATAGAAAAGGCAGTAAGGTTAACACGAGTTTAAGGGCTTTTTTCATAAATTAAACATCCTTCGGCAGTAAGATACCAAACATTTTACCATTCCGCGAATAAAATCGGTTTCATTTCCACAAAATAAATCTAAAAAATTTTTTTCATGCGTGTATATAATCTTAACAAAATGTTCAGAATGATTGCTGAGGTGATTAATATGAGAGAGGAAGAAAAGAAATCAACTTCCACAATCCGACGTATACTAAAACAGCGTTGGGCGTTAGCAACAATCTATATCGCAAGTGCAGCCATAATCTTAGCCGCGGCCTTCTTATTACAAAATAGTTTTAATGATTCAGCTAATGATAGCAAAGAGGAATCAGCTGAAACAGGTAAAAACTATGGCGAGCCGTCAGTAGAGGTCAATAGTAATCTTGAAACAACCAAGATGCCTGTGGCCAATGCAGATAAGACGGTAATCAAGAAACAATTTTATGATGTGAATGCAGATGAAAAGGCACAAGAAGATGCTTTGGTTTTCTACAACAATAGATATGAGCAAAACAAAGGGATCGACATTGCAATGGAAGACGGAAAGTCTTTCGATGTTAAGGCTTCATTAAGCGGGAATGTAACGAAAGTTCAAAATGATGCCTTACTTGGAAATCTAATCGAAGTAGCGCATGAAGATGGTGTCGTTACTCGTTATCAATCTGTTAAAGACATTAAAGTTGCCGTTGGCGATAAGGTAAAGCAAGGACAATCGCTTGCTGCAGCCGGAAAAAGCCAAATCAATGAAGAAGCGGGCGTACATGTTCACTTCGAAATCAGAAAAGATAACATCGCGTTGAACCCAATCGAGTTTTTTGATAAACAAGCTTCTGCCATTCAAGCTGCAACTGAAGCGGAAGGAAGCGAACTTGACGACTCAGCCAAAAAAGAAGAAACACCTGCAGTCGAAGAATCTGAAACTGGCAAGGAAGAGACTCCTGCCGTTGACGAAACTGACGAAGGCACCGAGTTAGAGAATGGCACGGATAAGGAAGGCTCAACTCCAGCTGAAGATACAACGGAAGAAAGCGGTTCTTTAAAAGATTCGTTAAATCAATCTAATTAATAAAAAGATTTTTCATAAATCAAAACGAAAACCTTGGGCGTTACGAATGACAACAACTGAAAATTTGGTAAAAGAAAGCCGTTCACTCTGGACGGCTTTCTTTTTTTTCGGGGAAATACGTTCACTTTTGCTGAAACTTTTGAATTTCCGACAAATTTCTTGGGAAATAATTTTCTCCTTACAAAATAAAACAGGTCATACTTAGAAATATATCCAAACCTCCTGTCCCATTAGGCATATATTCTTAACCAAGCTAATAAGATGTTATAAACCATGCAAAGAGAGTGTTTGAGGTGAGGAATCGTTTATTACAAATTATCTAATAGGTGAATAATTCTATCTTTCATTGTTTATAGGGCAGCGGTATTCGATTCGAAAAATACGAATCTCATTTCACACTTCTCACATCCAATTTGGGGAGGTCGAGTGGTGTGCACGATTACATCAAAGAAAGAACCATCAAGATAGGAAAGTATATCGTGGAAACTAGAAAAACGGTCCGCGTCATTGCAAAAGAGTTCGGAGTCTCTAAAAGTACAGTCCATAAAGACTTAACGGAGAGGCTGCCAGAAATTAATCCTGATTTGGCTAACGAAGTAAAGGATATATTGGATTATCATAAATCCATCCGTCACCTTAGGGGCGGGGAAGCAACGAAATTAAAATATAAACGCTCTGAAAGAGAAGAAGAAATCGTCAAATAAACAGGGGACCATTCCGGCATTTGGATGTGAGTCGAGCCATCAGGGACAGGATGAAATCCGAACCTTGACGGCCATTCACTGCCGGGTTTTTTTTTTGGCAAAAACAAGGATAGTACATATGGTATTGAAATTACTTACATTTTGGTAAAATAGGAAATAAAAGTATTCATTAACGTTTATTTATAATTCATACTTACTTGTGTCAATGCAATATGGTAAAATAAACAATTAGGACAGAAGTAGGTTATATGTGAGGATATTCAAGGAGGATTTAAGAAATGTTTGCTAGAGATATTGGGATAGATCTTGGAACAGCCAATGTTCTTATACATGTCAAAGGTAAAGGAATTGTGTTAAATGAGCCTTCGGTAGTGGCGATTGATAAGAATACGAACCGTGTTCTTGCAGTCGGGGAAGAAGCTCGTAAAATGGTAGGCCGGACCCCGGGAAACATCATCGCCATTCGCCCTTTGAAAGATGGAGTCATTGCCGATTTTGATGTAACAGAATCGATGCTTAAGCATTTTATCAATACATTGAATGTCAAGGGCTTCCTTTCCAAGCCGAGGATTCTGATTTGCTGCCCGACAAACATAACGAGTGTCGAACAAAAGGCAATCAAAGAAGCTGCTGAAAAAAGCGGCGGGAAAAAAGTATTTCTTGAAGAAGAACCGAAAGTGGCTGCAATCGGCGCCGGCATGGATATTTTTCAACCGAGCGGCAATATGGTCGTGGACATAGGCGGAGGTACGACGGATATTGCCGTACTGTCAATGGGTGACATCGTTACATCTTCTTCCATTAAAATGGCCGGTGACAAATTCGACAACGAAATCCTGCATTATATCAAGCGGAAGTACAAGCTTCTGATTGGTGAGCGTACAGCGGAAAACATCAAGATCCAGGTTGCGACGGTATTCCCAGGTTCACGCAATGAAGTCATCGACATTCGTGGCCGTGATATGGTGTCGGGCCTGCCTAGGACCATATCTGTCAACTCTGAAGAAATCGAGGAAGCTCTTCGCGAGCAGGTTTCCGTCATTGTACAAGCTGCCAAAAGCGTGCTTGAGCGGACACCGCCTGAACTTTCGGCTGACATCATCGACCGCGGCGTCATCTTAACGGGCGGGGGAGCCTTGCTTCATGGCATCGATTTACTGCTTGCCGAAGAACTTAAAGTCCCTGTACTGGTTGCAGAGCATCCAATGGATTGTGTAGCAATAGGAACTGGGATCATGCTCGATAATATGGACAAGTTGCCAAGGCACAAATTCAACTAAAAAGCGGATGGAAATCTGCATCATAAGATAAGGGTCTAAGGTTCAGACAAACATGGGGCATAGTGAAAGTGCGTGCGGTTCTAGTACTGATGAGCAATAGGCCCTCTTCTTTTATATCGGGTATTTAACACCATTCCTTTAAATCTGACCTAACCAATATTATTTCTGCCTAAAGCTTTTCATTTTCCTTAAGATACCGATGTTCATGTCCGATAAGAAAGATATGAGGAAATGAACGGCAGGAGTCTTTAAAGAATGAGGAGTGAAGAAGATGCTAAGAGGATTTTATACAGCTGCTTCCGGGATGATTGCCCAGCAAAGGCGCACTGAATTACTCACAAACAATATGTCCAATGCCAATACAACAGGGTATAAAGCCGATCAAACGAGTGTAAGGTCTTTTCCAGAATTGCTCATCAGCAATATGGGGAGCAAGACGGTTCCTACTGAAAATAAATTGGCCATCCCTGGATTCTCCAAGGTCGGGGGGCTTAGCACCGGCGTTTACGTACAGGAGGCTAACCCGTTATTCACCCAGGGTACATTGGAGGAAACGGGACTCCATACCGATATGGCCCTGGCTGATGAGAACCTGCCGATCAATGCAGATCGACGGAAAGGTTCCGTGCTTTTTACTGTCCAGAATGAGGATGGCGGGCTCCGTTATACGCGTAATGGCAGTTTTACCCTGGATGGGCAAGGCTATTTAACCACTCCTTCAGGTCAATATGTCCTGAATGAAAATAAGGAACGGATCAAGCTTGAGAGCGACCGTTTCAGCGTTACGGATGACGGTGTCATTTTAGAGGGGAATGTTCAAACCGCACGACTGGGCATCGGTTATTCAAATGATCCATCTTCACAGCTGATGAAGGATGGGGAAGGCCTGTATAAGGCTGTGGATAATGAGGAATTACCTAGCGCATATGCGGCCGTAGATGGCGGTTTTTCTACCAAGCAAGGCTTCCTGGAGGGCTCGAATGTCGATCAATCGAGGACGATGACGGAATTGATGTCCGCATATCGCTCATTTGAATCCAGTCAGAAGGTCCTTCAAGCCTATGATAAAAGCTTGGATAAAGCGGTCAATGAAGTTGGCAGGCTTTAAGTGAACATAAGAAGAAAAACGTCACTGGAAAATTGACCATGTAAGGGGAATAGTCATGAATCGGACCATGATGACAGCGGCAAATACGCTGAACCAACTTCAAAGCAAAATCGATCAAATAAGCAATAATATCGCCAATGTTGATACGACTGCCTACAAAAAGACCCAAACGAGCTTCAATGACTTATTGATACAGAGTTTCAATAATCAACCGAATGAGTCCAAGGAAAAAGGCAGGCTGACGACACCGGGCCTTCGGCAGGGAACAGGCGCTATGCTGAGCCAATCCCAATTGGTGCTTTCACAGGGAGCGATAAAGACGACAGACCGTAACCTTGATGCCGCATTGACCAAGGAAGACCAATTCTTCACTGTGAGCGTTCAGGACGGTAAAGGGGTCAATACAAGGCTAACACGGGATGGGGCATTTTACTTATCTCCTAACGCGAATGATCCGGACCAAATGATGCTTGTTACATCTGCGGGGCATCAAGTGCTTGATGAAAATGGTGATCCCATCCAGATTGACGGGAATATTACAGACATTAAGATTTCGGAAGATGGAGTTCTGACGGTGAATACTGAAGAATATGGAAGGGAAAGCTTCGGACTTGGCGTCGTCTCGGTCACGAAACCGCAATTCCTTGACCGTCTAGGCGGAAATTTACTTGGCCTGCCCGAAAACATCGATGGCCTTGATGTAACCGTCGACGATATCATGACTGCACTGACAGGTGATTCCCGAAATCAAATAGCCGTCCGCCAAGGTGCCCTCGAGTCCTCCAATGTCGATTTATCAAAGGAAATGTCGGATTTGATCAATGTTCAGCGATCTTATCAATTTCAATCCCGGTCCATCACGATGGCAGATCAAATGAACGGATTGATCAATGGTATCCGTTAAGATATCTGGAAATTAAAATGCCTTCCTGCGGATTTACAGCAAATCGGTTATAATGGATTCATGACAATGAGAATCGTTTGGGGCTATCATTTTGCATAGTTGCCGAATTCCTGGAGTAAAGGGAAAATAAATCGGCGAGTTTTCTTAGGTAAAGGAGCTTTCACATTCTATATGGAACAAAATCGTGTAATGAGACAACAAATTGAAGAAGAGATAAATGAAGTCGAGACGAAACCGCATCGCAGGATCAAGGTCCGTCTTTTGCCAATTTGGCTTCGTTTACTAATTGTTATTGGATTGATATTCATTGCTGTATTATCAGGGGCGCTTTTAGGCTATAGTGTCATTGGGGGAGGGCATGCCCTGGATGTTTTCCAAAAATCGACATGGACCCATATTATTGACATAGTGAACAAGGACGCGTAATTTTCCCTTTCTTGGGGTGGGAATTACGCGTTAACCGATTTAATTACTGGGTCACTGCACCGCCTTCAAGGGCATGGGCGAGCCTTGTCATGTTTATAAAATGAATTCGCAGGAGGAACGAATATGCTTGATATCACACAAATTAAAGAAATCATCCCGCATCGCTATCCATTTTTATTGGTGGATCGGATCATCGAAATAGATGAAGGGAAACGGGCGGTAGGATTGAAGAATGTCTCTGCCAATGAAGAATTCTTCAATGGCCATTTTCCTGATTATCCAGTTATGCCTGGGGTTTTAATCGTTGAAGCTTTGGCACAGGTCGGTGCTGTAGCCGTTTTGAAACAAGAAGAATATAAAGGACGGCTTGCATTTTTTGCCGGAATCGATAGCTGTCGCTTTAAAAAGCAAGTGAAACCGGGCGATCAACTGCGTCTTGAAGTTGAAATAGTGCGGATGAGAGGATCGATGGGCAAGGGGAAAGCGGTCGCAACTGTAGATGGCGAAGTAGCATGTGAAGCCGAAATCATGTTTGCCTTTGGTGACAAATAAATCATCCACCGTTTTTTAAAAAGATGGTTTAAGCGGCCACTAGGCGGTGTATATAATAAAGAGCACTGCTTGCTTTTGAACGCAAACTGAATTTCAGACCCTTTTTTTATTCTCCCTTTGAAGGCTGGACATTTTATGTCCGGCTTTTTTTTGATCGATTTCGGATGTGGCACATTTTCTTTTTAAATTTTAAATAGGACGCAAGTTATTTTCACATTCGGGCAAAATAGCTAATGATTAAGAAAGAAGGGAGGTTGCCAAAAATGATGAAGAGCAGAATTTTAGCACTAATTGGGGGATCTTTATTATCCATAATGTTCCTTGCCGGATGTGGAACGAATGATAATGATAACAATCCCGCGCCAGAAGATGACAACAACATCATGGAAGATGATAACAATGGCGTAAATGATAATGACGGCGGCACAGATGATACCGACATGAATGATAATGATGTGAACGATCTGGATAAAGATGATGACGGTATGATGGAAAACGATGATACCGACATGAATAACGACGACGATGACTTAATTAAAGATGATAAAAAAGATAACAATAAGTAATAGCAAAAAATGATAAAAGACTGGCTAGTGAAGAAGGATGTATATCCTTTCATCTATGTCAGTCTTTTTTATGTGTATATTCGGTTAGGGGGTTAAGGGGCAAATTCTTTATTTATTCGTTGCCAATTTAGGCTTCGAGCGGATTTTTTGTTTGAATTCATTTATCAATTCATCACCGACAAGACCTTTTTCGACCAAATCTTCAAGCAGGAGTTCTGCATATTTGCTGCGCGTCTTCTGGATATGACCGACGAATAAGAGGCTATAATGGTTACCTACCTTTCTAATCGTACGCAAGGCGGTGTGAAATAAAGCCGGTTCATTATCTTTTTTTGTAATGACGGCCTGGATATAGACCTCACCGTCTATATTTGGAAGCGATGGCTCAAGCTCCTTGAAGTGATTTTCATCCACAAAGGCTTCCAGCAGCCAGGTCCTGGCATCGTTTTCCTTATTTATTATCAGCCCGTCTGTTAATGCAATATCAATCAAGTGTAAATTCTCCGTAACAATTTGCAGCGAGATCAATTTAAACGATTTCATCTAATTCCTCCGTTTCTTGCCAAAAGAGCGGAATATACCCCTCTCATACGTAATTTTTAATCTATCCAAAATGACCTTTGTCGATTAATCCTTATAAAGGTAATTATATCATACTAAAAGACGGCCCCTTAATGAAATGAAAACCCAGCAATTGTCTAAATTATGAAGGATAGGATAAAAATTTGCAAAATATTTAATTTTGTTAACTATTTGGTTATTAACTTATTTTAAGCAGGATAATTAGATTTTTAATCGATTTACATCCTTTTCAAGAAGGTTAAGGCTGAAATTAGACCGTTTCCGCCATTTTTTTATTGAATGAAGAACGAGTATGATTAAAGCATCTTAAAGGGAGGGAGAGAAAAAGACAAGATGATTAACCAAGTAACCCTTGTCGGCAGGCTTACGAAGGATCCCGTGTTAAGGTATACCCCCGACGGCAAGGCTGTTTCCAACGTCACTTTAGCGATCAACCGTAACTTCCGTAATACGGTTGGTGATTACGAAGCGGACTTCGTACAATGTATCATATGGAAAAAGTCGGCTGAAAATACTGCCCAGTATTGTAAAAAAGGGACACTGATCGGCATCACGGGCAGGATACAAACGAGGAGATACGAAAACAAGGATGGCAAGAACATATACGTAACGGAAGTGGTTGCAGAGATGGTTCAATTCCTAGGGCCTAAACAGCAAGAAGTGAAGCTAGAAGATTTCGAGCATATTGGCTTATAGACTTGGAGGTTGAGCAATTGAGCGAAGAGTGCAAGGTGTGCCATGGAAAAAAAGCTTCATTATATAAAATTGTGCAGAACAATAAGCGGTTGGAAGAACGCGTTAGCATTTTAATTGGCCATGTGGCAAGGGCGCAGGTGAGAAACTGGGATAATGAAAATGAATGACGAAAGGTCAAAGTGTCGCTTACTGGAATGAATTACAAAACAAGTATTTATATGACCATAATGAAAAATTAGCGGAAAGGATTTCGGCCCTCGAAAAAGGTGAAGGATTTTTAGGTGACAGAAAGAAACTTCGCAACGCTTGAGGGTGATGGCAAGCTCTCTCCCCCCATGATGATCCCCCTATAGCTAATACAGTTTCCCCGCTTGATACTCCGTTTTACCTCATCCTGGAATCAAGTTAGTTGATTCCCCCTCTTTTAGTGACTGCGAAAAGCAGTCTTTTTTTTATGCCAAAATACGCATTTTTCACGAAAATAAAAATATTATTCTGTTAAATTAGAATTTTTAGAAAACATATTGTAAAATTTTAATTTTGATGCAATAATAAACCAAATAATATAATGGTAAAAAAGTTATATATAGGAAGTGATATGATGGTCGAACCGATTATAAAGGTGAATGGGCTGCGAACCAGTTTTCGTACGGACGATGGTGTCATTCCTGTTGTGAATTCAATCGATTTTCACGTCAATCCCGGTGAGGTGTTAGGGATTGTAGGGGAATCGGGATGCGGGAAAAGCGTAACTTCTTTGTCCATCATGGGACTGGTTTCTTCGCCGACTGGCAAGGTCGAAGGAGAAATCCTGTTTAAAGGGGAGAATATCGCGAATGCCTCTGAAGCGAAAATGAGGAAGATTCGCGGGAATGACATAGCGATGATATTCCAGGAACCGATGACAAGCCTGAATCCTGTGTTCACGATTGGCGACCAGCTGGTGGAGACGCTCCGGATACATAAAAAGTGGAGCAAAAAACAGGCCAGGCTTAGGGCTGTTGACATGCTGAAGCTGGTTGGGCTTGGCCGTGCCGAAGAATTGATCAATGAATATCCCCATCAGCTTTCGGGCGGGATGAGACAGAGGGTCATGATCGCCATGGCCATGATCTGTGAGCCGAAACTCCTTATCGCGGATGAGCCGACAACGGCCTTGGACGTGACGATTCAAGCACAAATCCTTGAGTTAATGAAGAACTTGAATAAAGAAACCGATACGGCCATCATGATGATCACCCATGACCTTGGGGTTGTGGCGCAGATGTGTGAACGTGTCATTGTCATGTATGCCGGCAAGGTCATAGAGGAAGGGAATGTGCAAACGATTTTCCAAAATCCAAAGCACCCTTATACCGTCGGACTGCTTCAGTCGATACCGGACATGCGAATAAAGAAAGAGCGCCTTTACTCGATTCCCGGCAATGTCCCAAAACCTGGGACAAGCAATCTTGGATGCCAGTTTGCGCCGCGCTGCTCCCATGCCATGGAGCAATGTGTGAATGAGACCCCGTCTCTATTGGATTTTGGCGATGGTCAGCAAGTCCGTTGCTGGCTGTATGAAGATGGGAAAGGAGCAGCCATGCATGAATCAAACATTGGTTAAGGTGGAAAACCTTAAGAAGCATTTTCCGATTAAAGGCGGTGTTCTAGGAAAGACGGTTGGCGAGGTCAAGGCAGTCGATGGCCTGTCGTTTTCCATTTATAAAGGGGAAACCTTGGGACTTGTAGGTGAAAGCGGTTGCGGGAAGTCGACGACGGGAAGGCTATTGCTTCGATTGCTCGAGCCGAGTGAGGGGAATGTCTACTTCGAAGGGAAGGACCTGACTTCCTTATCCTCACGGGAAATGAGAAAAATGCGCCGTGAAATGCAGATGGTGTTCCAGGATCCATTCGCTTCCCTCAATCCTAGACACACCGTTGAAAAGATCTTGGAAGAACCGCTTATCGTTCATGGCGTAAAAGATAAAAAGGTCCGTAAGGCGCGTGTTCAGGAGCTGCTCAAGGTTGTCGGCTTAAGCGGTTACCATGCGAAAAGGTACCCGCACCAATTCAGTGGGGGCCAGCGGCAGCGCATCGGGATTGCCAGGGCACTTGCCGTTAACCCAAAGCTGATCATCGCCGATGAGCCGGTATCCGCACTGGACGTGTCCATTCAGGCGCAGGTCTTGAACCTCCTGCAGGATTTGCAGGAAGATTTTGATTTGACGTATCTTTTCATTGCCCATGATCTTGGCGTCGTGAGGCATATCTCTGACCGTGTCGGTGTCATGTATCTGGGACATATAGTCGAATTGACGGAGAGCGAGGAATTGTATGAGGATCCTCTTCACCCGTATACACAGGCTTTATTATCGGCGGTGCCGATTCCCGATGTGGAGTACAAGGGAGATAGGGTGATCCTGCAGGGCGATGTTCCAAGTCCTTCTAACCCTCCAAGCGGCTGTCCGTTCCATACGAGGTGCCCCAAAGCGATGCTGGAATGCAAATCGGAAAAGCCAATCTTGCATGAACATAAACCTGGTCACTACGTTGCTTGTCATTTATATAACTGACATGACGGCGTATACATAAATTCTCGAAAATAAGGGGGAAGAAAATGAAGAGAACATTAGCTTTATTGTTGACTTGTATCCTGGCCCTTTCACTGGCGCTTGCTGGATGCTCCTCGTCCACATCAAAAGAGGACGGCAAAGGGGGATCGGATGAAGCGAAAGGCGGTACATTGATTTATGGTAAAGGCGGGGATGCGGTCGGTCTTGACCCAGCTATCGTAACCGATGGCGAGTCATTCATCGTCACTCAGCAAATCTTTGAAACGCTCGTAAAATACGGGGAAGACAATACAGAGATAAAACCTGGTCTTGCCGAATCTTGGGATGTGTCTGATGACGCAAAGACCTATACATTCAAATTGAAAACCGGCATCAAGTTTCATGATGGTACGGATTTCAATGCAGATGCGGTCGTGAAAAACTTTCAACGTTGGTCACAAAGCAAGGATGAAGGAAAATTTGCTTACTATGCCTCCATGTTCGGAGGATTTGAAGGTGATGAAGGTCATGTCATCAAGGAAGTGAAGGCCGTCGATGCCAATACGGTGGAATTCACATTGAACCGCCCACAGGCGCCTTTCCTGAAAAACCTGGCGATGCCTACATTTGCCATTGCCAGTCCTGCTGGATTGGAAAAAGAGGGCGACAGCTTCACGAAGAACCCTTCTGGAACAGGTCCTTTCAAATTTAAGTCTTGGAAGCCAGGCGATACGATCGAAGTGGTGAAAAACGATGACTATTGGCAAAAAGGTCTGCCAAAGCTTGATGGAATCACGTTTAAGGTCATTAAAGATAACTCTGCGCGTTTAAATGCTGTAATCAAAGGTGAAATCGATCTAATGGACGGCTTGAACCCAAGCGATATCAGCAAAGTTACAGGAGATGACAAACTGCAGTTATTCGAACGCCCATCCATGAATGTCGGTTACTTTGGATTCAATGTAGAGAAAAAGCCTTTCGACAAGAAAGAAGTACGTCAGGCCATCTCCCATTTGATCAACAAAAAGGAAATCATCGATAACTTTTTCGAAGGCACAGCGGAGCCTGCAAAGAATCCAATGCCGCCATCCGTTTCTGGGTATAATGACAACATCGAAGACTATGATTACAATGTCGAAAAAGCGAAAGAACTTCTGAAAAAGGCCGGTTATGAAAAAGGATTCAAAATGGATCTATGGGCAATGCCAGTACCACGCCCGTATATGCCAGATGGCCAAAAAGTGGCCGAGGCCATTCAAGCGAGCTTAAAGCAGGTTGGCATCGAAGCAAATATCGTTTCATACGAATGGGCTGCCTATTTAGAGAAAGTGCAGGCTGGTGAGGCTCAATCCTTCATGCTAGGCTGGACAGGCGATAATGGCGATGCAGATAACTTCCTTTATGCCTTATTGGATAAAGATAATATCGGCTCGAACAATTATTCCCGTTATGCAAATGATGAAGTGCATGATCTATTGATCGAGGCACAGTCCACGGCAGATGAAGCCAAGCGAAATGAGTTATATGGCAAAGCCCAGGAAATCATCCATGATGATGCCCCGTGGGTTCCGCTAGTCCACTCATTACCGCAGCTAGCCGGATCGAAAACAGTCAAAGGGTTTGTTCCACATCCAACTGGTTCTCAATCCCTTATTAACGTTTCTTTAGAAAATTAACCGTAAGAACCGGGTAGTATGTAGTTTTGCATGCTTCCCGGTTTTGTTATGGAATGCATTTCAAAAGAATTGAGGGTGCTCAAAGGACCCTTATGCTAAAGGAGGGAGATTGTCATGTTTTCCTATACCGTACGACGTTTAGGATCTCTCATTCCAGTACTGCTCGGAATGGCATTTATTGTATTCATGATGATTCGGGCGATTCCAGGTAATCCGGCACAAGTGATTCTTGGGCAGCAAGCAACAGAAGAGGCTGTTACGGCCATGACCAAGCAACTTGGACTGGATAAACCTTGGTTCGTTCAATTTTGGGATTATTTATCGGGGTTGGTCCAGGGGGATCTCGGTATATCGCTAAAAACGAATAGTCCCGTTTCCGAGGAAATTGGGCCCTATTTAATGGCTACGATAGAGTTGGCATTGATTGCGATGATCATCGCTGTCGTCATTGGGGTGAATGCCGGAATCATCTCGGCTTGGTTCCAAAATTCATGGTTTGACTATGTGGCAATGGTGATTGCGTTGGTTGGCTTGTCCATGCCGATCTTCTGGCTTGGATTGATGGAGCAATACATCATTTCCATTCAATGGGACTTGCTTCCGACGACGGGCCGGGATAATATCAGGGATCCCGTCGAGGCCATAACCGGCCTTTACTTGATTGATACACTCATGAATGGCAGGATTGATCAGTTTTTTGAAGTGATCAGGCATCTTATTTTACCGGGATTGGCGCTTGCAACCATTCCAATGGCGATCATCGCAAGGATGACACGTTCATCCATGCTTGAAGTGATGAGGTCGGATTTCATCCGCACCGCCCGTGCCAAGGGAATGAGGATGTTTTGGGTCGTTTACAAGCACTCCTTGAAAAATGCCTTGATTCCTGTAGTGACGGTCATCGGCCTGCAGACAGGATTGCTGTTGGGCGGGGCCATTTTAACGGAAAACATTTTTGGCTGGCCAGGTATCGGTACATATATTTATGATGCAATCCTATCCCGGGATTATCCGGTCATCCAGTCCGGGATTCTTGTCATCGCCTTTTTGTTTGTCATGATCAATCTAATTGTGGACTTGTTGTATGCAGCGATCGATCCTAGGATCAAGTATAAATAGGGAGGGAAACTCATGCCTGAAATAGCAACGAATACTTCGCCAATCCTTCCTCATAAAGAGGTAGAGGATCAAGTCATCTCTCCCTGGAAGGAAGGGTGGAAGAGCTTTAAGAAGAACAAGGTGGCCCTGGTCGGTCTGGGTATCGTTTTATTTTTCATCTTGATCGCCATCTTCGCTCCCCTCATTGCACCATATTCATTTGAGGGGCAAAAGCTAAGTGATAAACATTTGGCGCCATCTGCAGAACATTGGTTTGGAACGGATGAATTCGGCCGTGATATTTTAAGCCGGGTCATTTATGGCTCCCGGATATCAATCGGAGTCGGCTTTTTATCTGTAGCCGGATCCGTCGTGGTCGGATCCTTCCTTGGAATCATCGCCGGCTATTATGGAAAATGGCTGGATACGATCATTTCAAGGATCTTTGATATCATTTTGGCGTTTCCCAGTATCTTGCTTGCCATTGCCGTAGTAGCGGTTTTGGGACCTTCCCTTCGTAATGCGCTAATTGCCATTGCCATCGTCAATGTCCCGATATTCGGGCGGCTTTTACGCTCACGGGTGTTAACGGTGAAAGAAGAAGAGTACGTTACGGCTGCAAAGGCCATTGGGATGGGAGATGGCCGGATCCTCCTGCATCACGTCCTACCGAATAGCCTTGCGCCGATCATCGTGCAAGGGACCTTGGCGATTGCCACGGCCATCATTGAGTGTGCAGCACTCGGCTTCCTCGGTCTAGGGGCACAGCCGCCAGCGCCAGAGTGGGGGAAAATGCTGGCCGATTCTAGATCCTTCATCATTCAGGCCCCGTGGACGGTCCTTTTTCCCGGACTGGCGCTCATGCTTACGGTCCTCGGCTTCAATCTAATGGGCGATGGCCTTCGCGATGCTTTGGATCCACGAATGAAAAATTAGCGATGAAAGGGTGATGTTAGTTCCAACATCACCATCTTTTTGTCGTTCATAGTGTAAATCTATTAAAATATGAAAAATTAATGACAATATACTAGTTTTAAATAGGAAAATAGTGACTATTATCTCTTAAAATCACCCCAAAAGTTGTGATATTTTTATATACAGTAAGAAAATTCCAAATATTGATGATTTTAGAGGAGGAAAAGTTCATTGATTAAACGCAGCTTGTCCATTCTAGCAATCTTTCTATTAGTATTTACTGCAAGCGTTTCCGCAGCCAAGCTTCCGAACTCACCGAGCGGCTCTGGTGAAGGGAAGAAGAATCAGCAAAGTATCCTGAAGTTGAAGAAAGATGATATCGGAAAGAATTATAAAAGTGACGAGAAGGTCAGGGTCATCGTAGAGATGAAGGAAGCGCCCGCGATTGAGATAGCTTCCAAGGAAGGCAAGCTGTTTAAACAGTTATCGAAAAGCAAGAAACAACAATTAAAATCCGAAAAGCTGGCTAACCAGAAGAAATTGAAAAACAAGGTGAAAGAGAAGAAAATCGCGTTCAAGGAACTTGAGAGCTTTACGACAGTAGTCAACGGGTTCAGCGGTGAAATTCAATATGGTGAAATCAAAAAGGTCGAGGCCATGCCAGAAGTTGCTGAAGTACATATTGCGAACGAATATGAGCGGCCGATGGAAAAGCCCGATATGATTTATAGTAAAGAACTTGTCCAAGCCCAGGAAGCTTGGCGGGAATATGGTTATAAAGGAGAAGGAATGGTCATCGGGATCATCGATACGGGAATTGATCCATCACACCGCGATATGGTCCTGAACGATGATAATAAAGCAGAGCTGAGTGAAAGTGAAGTAAAGGGGATGAAGAAGTCAAGCCATCTATTAGGCAACTATTTTACTCCTAAAGTTCCATATGGATATAACTATATGGATGAAAATGAAGAAATCCTTGATCTTGGTGAAGGTGCCTCGATGCATGGGATGCATGTCGCAGGAACGGCTGGCGCCAATGGAGATGAAGAGCACGGCGGAATTAAAGGGGTTGCTCCAGAAGCCCAGCTGCTTGCTTTGAAGGTATTCGGAAATGATCCTGCCATGAAGACGACATGGGGCGATATTTATATCAAGGCAATCGACGATGCCATCATTTTAGGGGCGGATGTACTGAATATGAGCCTTGGCTCGACTGCAGGCTTTGTATCAGAGGACGATCCCGAGCAGCAGGCGGTATCGAGAGCTGTAGATAACGGGATTCTCATGTCGATCTCGGCAGGAAACTCGGCTCACTTCGGTAATGGATTTGCCAATCCATCAGCCTCCAACCCCGATATTGGCGTATCAGGTTCACCTGGTGTTGCTTATGACTCGGTCCAAGTGGCATCCGTCGAGAATAACTTTATGGATTTGGATGCGGTGACCTTTAATATTAACGGACAAGAAGGCAAGGCTCCGTTCATGTCGGCATCAAGCGTACATCCGAATGCGTTAAAGGAAAAAACGTATGACTTGGTTGCTGCAGGAATCGGGTCGCCAGAGGAGCTTGCGAAAGTTGATGTGAAAGGCAAGTTTGCCCTCATAGAGCGCGGCACGCTTTCTTTTATCGATAAGGCTAAGAATGCCCAGGCAGCAGGGGCTGCCGGCGTAATTATTTTTAATAATGCCGATGGGTACATTTCGATGCAGACGGATGCAAGCATAACGATTCCCCAGCTGTTCATGCTGAAATCAGATGGAGCTAAGCTGAAAACGGCCATAACTGCTGGAGAAAAGGTTAAGGTCAGCTTCAATGGCGATAAAACAAAATCGGCAAACCCGGAAGCGGGAAAAATGAGTGCCTTCAGTTCGTGGGGCGTTGCGCCGAATTTGGACTTCAAGCCAGAAATCACTGCTCCAGGCGGGCAGATATACTCGACGTTGAACAATGATGAATATGGGATGATGAGTGGTACCTCGATGGCGGCACCACATGTTTCCGGCGGCTCTGCCCTTGTTCTGGAAAGAGTGGATAAAGACTTTAAATTAACAGGACATGCACGAACCAATTTGGCTAAAAACCTGATGATGAACACGTCAAGACCAGTGAAGGATCAAGGGGTCGTCAACAAGGCACTTGGTTGGGAAAATCCTTATTCGCCACGCAGGCAGGGAGCTGGAGTCATGCAGCTTCATTCAGCATTGTCCACGCCAGCCGTCGTGACGGAGGCATTCACGAAAGAAGCGAAGGTAGCCATGAAAGAGGTTGGCAATACGTTTGCTTTTAGCTTGAAGGTCGAGAATTTCAGCAACAAAGCAGTCAAATATGATGTAAAAGGAAATATTCAAACGGACTACGCCATCCAAGGTCAACTCGGCTATTCCGCTCATCAGTTGGAAGCGCAGGAAATTAAGGACGCTTCAATCAAAATCAATAATAAAGATACAAACAAAATAACGGTACCGGCGAAAAAGTCGGTAACCTTTGAAGTGAAAGTCGACATATCCAAAGCAAAAGTGCTTGGCGATGATCTTCAGACGCTTGTCGACATTGACAAGGTCTTCCCGAATGGATATTTTGTGGAGGGGTTCGTTACTTTGAAGGATCCAGCAGACACCAACCCGGAGCTGCATGTACCGTATGTAGGGTTCAAGGGAGAGTGGGATAAGGCACCGATCCTTGATGGGACGGTATATGATAAAAAGTCTTTCTATGGCGCGGCGGGCGCAGTAACGACAACAGGTAAAGATTTCGATTACCTTGGCCGTGACCGTGTAGCAGATTCATTCGACAGCAAACGCATTGCGATTTCCCCGAATGGTGATGGCGCACAGGATGACTTCGTGCCGCTTCTATCATTCTTGAGGAACGCAAAAAAGGTAGAGTACAGCATCCTGAATGGTGAAAACAAACAAGTAAGGAAACTTCGCACCGAGAATAATGTGAGCAAGAACTATTATGATAGTGGGGAAGGAACTGCTTATACACTTGATCCAGCCCGGAAATGGGATGGGAAGGTCAATAATGCATTGGCCAAAGATGGTGTCTATTATTTTGAAATTAAAGCGATGATAGATTACGAGGGTGCAAAATGGCAGACATATAAAATGCCGATCAGAATCGATACGGTAAAGCCAACTGTCAGGATTTCGAAAAAGGGTAATGTGTTGACGATCCAAGGTAAAGATAATCTGAATGGTTCGGGAATAGCTTATTATGATGTACAGGTCGACGGAAAATCAATCGTGGAAAAGCCGCTTCCGGCGACTTCGAAACAATTCACCCTGCCTGATCTACGAGGGGAAAAGGTACAGGTGGTGGCGATTGACAATGCAGGCAATGAAAAAGCGGCCGAAACGGAATTAGCCAAGGATTCGGCGCCAATCGATAACTATGCACCGGCTGTGAAAATTAAAAGTCCTGAAACCTTAAGCGTGAACAATAAAAGTAAAATCAAAATAACGGGGGAAATCGAGGAAGCATCGAAAATCAAGGAATTTAAAATCGATAACCAAACGGTCCCTGTAACGTATAACAAAACGAATAAGAAATATGAATTCTCTTATGAAAAGAAATATGCAGATGGCGTCCAAAGCATGACGGTCAAAGCGACAGACAATTGGGATAACACGGTATCGTTTAAAAAGGTGTTCATGGTCGATACGACAAAACCAGGCTTGAAGGTTAAAGGCGTGCCGGCAACTGTGGGAGCAAAAGCGAAAAATCCGAAGGTGGACGTGACGGTGGAGGATAATTTCGATGAAATCCGCCTTTACTTGAACGGAAGTGAAGTTTTCTATAATGAGTTCAAGGAACCATACAAAATGAGGGCTTTTAAGAAAGAGATAAAGAAATTGGAACTGCCGCTCAAATCGGGCAACAACAAAATCGTGTTTAAAGTGACCGATCTTGCCGGCAATGAATCGAAGAAGGAATACAACATAGTCAAAGCAAAGAAATAAATCCCATACTGTAGACAAACTCGGGTATTAATGGAGTTTGTCTACAGTTTTTTTGGTTTTGATACGTGAAAGTTGGAGGAATGATCCCTATGAGCGTTCCATTGCCCTGCCGGCGCTCCGGGAATGTCCTACCCTGGAGGGAATCCCGATGATCCTATTTGTAGCTGGCGGGAAACGGTACAAAAAGCATGTAAAAGTGGAAAACCTGCCTCAAATTCGATGCAAAGACTGAACTCGCTAGTAAAAGCTCGAAAATCACGAGTAAAGTCGTTAAATTCGCGAGTTACTTTCCTTAGACCCTCTCATTACACTGCTGGAACTCGGCTTATCGTGGCGGTCCTTGAGCCATCTTGATAGGCGACTGCGGTGTCTTCCCTGGACACGAATTCCAGCAGGAGTTTCGCACCCTTCGTTCCAATCAGGTAACGATTCGTGCATAAATCGGAGAGAGGATTCAATTGCTGACAAACTTTTTTGTTTGGAGCAGTTTTTAAAACCGTTTATTGGGTTATATGAAAATATTTTTATAATTTAGCAGGTAAATGGAACGAGTGAAAAGAATTAGGTATAAAGAACCAATGAAAGGAGGGAGTTTATGAATTATAAGAAGGACTCGAGCAATAAGGAGGGTGTTCGTGGAATTACAGTGAAAATTGAAAGAAGGAACAGGGCCCCGGCTTCCCTGGCAAAACCGAGTTTTTTTGATGCGCTTCAACATGTCAGTTCTCCATTTGAAAGAAAGCCCCTCTCGGATTCAACTTATCAAAATTTTCCACTATGTCAATTAGTAACTCTTTCTTTCTTCGAAAAGGGCGCCAGGACATCCATTAAATATGACCCACATAAAGAAATGATCACGATTGAAGAGATTCCGGAAGAATATCAGGTGAATAAAGGCAGCGCGCTAACTGCAATTCTGGAGCATATCATGATCGATCATGGAAAACACCATTCCTTTTTCATCACCAATTTGAGTGAGAAAATCATAAAAAGGTGAGCAGCTTCTCCGTAGGGTCATCTTTAGTTTAATTAGGAGAGGGCTGCCATGGCAGCCCCTAAGTCATGTCTAAGCAGATTTTCCTGGGCTCAAATCAATCGCCGGATGATGTTCGAGAGGGTTTGAATCCCATAAGCCAGTTGATCCTCGGAGGCATATGAGTACGAGAGCCGAAGATGTGTATGGTTATTTGGTTCATATATGTACCCAGGATTGATGAGCAGGTGCTCTTTTATCGCTAGCTTGAAAAGGGTCGGGTTCACAATTGGTTTGCCTAATTCTACCCATATATAAAATCCGCCTTGAGGTGTTTGCCATTTGGCAATCCCTTCAAAATATTGATTGAGTAGAGCCAGTGTGAAGTCCCTGCGTGCCAGCAATTCACGGCGCAGCCAATCTAAATGTTTCGAATAAAGGCCCTGTGATAACCATGTGGCTACAAGGTGCTGCGAAAGTGCACTCGAGCCGTAGTCCATTTGCATTTTTATATCTGCCAGACGTTCAATAACAGGCATCGGACCAGCAATCCACCCGATGCGCAACCCTGGGCTCAATGTTTTCGACATACTGCCGATGTGCAAGACCAGGCCATCGGCATCAAAGGATTTTAAGGGTGGCGGTGGTTCTTTTTCCAACCATAAATCACTATAAACGTCATCTTCAATAATCGGGATTTGCTCCTTTTTGCATATGGATAGAAGATCCAACCTTTCTTCTTTTGTCCAAGTCGCATTGGTTGGGTTGTTAAACGTTGGGACCGTATACAATAGAGACGCTTTCCGCTTCCTGTTGATCCGCTTTATTTGATTCGGGATAGTTCCCCGGCCTTGTTTGGATAGGCCGGCCAAATGCATGCCCGCAGATTGAAAGGGGTGAACCGAATTCAAATAAGAAGGTGATTCATGTAAGATCAACGATCCTTTTGGAAGCAAGCCAACTGCGATCAATTGGAGTGCCTGAAGCCCTCCGGAGACGATCATGAGCGAGCCGGGACTTACGTTTACTCCTTTTTCCTTTAAATGATCACTTATGCTTTGCCGCAGTCTTTTATCGCCCTTCGGTTCGGAATAGCCTAATGAATATGCATCAAAAGCGGTGGATTGCAGCGTCCGCTCGATTTTTTTAACAGGCAAAAGCGAGGGGGAAAGCTCGCCGGTGCCCAATCGGATCATGGCAGTGTCCGCTTCATGAAGGTTAATGTCTTGAATCGTCTGTATATTGGGTTCATGCAGTCCGTTCCGGACATATTTTCTCCAGTCGGGCTGCTTACTTGCGGCTAGCACGTTCCAAGTGTTATTGGAAACGAATGTACCGGATCCCACCTTCGTTTCCAATAGTCCGTCTGCAATCAGCTCATCAATAGCTGTAATGATCGTACTTCGGTTTACTCCAAAAGAATCCGCCAATGAGCGCTGCGATGGAAGCTTGGTGGCCACTGGCCATTCCCCGCTTGTTATTTGCTGTTTCATCCAATCCACTATTTGCTGGTGAAGGGATAGGCTTGAGTTCCGGTTTGGTCTCCATTCGATAACGATAAGGAAAACACTCCTTTCATATACGATTCATTATTGATTGGTTGGGTGAAAGCACTCCCGAATGGATGGTCAATTCCTTTGTTTTTTTCATTATACTGAAAGTGAAGGAGGAAGGTATTCGTATGGGACCATTTTTTCATGGATTGCTATTGGCGTTAGGCTTGATCCTGCCATTAGGCGTGCAGAATGTATTTATTTTCAATCAGGGAGCAATCCAGCCGACCATAAAAAGGGCTTTGCCTGCAACGATCACTGCTGCCATTTGTGATTCGGCACTCATTCTGTTGGCCATCTTCGGCGTTTCGTTGATTGTCATGCAATATGATTGGCTGCATCTGGCATTGCTCATTATGGGAATCACATTTTTATTGTATATGGGTTTTCAGATTTGGTCTTCCGGTGCCACTCCACAAGCAGATGCGGAAACTAAGCAAATGTCAGCAAAAAAACAGATAATTTTTGCTTTATCGGTATCATTGCTCAATCCACATGCAATCTTGGATACGATCGGTGTAATCGGATCGAGCTCGCTTGTATATTCAGGAACAGATAAAGTGATTTTCACGGTTACGTGCATCGCAGTGTCATGGTGCTGGTTCCATGGACTATGTTTGGCGGGACGATTGCTGAAAAAGGTTGATACTACTGGCAAGTTCCTTGGTATGTTAAATAAAGTATCGGCCATCATCATCTGGATTACGGCTCTTTATTTATTGAGTTCGATTTTTTAGAATCGATTTTCACTCCATCAAACGGAAAAAGGAGAATGCCGATTCGATAGGCATTCTCCTTTTGTTCCTTATTGAAGAGCGACCAGGTCCTTGATTTCCTCTGTGGAAAGTTCGGTGATCCAGTTGTCACTGCTGATGATTTCGTCGTTCAATGCTTGTTTTTTATCGAGCATTTGATCAATCTTTTCTTCCAGTGTCCCTGTACAGATTAGCTTATGAACATGAACGAATCGCTGCTGTCCAATTCGGTAGGCACGATCCGTGGCTTGATTCTCGACAGCCGGGTTCCACCAGCGATCATAATGGATCACGTGGTTTGCTTCCGTTAGGTTAAGACCGGTGCCGCCAGCCTTTAATGAAAGAATGAAGATGGGGAATTCGCCATCTTGGAAGCGTGTAATCATATCATCGCGCTGCTTCTTGTTTGCACTCCCGTTCAGGAATGGAACTTCGATGTTATACCGTTTTTCCAGCAATTCTTTCATCATGTTGCCCATCCCGATATATTGGGTGAAAATGAGACAGCTTTCATCTTGTTCGCGGACGGCATCAACAAGCTCGGTAAGCTTCTCGAGTTTGCCAGATCGGTTAGCCGCCTTCAGGATGTTTTCCTTATCCATTTCTTTTAAATAAAGAGCTGGGTGATTGCAAAGCTGCTTCAGCTTGTTCAGCATCTGCAGGATGATGCCTTTTCGTTCAAAGGCTGATAGTTGTTCGATATCAGTGAAGGTATCCTTGATCAGCTGTTCATACAACGATGCTTGTTCGGTAGTAAGCGGGACGAACTCCTTCTGCTCCTGCTTATCGGGAAGGTTGAGTGCGACATCTTTATCCCTTTTTGTACGACGGAGCAAGAACGGCTGTATTAAACGCTGCAATTCCTTGATTTTATCTTTTTGTTCATCCCGTTCGATGGTGGCCACATATTTTTCCTGGAATTGGCCCAGCGTTCCAAGATATCCTTTGTTAATGAAATCGAAAATCGCCCATAGCTCACTTAAGCGGTTTTCCATGGGGGTACCCGATAAAGCGATATGATGCTGGCCATTGAGCTTACGGACTGCCTTGGATTGCTTGGTTTGGGCATTCTTGATGTTCTGTGCTTCATCGAGGATGACGCTGCTCCATTGGATGGAGGAGAGCTCAGCGACATCTTGGTGCGTCAGGCCATATGAGGTTAACACAATATCGTGCTGTGCCGCATTTTTGGCGAAGGTATCGCCTTTTGAACGATTCGATCCGTAATGAAGGTGGACTTTAAGTGTCGGCGCGAATTTTTCCAATTCCTTCTGCCAGTTGCCAAGGACCGACGTAGGGCAGACGATGAGCGCAGATTGTACGGATATAGGTTCAGGAGTGGGGACAAGGGGATCTTCTGCATCACTGACCCCTGGGCCGACTTCCTCTTCGACGATGATCGTTTCACTCTTTTGTTCGTCACTGGATGTGACGGGCAGCTCTTTACCGGCTCCTTCTTTGTTTTTGACATGAAGCAGGTAGGCAATCATCTGGACTGTTTTCCCCAGCCCCATATCGTCGGCTAGGCAAGCGCCAAAGCCATGCTCCCTTAAAAAAAGCAGCCAGCTCATGCCCAGCTTTTGATAGGGGCGCAGGTCGCCTTGAAGTTCGGTAGGGACGGGAAGGAGGGATATGTTTTTGGCTTCCCTGAGCCTTCCGATCATCTTACGGAGCTCCTGATTCAATTCAAATTGAATTCGGAGCATATCTTCATTTTCCGCATCGATATCTCCACCTTCATCTTCTCCATTCAATAATTCCTGCTGCAGCAGGTCTGACAGCTGTATTCCTTTTTCGTTGGCTGTTTCCATCAGTACCTGAATTTGTTTAATGAAAGCCGGATCAAGCTTGACCCATTGACCGCGAATGAAGACGAGCCGCCTTTTTTGGTCGACGAGCTCCTCGAACTCCGCCTCGGTGAGCTCCTTGCCATTCAATGAGAAACGCCAATCAAAATCCATTAAAGCCTTCAGCCCTACGTAAGAAGGACCGCGGTTGGATTGGCTCTTTACTTTGGCCTTCACCTTCAAGGAGGACTCCTTCAGGGCTAACCACCAGGAGGGAAGGAGGATTTCAACGCCAAGGAAAAGAAGTTTTTCACTTGCATCGGTCAAGAACTCCCAGGCGTCCGTTTCCGAAATTTCCCTTTTCAACCTTCCGTTTTCTCCAAGCCAAGGCACGACGAGCTGCCAGCGTTTCGTGGCCCGCACCACTTCGCTAGCATATTTGTTCCAGCCGCGCGGCAGTTTTTTTCCGGTATAGGTTTCAACGATATTTTCATCCCTTTTGGAACGGAGGGTTACGTCGAGCACCCAGGGCCCATTGCCGTCAGGTGGCTCCGTTAACCGGAGTCCAATAGTGAAAGGCTTCGGATCCGGCTTTGCCCCTAGCCATTCCTGCCAGCTCTCTTTGTCAAAAAAGGCCTGCAATTCTTCCGGAGATAGTCTTGAATCCTTTAATGCGCCGACGGCTTCGCTCCATTTATGGTGCATGGGTGAATAGTTCTTTAAATACATGTTAGCGGCACCGTTATACCACTTCTCGATGAATGTCCGATTCGTTTCCGCTTCTGGAGAAGGTAGATCCAATGCAATGCTTTCTTCCCAAAAGGAAGGGACGAATTCCTCCTCGACTTCTTCCGGCAGCTTCCAGCCGATGGAGTCCAGCTGCAGATTGGTGAAATCGGGCACTGGGATGCCCGCCTCGATGGATTCATGAAGGACGGGAGCCGCTGCCAGGCAAAGCGATGATATCTCGGACCATTCCCATTCGATGAAGGAGTTGAAGCTCTCCTTCGCAAAAAAATTGAGAAGTCCCCACGCATCAAGAATGAATACAGGATTTCCATCCATGGTATCGGTAGCCATTTTCGTGCCATAAAAGCTTGCGTCATCCCAATTGAAGAGCAGCCTGCGTATATGATTCGTGTTGAGGAAGGCATTGTCCTCATTGACGGCACCAAGGGCGTAGGATCCGTTTTCGAGAGCCGCTATTTTGATTTTTAATTTCCCTGGATTAAACATCGATAAGCTTACCCCTTTTTAATTCTTCTTGGAAAGCGCGAAGCCGTTTAGTTGAATCGGCTACATATAAAATATAGCGTTCGAAGGTGTCTTCCTTTTTCGTCTTTTTATAGATGGTGCGCATCTTTTTTAAATAACGGACGGCTTGCTTATAGGCAGGCCTGTTTTTTAACGACACCTTTTCCTGTACCGCATGATAGTACAGGGGCAGGATTAGCTCTGGCTCTTTAGAGACCACTTCTTTGATGGACTCACTGCTGATTAAGTCAATGCTGATTTCAGAGTATATATGCATCTCCACCCATTTTTTGTAATGTCCTTGTTCAAAAAGGAAATTTGCATAGTTCCAATAGCTGTGCGGAAGGGTGGCTCTGTAAAACTTCTCGAGTAAATCCGTTCGCTTCAATTTATAGCAGCAACTGCTGATTAAAGTCGTAAACGTCCTTACGAAATCCACCCGCTGATAATAATCGGATAAATCTGCGAGGAACTCCTGGACATTCGCGATGATGAATTCAATGAATGGGATGCCGCGTGACCGGTTGTCTGATTCAGACAGGAGATTCAGCCAATAGAAAATGTACGGACAGGCATCCTTCTTCAGTTCATGAAGAAGCTCAATGGCCTGTTTATCTTGATTCTCCAGAAGGGACAGGTGAATGGCTGCGAGGGAGTAGGACGTCCTCTCCGTCGTGCCCGTATACTTGTCTGGAAGTTCTTCCTTGATTCGTTCAAGCTCCTCTTTGCGCCACGAGGAGTTGGAGAATAAGTAGCTCCATATTTCCCGGTAGAGATCGATTTTTTCATATTCAAGACCGAATCCGCCGTCCAGCAGCTTAGCTACATCCTCCTTGATGCTGAAAACGAAGGGGTCAAAGGCAAATGGCCGCGCTTGCCGGCTAAGCGGCTGCACGGTTTCATGCAGTTCTTCCGCAAGGTCGACAGCAAGTGCATAAAAGACCCTGATCGTCTGGGTCTGGCTTTTATGTAGCTGAATCATTCTCAGTGTCAGCTGCATCGTGCAAAATTGCGTAACGAATTGGTAGAGCAGTTTCCATTCCCTTTCCATCGGAGCTTTGGAACTAAGGCGTTTAAAATATGTTTGTATATGGTTTTCAATCATATAGTTTGGCTCGCCAATATGGGGCTCGACATGTTCCGAGAAGGTGACGTCCACGAACTGCTTCCAAGATGGATAGCTTTTATCCAGAATGATGGGAGTTTCCTCCGCTTGTTTCAGTAATTCACTTGCCCGTTTTACTTGCTGCAGAGCCTGGGCGGCTGATTCGATCTTTGGTGCTTTCCATTCGTTAAGCCAGTCGGAAACGCTAGCGTGTTCGGAGTACACTGCAAAGAAAACGGCCATTTGATGCCTGCAAATGAATCTTGAATCACATGTACAGCTGCCCTCTTGAGGGAAGAGGAGATTCAACCTGGCCTTATGGCGCGTTTCGTCCTGTACCTCGGCCGCTACCGTATCTGCCGCTTCTTCTTTAATTACAACAAGCCCCTGACGGTATAACTGGAGTCCTTGATTCACCACGTCCGAATCTTCTGGATTCCCGGCCTCCAACAATTCCGCCAGCCGCTCCCCAACTAACAACAACTCCCGCTCCATACTCTCCTCCTTTTAGGGTCCATCCCTGTTTGCCAATATTATATTTTTGCTGATCATGAGGATCAGTGCGTTAACAATCGTATTATGCCTCGTTGAATCGAGGGTTTGGCATCTTGGCCTCATTTAGGCTGCCTTTTTCATGACCATTCCCTTACCGGATTATTCCTTAAGGATGAACGAATCATTCACATCGGCAAGCCGTACTTTCGTTTAACTCCCGTAAAAGTCAATATCGTCAAAAAAGCCCTTGAATATAAGTGGTCTCGATATATGGACTTCGGCCGGGAATGCCCCGGATCCATTTTCCCCATGCCATAAAAACTAAAGCGGCGGGTGCTGGGGCCCTTTTTTATAAGATGATTTTTGAAGCATCTCTTTATTATACTTCATTTTGACGTGAAATTTGAAATGTAGATACAGGTTTTGAAGCTGAAGGGCGAGAGCCAATTGTGAAGTGAAGGGAAAGAGCCATTCCCGCGGGAATGGCCATGAAATGAAGAATTAGTTTATTTTCATTTCATTTTTCCAGCTTTCCAACTTTTTGTTGATGAAGGTAACAAAGGCATGATTTTTTTGCAACGAGAAGAGGAAGGCTGACTTCTCCAAGTAGTCTTTACCTTCTTTAAAATTGCCCACCAGTTCGTAATTGTAGCCTAAATGATAATGTAAATCGGCCAAAGCATATAATTGATCATGTTCAAGGCACCATTTGATGGAATCCTGACAGCAGGCAATCGACTCTTCAAAGCGTCCAAGGCGTGTTAAAACCCTGCAAAAATTGTAGGACAGGCGGGTCTTTAACGTCTTATCCGTCATGAAGGGAATTGCCTTCAAGTGATCCAAAGCTTTCTTTAGCAGGGCATATGCATTTTCGTATCGTTCCTCGGCCACATACATGACACCAAGGCTGCTTAAAATTTCAAGCTCGCGTTCCGAATAGATTTTATCCGTAGTATGAGTAATGGCGATGGCCTTGGAAATAAATTCAATGGCTTTTTCCAAGTCTTTATTTTTTTCGTATTCGTAGATCCCTTTGTGCCAAAGAATCAGTTGATGGTTCTTTTTATTCTGAAGAAAAAGGGGATTGTTTTCCTCCGCCTTGACTATTTGCTGCATTTCCTCATAATTTCGTGTCCGTCTGGCTATCTTTAATTGATAAATCACTTCTTCCACGTAATCCAGCCTAGGTGTCATTCCGATATCGAAAAAATAGTTTACATCAACACCTAACCGTTGGGAAATCAAGTAAAGGGTGGAGGCATATGGATAGACATCGCCTTTTTCGATCTTGCTGATCTGTGCTTGTGTACATATACCGGATGCTAACTCTTCTTGGGAAAGTCCGATTTGTTTACGTAGCTCTTTGATCTTTTGTCCAACTGCAAAAAAATCCATTATGATTCTCCTTAAAATATGCCTAGAGTTATATTTTATCATGAAAAATCGGTGAAAACTGTATGTACATGCCCTTAGCGGTTTAAATAGATTATTTAGTCGGAATATCCAGTTTTATGAAGTGTGGTTAAATATAACTATAGAATTAATTTCTATTTTAACCAATATTTTTTAATAAGAAAAGGAGGTTTGACCTATGAAAAAAAGTACTAAAGCATTAGTCGTATCTTTTCTTCTCATCGCTGCGATCGTAATCGTCCCTACTGAATTGCCAGGCCTTTACGCAGAACTTCCAGGTTTATATAAATAATAAGAATTGAAGCTTTCATTCAGACCTTTGAGCATCTTCTTATGAAGATGTTTTTTTTATTCCGTTGACGATTATTCTTTTGCGCATATTCCTCTAGTTATAATTATCCATGCATGGGGGATATAAGGTCCATTTAGAAGGTGTGGAAGAAATGGGAGTGTAGTTTGGAACACCTATTTCCCTTTCTGAATTTTGTTATAGTGTATTTAACAAAAGGGAGAGAGGTGTAAGGTTAATGATTGATATTAATATGAAAGTTCAACCCTCTTTTTACGATGATGAATGTGCCATTGTGTTTTCTTTTTATTTTGATAGGGCGACCAGGAAAATCGGTGAAGCTGTGGTGTACACATGCGAAAAATCAAATGAAAAAGAATGCGATCAAGATCATATAGATACAAATGTCCAGGAAAAAATCGCTTATATTAAAGAGTTCTCGATTGTTGATGAATATCAGGCAACCTCCATGAAGAAAATTAAACATTTTTTGAATGTAATCGGTATCAAAAAATGTGTAAAGTACAATCTGCAGGGAAATGAAATCAAATTTTAATCGCAAAAACTCATGACCTTCTATTGTGTCATGAGTTTTTGCCATTTAAATGGGAGTTCCGCCCGTTCATCTTCATTTTTTTGATGAATTCACTCATTTGTTTCCTCTCGGTAGGTTTTGAATGATTTGCTTTTTGGAAAAACTTCAAGGGTTGTTTATTGCTATCGGATTTCATGATGTTCTCTCCTTTTCTTTTTTTTATTTACCCTTTCCCGCCCTTATAAAACATGGTTCCTAAAGTGACTGAGCAGACGCTTTTCATTATTCCTACAGTTATAAATTCATTTGCCAGTCTCTGTCTATGAGGATTTATTGGCCGTTAATACGGTGTGAAGGCCGAATATGAAGGAATTCGGTGTTTTATCATCTTCGCATTACATGCTAAAATGGTCCGAATATCGGATTTTTCATTAGAAACATCAGTTTCTAGTACCCTAAAGTGAAGAGGGTTGAAGAACCCTTTTCGATGGCCCCCGAGCAAAAGCTCGGGGGATCTTTTTTTCTGTTTTCAATTGTCCATTTTATTTCTATAATATGTTCCGTTTTGTTTACGTATACTTGGGTAAAGATAAGGAACAAGATGGTTCGTAACTTGAACACCGCAGTTTAATCGGAGGAATATAATTATGGAAGTGAAGCTAGAAAAAAATGATTCAACGAAGCGAAGTTTCCAACAGTATCTATTTCCGTTCACGCTCGAAGGGAATAAAATTGAAACATTTGTGCAAACGTTGCTGGAAGACCATTTCGTTTTCTTGAACTTGAGAGATATGGAACAGCAAGGCCAATTTTACGGTGAGCATAAGATTTCACACCGCAATTTGGAAAAGTATTTCATGCCCTATATCGAACCGATCCTATTTCCAGCGAATTTGAAAGAAAAAGAAGGATTGCGGCGTTTTACGAAAAAGCTCGATATTGATTGTACCTTCGAATCCCCCTTTTTAACTACCTCATTCATCATTAATTCTGTTGATATCTTCATATGCCCATTTCATATTGGCATGATGAACCTGCGTGTTACATTACCTGAAGGGCTTTCGTACGATGACGTGCTATATTTTGCCGATACTTTTCGAATTCTCGAACCGATTGCTGAAGATGAACAGAAGACAAAAGTCGGCTGCAGGAAAAACGAGTATGAACAAGTAAAGGATTTCATCTTCAACGAACTAATGCCGCCAATGGAGGAATTTATCGATGAGGAGCAGACAGATCCCACTTATTTCGGAAGTTTGCCCTTCTTTATCGATGAACGAATGTATGTCGTCAGTTATATTGAATTGCCTGAGGATCATGTCATCAGTAAAAATGATTTATTTCGGGCAAGTGAGCTGAATGGATACGACAGTGATGGGGAGCCATACATCGGCGCATTGAACCCCGCTTATATTGATAAGTATTACAAGGAGCGGGTGTATGACAGGTGGGGGGAAGAAACTTTCTATGTTACGAGCATGTACCATTTTGCTTGTGTCACGAAAGCGAAAGGGAAGCTGCAGTTGCAATTGGCAAATGAAATGTACGGCCAAAACTTCTATTCGATATTGCTTTTCTTCTACTATAAAATTGTGCTGCTAAAGCTGGTTCATGAGCATTCCCAGATAGATATCGAAAAAGATCAATCCAATACGGAGCAACTGATCTTCATGATCACGGAGTTTACTACGAAGTATTTATTTACTGAAGTTAATAGCACGGCGTCAGGCAAAGAGCTATTCAAAATAACGGATGAAACCTTCAGGATTGCGCCGCTCTATAAGGAGGTAAAAGAAACGCTTTCTTACCTCTATCAGAATCAGGATAAACTCTCTGGTAAGAGCAGTAATTATCTCTTACAGATCCTGACGATTTATACGGTCGTCTCAGGAATATTCGGGATGAATCTTTACATTGAAGATTGGAAAAAGAGATTGCCTTGGAAGGCGTATATGGATTATACCTTATATGAATGGGTAGCTGTATTCGTGACAACAAGCGGTCTTATCATTTCATCCATCTTAGGCTTCTTCTTCTTGAAGAAATGGCTGCATGAGAAAAAAAGCCGAAAAAAAAGAATGCTATAGTCCATATTCAAAAAATTAGGCCGTAGGCAGCTCGATAATGGAGCTGTCTGCGGTTTTTTTGTTTGTAAGATCCGGCTGTTTCGTATCATTCCACTTAGCGTGATACAAAGATGATGGTTGTTGTTTACCATGTTTTGGATTTGCGCTTTATCAGTTCGGTTTCACGGCAGGGGCTTAGCTTTCCGCGGGCGGTGGACATGTGGATAGCCCCGTTTTTTTCTACAATCTGGTTCCTGTATCCAGGACTTATGCTTTAGTAAAACTATGATAAAGTAGCAAAAAGAAGAAATTGGTCATACAAATTCCCCCATTCCCCTAATATTTTGATAAACTATACGTATATCATTCTAACTATTCATTAGGAGGAAATCATGAAGAAACTGGCTTTAGTTTCCAGCTTATTGTTGATAAGCGTACTGTTCCTGGCCGGCTGCTCGGATGAGCCAAGTCCGGAAGAGCGCTTTGCGGCATACACCAAACTTTGGAATAAACAGGATTTTACGAAGATGTATGACTACCTGTCACCTGAAACAAAGAAAGAAATCAGCGCGGATGAATTTGCGGAGCGTTATGAAAAAATCTATAAGGGCATAGAAGTCGACCAGTTAAAGGTGAATTATAAACAGCCCAAAGAAGAAAAAAAGCATAAAGATGGAGAAGAAGTAAATCTTGCTTATACCGTTGATATGTCAACGCTGGCAGGGGCGGTCAATTCCGATCATCAGGCGACCCTTATCAAGGGAGGGGAGGGTGACCAGGAGAATTGGTACATTAAGTGGGATGAAAGCTATATATTCCCCCAGCTAAAAGCTGGTGAAAAGATATCGGTTCAAACCTATCCAGCCATTCGCGGTGAAATAGTCGACCGGAATGAGCGCGGACTTGCCATGAATGGAGCAGTCTCCGAAGTGGGGATCGTGCCAGAGAAAATGACCAACGAAACCGAAACGGTCAAAAAGGTCGCTGGGATGCTTAATATGTCCACTGACGAGATAGATAAGAAGTTAACGCAATCTTGGGTGAAGCCAGGTTATTTCGTGCCCATCAAGAAAATGTCCAGTGATGATACGGCAGCATTGGAAAAGCTATTGGCCGTTCCTGGGGTATCGGTCAATAATACGGAAGCCCGGATCTATCCATACAAAGAAGCTACGGCCCATCTCATCGGATATGTCGGTGCGGCATCTGCCGAAGATTTGGAGAAATTGCAAGGTAAAGGGTATACCGCAAGCGATGATATAGGCAAGCGCGGTCTTGAGGAAGTGTTGGAAGGTCGCTTGAAAGGAAAGCCAGGAGGCAAGATCTATATTAGAACAGAAGCTGGCGAAGAAAAAGTGATTGCTGAAAAGCCTGCTGAAGAGGGAGAAACGATTACATTAACCATCGATGCGGAGCTTCAAAAGGATATCTTCAAGCAATATAAGAACGAAGCTGGATCAGCAACGGCTCTTGATCCGGTAACGGGCGAAACGCTTGCACTTGTATCAAGTCCCTCCTTTGACCCCAATAAATATATTTTTGGGATAACAAAGGAGGAGCAGAAAGCGCTGGAGGAAGATTCCCGGAAGCCATTGCTTAATCGCTTCAGTTCGACCTTCGCACCGGGCTCGACGATAAAGGCCCTCACGGCGGCAATCGCCTTGAAAAATGGAGTCGATCCGAACGAGGCGATCAAGATCCAAGGGAAAACGTGGGCTAAATCGACATGGAAAGACCATTCCATCACAAGGGTCTCTGACCCGGGTGTCCCCATCGATATGGAGAAAGCATTAATTTATTCGGATAATATTTATTTTGCCCAGAAAGCATTGGGGCTTGGTAAGGAAAAATTCACAAGCGGACTCAAAGCATTTGGTTTCGATGAACCATTGAACTACGATTATCCGATCAAAGCATCCAGCATCGGTAAAACCGACAGTGAAGGTCGTTTGGCTGATGCCGGTTACGGCCAGGCGCAGGTCCAAATGAGCACGCTTCACTTGGCCATGGCCTATTCAGCCTTCTTGAATGAAGGAAACATCATGAAGCCGACCTTGCTGACAAGAGAGAAAAATGAAACGGAAATATGGAAGAAAAATGCCGTTTCTGCCGAGCAGGCGAATGCGATCACCAAAATGCTGACACAGGTGGTGGAACACCCTAAGGGGAGCGGCCATGGAATAAATGATCTTGGCATCAAAATCGCAGCCAAGACGGGAACGGCTGAAATCAAGGCATCCAAAAATTCTGATGGAACGGAAAATGGCTGGTTTGTAGCCATGGACACGGAAGATCCGGAGCTTCTTATGGCCTGGATGATAGAAGATGTTAAGGGAAGGGGCGGCAGCCATTTGGTTGTCGATCATATGAAGCCCGTTTTGAAGAAGTATTTGAAGTGAAGGGTATAAGCCTAATCATCATCATAAAAAAGCTGGACGTGGTTTTTTCCATGTCCAGTTTTTTTCATGCGAGTACGGCTTGGAAGTTATGATCGTGAATGAAGGATTATAAGGAAGATATCCAGAATGTATAAACGAGGTTTATTTATAATGAGGAAAAATAAGGATTCAATCATGGAAGCTATTGAAAATCTTTAAAAGATATAGGATAGGAAAGAGGTTGAAAGGGATGGGAAGTTTAAAGGGTTTATTTCTGGCTTTCTTTATCATTTTCGCTATATTTCCCTCTCTAGAGGCAAACGCAGCTAAAGAAAATGCAACGATGGAAGTGAAATTGAAGAATTACTTGGGAAATCGAACGAGTGTCAAAATTACGGCAACAGGGGACTATCAGACTTCCGGAGGAGAGATATTCATCAAGGCAGGAGAAGAGATGAAATTGAACGTGGAATCAGGAAAACTTGCCGTGTATAAAGATTCGGATAAAGTAGGAACATGGGCTTCATTAAAAATCACTCCGGTTAAGGGTGATGCCCTGTTATCCCTAAATGGCCGGCCGTATCATGGCTCATTCTTATTTACGGTGGCGGGAGGTTACATTCGACCCATCAATCATGTGCATATCGAGGATTATGTAAAGGGTGTGGTCCCGAAGGAAATGCCTGCCCTTTGGCATCCTGAAGCATTGAAAGCTCAAGCAGTCGCCGCCCGTACATATGCTGCTCACCATCAATCGAAATTGATCGATGATACGATTTCCTATCAAGTGTATGGAGGAGCGGAAGGGGACAGCCGTACGGATTCAGCCATCGAACAGACAGTAGGCTTGGTTCTCAAGCATGATGGTGAAATAATCGAGGCGTTCTTTTCCTCAAGCAACGGGGGTGTGACCGAATTGAATTCCAATGTTTGGTCAGTCGGAAATCCTCTAGGCTATTTATCTATCCAACAAGATTCCTATGATCCGAAAACCAAATGGGCGATAAAGCTTGATAAGCAACAAATCGACCTGTCAAACAAAGACTTATCCAAGCCGGATGAGTGGTGGACGAGTGTACAGGAAAAAGATAAAACGGTTGTACCTCATCTTAAGGCTTGGCTGAAAAGGAATGGCTATGCGAACCGGGATATAAAAATAACGAAGGTTCCCGTTTTAAGCTTTGCTGGTAAAAAAACGGGCGGACGAGCTACGAAGGGGTCCATTAAACTGAATTTCTTTGTAAGGGGTCTTGTTGATAAAAGCGGAAAACTTTCCGAGCAACAAATCGAGCTTACTGATGTACCGGCTTCGAAAATCAGGGCCATGGTCGGTAGCGATGTGATGAAAAGCTATTTGGTGGACGATTCGGCTTCTGATTCTTCCAGAATTGATGTTGAAGGGTCTGGTTACGGGCATGGGGTCGGTTTAAGTCAGTTTGGCGCGAAGACAAGAGCGGAGGCAGGTCAAACATATCAGGAGATCTTGGCATTTTATTATCCTAACACGACTATCGCCAGGGAATATGGCGAAGCATCAGGGATAATAGAAGAGGTTCACATCAATAATGCGGCATCCATAGACATGAAAGCGGATCTTGATTATGTGAATGATAAAGTCACGATCATCTACTCACTTAAAGAAGATGCAGCGGTATCCCTCCTGATTAAAGATGGTGAAGGCAAAACGGTGGCTACACCAATCAGTGACCAATCTTTGAAAAAGGGAAGTCACACGGCGGTCTGGAAAGCGAATGATGTGCACACTGGTACGTATGCAGCGGTAGTTTCTGCAAGGGACCGAAGCGGGAATGAAGCAAGGGGGACACTGGGAATCAACATAAGTAAGGGGTCAGCACCCATGATTACCGATATCGAAACAATGGGAGACTACAGTACAGAAAAAGTGAATATAGCATTTACGATAAATGAAGACTCGAAAGTGGCAGTGGAAATCAAGAACAGCCAAGGCAAAGTGGTGGGGGTCCTTGCCGAAAGGCAGTTCACCCAAGGGAGCCAATCAGTTAACTGGGATTTTGGCAATATATCCAACGGATTATTCACGGTGTCGATATCCGCCAAGGATGGGGGAGGCAACAGGAAAACCATCTCTGCACAAGTCCAGATCAGGAAGACGACGGGCATCGTGACAGCAAGAGAATTACGTATAAAAGAAAAGGCAAATTCAGCTGCTAACACCATCGGGACGCTTTATGAGGATCAGGCACTAACGATATTGGCTCAACAAGGGAAGTGGTATAAGGTGAAAAAGGGAAGCCAAGTCGGGTTTGTGCCAAAAAATCATGTAAAGAAATGAATAGGAAAGGTACTGCCTTTGGTGTCATCCATGAATGGAGTAGAACCCCTGCACTGCAGTCACTTTGCCTTCCACAAGCGGTTGGGGAGCCTCCTCGGCGCTTGCGCCTGTCTTTACAGCAATTCCCGCAGAAGTCTCGCACCTTCCGTTTCATTTCACTCTGCGTAAAAACGCCGATATAGCTGCCCATGCCTGCATTTTGGCGGCCATCATAAGCGAGGGATGTATTCATTCCTCGTTATTTTCTTTATGCAATCCGGGTGTGAAGGGGACACCGGCAGCTTTTGTGATGATTTTTGAAATATCGGTATTTTCAAGGACGCCGTCAATGGCTTCACTGCCTGGGCCTGCCGCAAACACGGGAATCATATTGGCCGTATGGCCTCCAGTTGAACTGGCAGCCCGGATGCTCCTTTCAGCGACACCAGCTTTATGGTGCCTGGCGATGGTGCTGCCGATTTCCCAATCGATCCGATGCTGCGGGTAGACGAGCGTCCGGTTCTTTCTAACATTGTCGATGAATTGAAGCACTTCCTGATCTGTAAGGGATATATGGGCATATTTCTTGAATACGGAAGCGACACTTTCCGGATTGATTTCGTTATTTCCATTGAATGTAAGTTGTTTGGACATATATTCAGTCGATACCCGAATCTTTTTCAATGCCGCGATATCCATCGTTTCCGAAGCGGAAATTCCCATGGTTTCATGGTCAGCCAGCACAACGATCAATGTATCATTTCTGTTTTTGGCCCAATTCACAACCTCTTTCACGGTTTGATCGAATTCAATCGTTTCCTTCCATATTCCTGTGAAATCCGCAGCATGCTCCATCGAGTCGATCCGTGCACCCTCTGACATCAAGAAAAAGCCCTTATCACCTTGTGATAAAATTTGGATCGCTTTGGCGGTCATTTCGGGCAGTGATGGTTCTTGGGAATTCAATACTTCCTTATCAAGCTTGAAATTCATATAAGTGGGGTGAAATAGCCCCAATAGTTTTTTTGTTTTATCCATGGAACTGAGTTCGTCTTTAGTCGTCGCAATCCCATAGCCCGCATTTTTGAATTTCCTGATTAAGTCCTCGCCGTTTTGCTTATCTGCGCCAAAATAGCTGGCACCTCCGCCGAGAATGACATCAATTCGGTTGTCGAAGAGCTGCCTCGCGATATGGGCGCCGCCTGTCCAACGGTTCGGTACACTTGCACCAAAGGCCGCTGGGGTCGCATCGACGACCATATTGGTCGAAATGATCCCCACTTTTTTGCCATCGTTCTGAAATGCATCCAATACACTATCCACCTCATTGCCATTCACATCGACGCCGATTGACTCATTGTTGGTTTTGACGCCAGTCGCAATCGCGGACCCGCCTGCAGCGGAGTCGGTCACGTGATTATTGGCGGAATAAGTGCGCATCAAGGCTACGTGCTCCAGTTTTTCCAAATGTAATGCACCTGTTTTCCCGTACTCCAATTGCCGGGCAATTTCGATTGCACCTAACCCCATGCCATCGCCGATTAGCAAGATGACATTTTTCGGTGTGTTTTTCGTTTCAGCCTGAATGGGGTGGGAGATGCCGATTAAGCAGGAAAGAATGAGTAACCCAATGCGCTCGGGCTGGAAAAGTTTTTGAAGTACTGATTTTTTAGATATTCCCATTATCTGTAACCCTCCGTTCGATAGGTGTCTCCCTATTATTTGTAAAAGTCCATAAAAAATCCCCTCCTTATATTCAGGAGGGGATGGGCGTTATGCTTCCATATGTGCTTGTTGCGAAGTGCGCCTTGCCTTGAACCAGATCGCTGTTAGCGAAAGAAGCGTAAACACGAGAAGGAAAGCGCCAAGAACGCTTACACTCGACCAAAATAAATCATGATTGTTTAAGGATATGATTGATTTAAAGCCATTGATTGAATGCGTAAGCGGAAGAAAATGACTCATTCTTTCCAGGTTTTCAGGAAGCATTTGCACAGGCAAGCTTGAACCAGTTGTGGATAGTTGTAAAACCAGGAATACAAATGCAATGAATCTGCCTATATTGCCTGCCAGTACGACTAGGAAAAACACGATCGCCAGGAAGGTTAAGCTGACGAATATCGAGAATAAAACCAGCATGAGGCCATTTGTAAACGTTGATTTCAAATAAAAAGACGCGAAAATGGAGGCGATTAGCGCCTGTGCCGCGGCAAACGCCGCCATCGTTCCTAGCTTATTGGCATACCATCTGAAGGCCGAGATTTCTGTAATGGCCGGCTTTTGTAAGTCGAAAAGACATGCCATGACCAAAACACCTACAAATAGCGCTAATGAAAGGATATATGGCGCATTAGCATAGCGATATTTAGGGAATGCATGGATGGCCTTCCCGCTCAATTGGACGGGTGCGGCGAACATGTCGATATTCGGTTGGTCCGCGTGGATGTTACTCAATTTACCGGCGCCGCCTGAAAGTCCAGCCGCCAGCTCCTTGCTGCCATCTTTGATGGCACCTAAACCGCCATCCACTCGATGGACACCATCAGCTAAAGGGCCCCAACCAGTTTTTACGGTGTTCGTACCGTCACTTACCTGGATCATCCCCTCATTTAGCTTGTTTGCACCCGCTGTTAACTGATTCCAGCCAGCCATTACGGTTTGGTTACCGGCAGCTACGGCTCCGGTTCCGGCTGCAAGCTCACCTGTTCCGTCAGCCAATTTGCCTGAACCACTTGCTAGTTCATTACTTCCGGAAGCTGCCGAACCGATCCCATCGGAAAGTGCTGCCGAGCCTTCGGCCAGTGTGCTTGTGCCTTCAGCCAATGCTTTATTGCCATCAGCCACCGAACGGGTACCGTCGGCAACCGCGCCTGAGCCAGCAGTCAAGGCTTCACTTCCTTCAGCTACTGAACGGGTGCCATCGGCAAGTGCTCTCGAGCCGTTTGCCACAGCGCCTGAACCATCAGCCAATTTCTTATTTCCTGAAGCCACACTGCTTGTCCCATCGGCAACCTTTTCGGCACCATCTGATAGTTGGTTTGCCCCTTGGACGACATCTTGGGTTCCTCCATATACCCGTTTTTGCCCTTCCAGCAACCCATTCAGTCCCGCCTCTAAATCAGTCGAGCCCTTTAAAGCGTCTTTTAGTCCCTGTGAAATTTGGTCCGTTCCCCCAGCCAAGGTTGGGGTTTGGCCAGCCAAATCGCTCAAACCTCCCGCGACCCTTTCACTTCCAGCTACTAACTGCTGATAATCAGGGCTGTCTTTTAGGCCTGGAACTTGTTCTCCAAGCTTTTTGATACCTTGCACTACATCCTTTGAACCCGGGGCCAACTGGCCAACTGCTGCATCCACGGCAGCCGCTCCTTTGGCAGCATTGCTACTGCCAGCTTCCAGTTGTGATAAACCGGTCTTCAGTTCATTGCTGCCTGATTCAGCATGTTCCAAGCCATCCAATACTTGCTTTGCTCCTCCATTCAGGGATGTTGCCCCAGTGGCTAAATCTTTCACGCCTTTATTTAACTTTTGTGCGCCATCATTCACTTGATTGGCGCCCCCGGATAATTCCTTTGCCCCGGTATAAAGGGAGCCTGCCCCATCCTTTAGGTTTTGTGCGCCATCATTGACTTGATTGACGCCTCCGGTTAACTTCCTTGCCCCTGCATAAACGGCATGAGCGCCATCATCCACCTGACTGGCCCCGCCGCTAAGCTTTTGCGCTCCCGTATTGGCATCATTAAGGCCGCCGTTGAGCCTTTGGGCACCGGAATTCAATTCGGTCATGCCGATATTCAATTTTTGGATGCCTGCATCTAATTTCCGGGCGCCGCCGTTTACCTGCTGCATACCGGTATCGACTTGGTTAGCCCCATCCGCCAATTTACCGATATCCGCTTGCTTACCTGCCAATGAGTTATACATGGTTCCCGTTCCGACCTTTAATTGGGCTGCCCCCCCTGCTAGCTTGTCGATATCAGGCGCTTTTTGCTGCAAGGATTCGAGGATTTGAGCCGTACCGCTTTTTAGTTTCCCAGCTCCGTCATTGATTTTTTGTGAGCCGCCAGCTCCGTCGTTGAAACCGTTTTCAATTCCGGCCATTTGCGAGAGAAGGGCCGTCGTATAACTGGCCGTCACTTTATTCGACAGATTTTCACGAATGCGTTCAGTGGCGCTTTTTGTGACTTGAGCCGCCATGTAATGCAGCCCTTCGTTCTGAATATATGTTAATTCAGGTTTAACAGGATTTTCGTCTAAGACCGTCGTTACATTTTGAGAGAAGTTTTCCGGAATTTCGATGACCATGTAATAGTCTGTATTCTGAAGGCCTTTCTTTGCCGTTTTATCATCGACAAAATCCCAGCCAAGGGTATCACTTTTCCTTAGCTCCGCTACTAAATCTTTACCGACATTAACCGGTTTATCTCCCAACGTACTACCTGCATCCTTATTGACTACGGCAACCGGCAAATTAGACAAATGATCGTACGGACCCCACTTAGCAGTTAGAATGAGTGCTGCGTAAATGAATGGAATGAATAAGACTGCTAGTATGGCAATGATCCAACCAGCCCTATTTGTGGAGCCGCCAAACCGTAACCCTGAACCTTTCATACATTACCCCCTATATGCTTTGATAGTCATGAATGGGGTGGGAAATGTCCCGCCTAATTCATAACACAGTATATTCTGACTAGATTTGCTAAATCCTCCTTCGATTTTACAAATATTTTCAAGTTTTTTCGGCCTAATTAGTTAGAAAGTTTCAAAGAATAATGATTCGTTTGTCTAATAAACGCTTCTTTAGTCGGATGTGAAAATGAAAAGTCAATATGAATGGGTGTTCATTCATTATTGTTCTACGAAAGTAAGGAAGAAATATTATACTGTTTTTGAAAATCGAATAGTAATTTTTATTTTGAAAAAAGGCTGTTTCGTTAAGGTTGTTGTTTTTAAAACGAGACGATTTAAGGTTGGTTGGAGCGGAGCAGCGGACTCCTGCCCGCGCCGTTGAAAGCCCAATCGGCCACACCGCATTACTGGGGAATAGCAACAACCTATACGAAATCAGTCTAAAAAAAGAAAGAATGCACATCTTGGACCCGATAGCGGGGGAAACGGAAAAAAAGATTTACTATTGATTGCAATATATAGATGATTTTTAATAAACAGTAAATATATAACTGATATACTTTCAGTAGAGTTCAATTGAAATAGTAGAAGAGGGGACCATATGCTAACGGGTATGAAAAAGTTCTTCAAGGAAAGCTCCAAAGATCTAAAGCGAATATATAAATTGGCAGATGCTGTGAACCGGCTTGAAGGTGAATATGAAAGATGCTCAGATCAAGAGTTAAAGCGAATGAAGGATAAATTCAAATGCGAATTGGATGCCGGGAAAAATATGAGCGAGATTCAGACCGATGCTTTCGCGGTCGTTCGGGAGGCCTCTAAACGGGTGTTGAAGCTAAGGCACCATGACGTTCAGCTACTGGGCGGCTTCGTCCTGAACGAAGGGGGCATAGCCCAGATGAATACGGGTGAGGGAAAGACGCTTGCAGCAACTTTACCTAGCTATTTGCAGGCGCTGGAGGGAAAGGGTGTCCATATCATTACGGCCAATCAATATTTGGCCAGACGAGATAAAGAGCTGATGGGTCAAATCCATGAATTTTTAGGGCTGACCGTTGGTTTGAATATATCCGGCATGGAGGCCGCTGAAAAACGTGAAGCCTATGCGGCAGATATCACGTATGGAACGGCAACCGAATTCGGCTTCGATTATTTGCGTGATCAGATGGTTTTACGGAGAGCGGGAAAGGTGCAAAGAGGCCACAACTTTGTCATTGTCGATGAGATTGACAGCATCTTGATTGATGAAGCACGGACACCATTGATCATTGCGGGTCATTCCGGTGAAGGGACCGCGCTTCACGAAATCACGGCACAATTCATGAAGTCCTTTATAAAAGACGAAGATTATGAGGTCTCGGTGGAATCAAGTGCCGCCTATTTTACCAATCAAGGTGCATCCAAGATTGAGCGGGCCTTTGGCATCGACAATCTGTATGACCTGGAACATCGGGAGCTATTACACAATATATCACAGGCGCTTAAAGCCCATGCGATCATGAAACGGGATGTAGACTACATCATCATCGACCGTCGGATTTCCTTGATCGATAAGTTCACGGGCAGGGTGATGGAGGGACGAAGCTTCAGCGATGGTCTTCAGCAAGCCATTGAAGCAAAAGAGAACCTCGAGATTTCCGCAGAGAATGAAACGCAGGCTGCGATAACGCTACAAAACTATTTCCGTTTATATCAATCAATGTCCGGGATGACAGGCAGTGCCATGCCATCCAAGGCGGAATTCTGGGAAACCTATCAGCTTCCTGTGATTGAAATTCCCACCAATAAGCCGATGATTCGCTCGGATGAGCCGGATTTGATTTATAAGGATGAAATCGGCAAAATCAATCAAATCGTCACGGCTGTAAAACGAATTCATGAAGAAGGAAGGCCGATCCTAATCGGAACGACCTCAATCGAGCAATCTGAAAAAATATCGGTTCATTTAAAGCGTGTGGAAGTTAAGCATCAGATCCTGCATGCGAAGACGGAAAAGGATGAGGCTGAAATCATCGCCAAGGCCGGGAGAAAAAACGAGGTGATGCTGGCAACGAACATGGCTGGAAGAGGGACCGATATATTACTCGATGAAGCTGTAAAGAATCTGGGAGGTCTTCACATCATCGGTACGGAGCGGCACGAAAGCAATCGGATTGATATGCAGCTTAGAGGACGTGCAGGCAGGCAGGGTGAACCAGGGTCCACTCAATTCATCATTTCCTTGGAGGATGAGTTGTTTGATTACTACGATGAAGAAGAAATGGAACGGTACTTAAAGAAAATCAAAACGGATGAGACAGGGTTGGTGGTTAGCCCTGCACCTGATAAATTCGTGAGGAAGGTTCAGGAAACGATCGAGCAGCAGCATCAAGCAAGCCGTACCCATTTATTCAAGCTGGAGCAAGCCCTGAATGAACAAAGTACAATCATTTACGCAATGAGAGATCGAATTCTTGATTTGGAGACGGAACGGCTGCATACTGCTTTACTTGAATATATCGAAAAATACATTCGCAGGCTCGTAGTGAAATATTATCCTGAGCATACGGATGAGCCTGGGCCTTCCGCCTTGATTGAAGAGCTTTCCTTTGTTTTTCCTTCCTTGGACTGGCAGGTAAGTGATTTTGGCAAATTGGATGTTCATCTAGTTGAAGCCAAGGCGATGGGGACTTTAGCTGAAATGAAACAGAGGCTGGAAATCTTTCAGGACGCTAAAGACTGTGGAAACCAGCTGCGTACTTTCATCCTGCACCATATTGATGCCAATTGGAGGAATCATTTAGACGAAATGAATGGTTTGAAGGAAGGGGTTGGCTTGAGCGGATATGGTCAACAGGATCCGTATATGTTGTTTGAGAAGGAAGCGCTTAGTCGATTCAACATGATGTTAAGAACTATCGAGGAGGAAATCAGTATTCATTTTTTGGAATATATGAAGAGCGGCCATGAGGAGAGTGGTGATGGATGAGTTTATTTAATAAAGGAATCAATGAAAGGAAAGTTTGGTTAGCTTCGAATGAAGATGACGTACTCAAGGAGGCTGACGCTGTTCAAACTGCGCTGCTATTTCATGAGGACTGGCACATTTCAAAGCAAGAGGAATACGTCTATAGGTTTCACCATCAGCAGCTGCCCTTGTTGAAGCCCAATCAAATTTCGATATCCGGGGTGAAACTTGTAAGGGAAGAGGAAGATGTCATTGCCATCGCTTTTTTACGAAATTCATTGGAAAAACCGATCCGGTTTGAAGTCGTGAATATATTGTTAGTGGATGGGAGCGGAAGAGCATTGGCAAAAAAGGCATTTGATCTTTCGGTGCTCGGTGAGGTGCCTGCACGTTCAAGCATAGCGTGGCAATTCCTTTTCGAGGAACATGATAGGCTGACGGAATTGATTCCTGATGATTGGCAGATTGTGTTTGAATGGACATGAACGTAGGAAAACCTGCACATGTTCTGGACAAAGGGGTTCTCCTTTTTTTGCCTGCCTGTGAAATGCGAGAATGAAGAAGGAGTTTAGCAACAAGGAAAGCCCTCATCCATTGATGGAGGCTTTTTTTTATGCCAATTATTTATCCTGTTTTATGTTTTCTGTCTGCAAAGTTTCATAAATGGCAACGCTAAGTAATATTTATAAGAATCTTCCGTAACCAGGCCTGACCCTGGAAATCATGAAGAGGAAAGTGGCAGGAGCATGAAGGATAACGTTAACCAGCGATTGAAGGAGAGGCTATTAGAGATTTTGTCGGTTTCAATCGTGACCATGCTTTTCATATATACGAATGCCAAGATGGGCAATCATCTCTCTATAGGAATAATCACGATCATCGTAGGCATTGCCGGCTTTATTGTTTATCTGAAGGAGTGGGTATCGAACAGGGTCGTGAAAGGAGCGTTTTTTTCACTGTCCTTACTATCGATCATGGCCTTTTTCCTTGCCGATATTTGGTTTTACCGTTATTACGCGACACCCATGAATTCTTATTTGTGGATGCAAAAAAGTAATCTGAATGGGCTGGGTGAGAGTATATTCAGCATGATGGAAATCAAGGATGCCCTCTTTCTTCTGGTGGGCATTCCAATCGCCGAGTCGTTCGTGAAAAAGAAATATCCCCTCAAGCACATGGCGCTTATACCGGCACTGCTATTCCTGATGGTCGCGGGGCTTAAGCCGGTAAAAAATATTTTCATCGACAAAGTCGATATCACCCGGCGCTATGAGGCGAATACGTTTTTGCGGAACTGGGGTCCGATTGGACATCATGTATTGGATACGTATGCCTACTTTGCGGATTCAGGAAGGCATGTGATGTCTGCGGATGATAAAAAAGCCGTTTCCGATTACTTCAATAAAAAGACCAAGCCGTTTCATGACTTATCTGGCTCGCTGAAGGGGAAGAACCTCATCCTTATCCAGGTGGAGTCATTACAGGCATTTCCGCTATTTCAGAAGAGTGCCGGACAGGAAGTCACGCCCTTCATGAATGAACTTGCCAAAGAAGGATTGTATTTTCCGCATGTATATCCCCAGACAGTATTCGGGAATTCGTCTGATGGTGAGCTGATTACGAATACGGGTGTATATCCTTTGAAGCAAGGTGCGACATTTTTTCGGTTCCCTTATAATGACTTTCCTGGCCTTGCCAAAGAGTTAAAAAAATCGGATTATCAAAGCTTTGCTTTTCATGGAGATGAGGAGGACTTTTGGAATCGTCAGCATGCGTATCCCTCATTGGGGTTTTCCGAATATTATTCAATAGAGGATATGCAGCAGGATGAAATCATATCAATGGGGTTGGGAGACCGCAGCTTCTTCAATCAAAGCTATAAGATCTTAAAAGATAAACAAGATCCGTATTATGCTTTTTTTGTGACATTGACCAGTCATGTTCCCTTTTCGCTGCCAAAGGAAAGAATAACGTTGAAACCTGAAGCAGGAAAGGAAGAAAGTTACCTGACTAAATATTTTGAGGCCATGCATTATACGGATTCGGCGATCGGCGAATTCGTTAAGAAGCTGGAGGATGCCGGCAAGCTGAAGGACAGCGTGATCGTCCTTTACGGTGATCATGATGGGCTTTTTTTAAAAGATAAACCCACGGTTGAAGCGTACTATGGACGTAAGATTAGCGATGACGAGTGGATGGCCAAGTATATGCCCATCCCGGTCATCATGTATCAGCAGGATATGGAAGGAAAAACGATTGATAAGGTAGCGGGGCAGGTAGATATTTTACCGACCCTTTATGATTTGTTTGGTATTAAGAGCTCTACATACTTTGGCGAAAGCATGCTGAATGGGAAGGAGGGGCGTGCCTTGATATTGAAAGGAGATTATGGCTCCCAAATGAAAATAAATGCAGAAGGCAAGGTCGAAGAATTCTCACCAAAAGACCAAAGGGAAATTGATCTGAGTGATCAAGTGATCATTACCGACTATTTTAAACAATCGGGGGATTGAAGAAAGGATGTAGACAAACTCGGGTAACAATGGGAGTTTGTCTACAATCTTTGTGGGACTGGATTTCCAACATATGTTTAATTGCATTCTGTGTGAAAACAGAGCTAGGATATCAATTGCCTACAGTATTGGGGGGATTTGTAAGTAGACCGTTTCATTTCCTGCAGGCGCTCGCTTATCCAGAGGCGGTCCGTGAGCCAGCCTTTGCTTTCCGCCTGTGGGGTCTCACGTAGACACGCAATTCCCGCAGGAGTCTCGCTGCCTTGCGTTCCCTTGCCCTATGCGTGGGGATTGAAATGGAGCTTCAGCCCACAGTTTTGGAGGGTTTGTAAATTGGATGTTTCGTTTCCTTTAGATGTAGCACAGAGATGGCTTGCCCATTGCTCAACAGGAAGGCTTAGGAAAGAAAACGGATTCGGTTCCACGGACAGTTGGTTGCCGATGATGATCTAGATAAGTATCTGCTTAAATGAAAAGGGCTTCGGAATGAGATCATTCCGAAACCCTTTTTTTGTCTGAAGTCTGAGAGGATGGCAATTAAGTCATCCTCTTTCGGTTATAATCCCAAATGTGTTTTGATCCGGTTTTGGGCTTCGAGTTTTTTATCGTCGGGGACAATGTTGTAAAAGATGCCATTCACCCTTTGATTGTCACCTTGAAGTGTATATTGTTCAATGTTCTTCAGTGAAGATTTATAGTTATTCTGGATGCTGAGCATTTCGTTGAAGGTTAAATTGGTTTCAACGTTTTTCCCTAATGCTTTGAAGATATCATCATAATTGGTGAGTGTCGAAAGGCTTGAACCCTTTTTCATGACAGCTTGGATAACCTGGCGTTGCCGCATTTGGCGTCCATAATCACCGCGAGGATCTTCCTTACGGATACGGGAATAAATCAAGGCTTCTTTACCATTTAAGTCAATCGTGCCTTTTTTGAAGGTATAGCCTTTATAAGCAAGGTCCATATCATTATCGACGGTGACACCGCCTACCGCATTCACGATATCTTGGAAACCTTCCATATTCATTTTGACGTAATAATCGATCGGAATGTCTAGATACGCTTCGACTGTGTTGATCGACATGGAAACTCCGCCGAATGCATAGGCATGGTTCATTTTATCAGTCGTACCTTTACCGATGATTTCGGTGCGTGTGTCTCTTGGCAAACTCAACAATTCAATGGATTCTTTTTTAGGATTGACTGTCATGACAATCATCGTATCTGATCGGCCTTTGTCATTTTTTCTTTCATCCACACCAAGGATAAGGATTGAAAAGGGATCTTTGCTTTTGAATTTAATATCATCTACACGCTTATCCGTTTTATGCTCCGTTCCCTGCATCGTGTGAATTGCGCCTGCAAGGGATTGATAAACGGAGGCTGCATAAACGCCTGCGCCTATGAAAAGGATAAGTAGGGTAAAGCCGATTATTTTAAACGTTTTGCGTTTCTTTTTCTTCTTTTTATGTTCAGATCTCATCTAAATTCCTCCCTGAACCATCCAACAAAAATGGAAGGTATGAAAAAGTGCCTAGCCCTAACTATACCTTTTTTCTGTTAAAAATAGAATAGTATCTTTTTGTAGGTAGAGTGCATTTTTACCTATTTTCACTTAAAAAAACGAAGGATGTCAGTCAGTTTGTAGACAAAAGGGGTTCGGAATTAAAAAATTCCGAACCCCTTTTGAAATTCCTTTGAAATTTTGACCAAAGGTTACGAGATTTGGGCTCTTCGAGCCGCTATGTTAAGCCGTTTTAGGACCTTGCCATGTCCAAGTGGCCATCTTCTTTACATTCATGGCAGCGAAAGTAAGCATCGCCTGCATCGACAATTTTTTAAGTCCCCTTAAAGTAGTCCAACGCATACCATGCTTTTCTTTTGCATCTGCGAATACACGCTCAATCGTTTCTTTGCGTTTCGCATATATAGGTTTTACCTCTTGATGATGACGCAGATGATCTGCTTCTTCCACATATGCTTGCCAGATATGCCGTGTCACTACTTTTTGATGGTCTTTGCTTTCCGTACACCGTGATAAAAATGAGCATGTTGCACAAATTTGTTTGGGCGATTTGTACTCGCGATAGCCCTCTTTATTTGTTGTTGAGTACTTTAAAGTTTCTCCCGAAGGGCAAAGGTAACAATCAAAGTGTTCATCGTAAACACCAAGTCATAAATGAAAGTGAAGTCAATGGCAGCCTCCATTTTACGAACCAAATGGTTCGGTGGCACCAGTTGATCTAAAGTAATCATTTCAAGTTGATCTCGCTGAATAGAATCATGTTTAGAAAGCATCCTCATCACCTCAAGTTTTAATCCTTCAATTTTAAAACAAAAATGACTCCAGTCAAAAGTGTTCTATCTAAAAGGTAAGACAAAGTTGATTGGAGCGGGTGTTCGAGACTCCTGCGGGAAAAGCGCGTCTAGGGGAGACCCCGCAGGCAAAGCCGAGGAGGCTCCCCGACCGCCCGCGGAAAGCGAGTGCCTGGAGTGGAAATCAACGTCTAAATTGTACAGGCCATAAAAATAGACAAACTCGATTTTCATCGAGTTTGTCTACAGTCTGGGATGTCAGGTTGTACTGATCCCTTCGCCGCCGATTTTTTTATTCTAAGGAATGAGGATGTGTCGTTTTGACATGAAAATGTCCAGGCCATAAGTGAAAGCCTGGACATGGCAATTTATAAACTTTTATAACCGATGATCCTGCTCTGGAAATAAGAGTTTGAAGTAGAAGTGATTGTTACGCCCTTACTTGACGAGGCGTGGATGAACTGACCTCCGCCCAAGTAGATGCCCATATGGCTAACTACGTGTTTATTTGAACCGGTTGCAAAAAAGATAAGATCACCGCTTTTAGGTGAGGTCACCTTTTTGCCCATATCATAGTATGTGGAGGATGAGAGCCTGGAAACCTCATATCCGGCCTTCTTAAATGTATAGTAAATGAAACCGCTGCAATCGAATCCTGATGGCGAGGCGCCTGCCCACGAATAAGGCGTTCCTATCAATTTCTTCGCTTCGGAAACGAGCTTGGTTACTTTACTTCCTGAATTCGGTGTTTCTATCTTGTCATCATTTTTCCCTGGATTGGCAGAAGTGGATGTTTTGCTTAATTTCAGTTTTTGACCCACTCTGATTAAGTCCGAATTTAACGAGTTGGCCGCTTTAAGCTGCGCTACTGATACATTGGTCTTTCTGGAAATTCCTGAGAGCGTGTCGCCTTTCACCACAATGTATGTAGCCGAATTCACCGGGGGCTGTGTATCATTGGATGGCTTGGAGCTGTTGGGTAATTCAACGGTAGTGGTTGTAGTTGATTTGGATACGATAAGTTTGGCGCCTGCATAAATTCTGTCGGATTTAAGGTTGTTCATTTTCATCAATTCAGCTAGTGTCAGGTTATGCTTGTTCGCTATCCGGGTTAACGTATCGCCAGAGACTATGGTATATGTGGTATTCTTTGTTTTTTTCATGGAAACCGAAGAATGGTTTGATGTTGTTTTGGAGTTTGATGTCAATAACTTTTGATTGATTTTCAAAAAGTCGGTTTTTAAATGATTTAGCTGTTTTAAGTCTTGTACCGTCGTATTATGTTTCTGTGCGATCTTGCTTAGCGTATCGCCGCTTTTCACTGTATATGTACCGGCAAGGGCAGGAGAAACGAAAGTTGAAGATAAAATGGCTATTGTCGAAAATGCGACTACACTTTTTTTCACGATTTTCCACCTCTAATATGTCTTTTTCCCTATTCTAACAAAATAATCCTGCGAAAAAATATTACATTTTTGTTACAAGGGGAAAATAGTAGTATTATACTGGTTTATATTGGTTTGGAAATGGTGATTAAACCAACAATATTTTCTATATTATGAGTCTTTTTTCATATATGTCTGAAAAATCAAAAAGTTTGTCACACGCTGTTAAAATACCCTTTTTTTACAAAAAAAATGACGGTTATACGAACAAAACCCCCTTCATTCATGAAGGGGGTTTTTGTTATTTAAAAAGATAATCAACTACATTTCGGCTTGAGGCTCCTGCCGAGTATTGGTTCCATTTTTGGTTAAAGGGAGCGATCTTCACTAATGAGCGATCGGAGAAACGGATTTCCCTCAGCAGCTCCTTCGTGGTGGATACCACCGGTCCGGGCATGGATGTTGTATAATCCTCCCAAAATCCCCGCTCTTGTTCATACTCGGCTAAATCATAGGCAAAGAAAATCATCGGTCTATTTAAAAAGGAGAATTCAAACGGAATGGAAGAGTAGTCAGTTATTAAAAGGTCTGTACTTATAAGCAGTTGATTGACATGAAATTCACTCGTTACAGAATAAACGAACCCAGGGAATTTAATCTGAAGATCATGATCTGCTTTAACAGCGGGATGCAGTTTAAGCAGGATGGCATAATTTTCATCGTGCAGTTCTTTATACAGTAATTCCAAATCGAGTGCAATCTTCCCATCATCCAATCCATCATTACGGAACGTAGGGGCATATAGCATGATTTTTTTGTGCTCCAGTTCCGGAAACTTGGCAAGAAACGCACGGCGTGCCATTTTTTTTGAATCTTCATCGAAAAAGAAATCGGTTCGAGGTATCCCGGTCCTTAGGATGCGTGATGCTGGCAATTGAAAACTTTCTTGATAAATTTCTGCCATTCTGTCTGAACCTGCCGTAACATAATCGAATGTATCATAGACCTTTAAAAACCTTTTACGTGCAGCGGCAGAACGGTTTTGAATGGAAGGGTCTTTTGCGCCGAATTGTTTAACGGCACCTGCCGCATGCCAAACTTGAACACATTTTACTTGCTTCTTGAATGAAATCGCAGAAAGAAAGCCAAAATAATTATCAATGATGATCCATTTGGAAGTAGCGATATGGTAAATCGATTGGAATAAGGCCATGATATTTTTAGATTCAAACGGAAGGACGATGGATTTCCCACCGTCCTTCACATGTATAAGACTGCTCGGCTTCATTAGAAACACTTTTTGAACAGGTATGTCCTGCTTGTCCATTTCATCTGCAATATATTGGCAATTATCCCCGAATGATGTGACAAAGGTCGTTTTGTCTTGTAAAGGGAAGAGTTTAAAGATAGAGAATAAAATCTTGAAGCATAAAAGATAAATCCCTATCGCGAATTCTTTAGCCATTGGTAACTTGTAAAAGGTCATCTTTAATTTGGGAAGTCGAAATGCCGATCGTTCTTGGAAGGTAGACCACTTCACAAACTTCGGATAATTCATCGAATTTGCCTTTCCAATCATCGCCCATTACGAAGATATCCACGCCTTCACGAATGATATCTTCCTTCTTTTGTTCCCATTTATCTTCAGGTATGACTTCGTCCACATAGCGGATCGATTCAAGAATCATTTTTCTATTTTCAAAGCTATGATAAGCCTTTTTATCTTTTATAGCATTAAATTCATCAGTGGAAATGGCAACGATAAGATAATCTCCTAAATCTTTTGCGCGTTTCAATAGATTGATATGTCCCCAATGAAGCAAATCAAAGGTACCATAAGTGATTACTTTCTTCATTTTTATTCCTCCTGTAAGACCCTTTATTTCTCTTTACATATGATGAGTCATAATAATATATAGTTGGACCATTAGAATACTATATGAAATGTTTGCCTCTGCGGCAAAACCAAAAATGTCTTACCTCACTAATTATAACTTAATAGCTTTACAAATAAACAACAATTTATTTACAATTAAACCACATTTTTTTACATCGATGTTCCTTATAGATAACACTATTAAGTTAAGGTTACATGTCGACTACATTGTATTCTTCTCTAGGGAACGTTAATTATAATGTACCTATGGAGAGAGAAGTATATTAAAAAGTATACAAATATAATATCAAACTCCAATCACTCTTATCTTATGGTCCCGAGAGATCATATATGAATCACATTTTATCATGTTTAGGAGGGAACAACTAGAGTAACTCCAGGAGGGCTTACCCGTTAGGAATGGAGGGGGACAGAGGGGCATCATGTATAGGCTCCAAATCTGTCGGTTACCATTGTAAGACACCTTTATTAAATGGAAGGAACCTGCTTTGACATCAAACATCTATCATTCGATATGCCATTCATGAATGGGGTGATGGGCCACCCAACCGATTTCAGCCAGTCAACGGCCATTCTGCTGAGCAAAAAGGATTGGGTGGTAATATATGGGCGGTTCAATTATCGGTTCCATGATATTGAGTCTACAACCAAAAAAGATTATGATTTTAACGTACAATATAGATTCATCTTATTTAAATAATTTGTTATAGGTGGTTTAAAATGATAAAGAAGCTTCTTGGAAAAAGAAAAGCAACAAAAACTCCTAAAATTAAGCTTAAACAAGTTCTGACCATTGGGCAAAAAGACAATATGTTGTTTATAAAAGGTGCATTTTCAAAAGAACATTATTTTGCAAAAGAAATATGGATATTTTCTAGAGACCATGAAGATAAAAAACTCAAAATTGCTGAAATTGCCGGTTCAGCCAATTTTGAGTTTGGCATAAATCTCGCGGATTTAATACGGAAATTAGAAGGCAGCGACCCTTCTGTTTATGACTGTTATATGAAGATTTCCGTTCCAGTTGAGAAGCTAAGTAAAAAAACAATCCTTAATATCGAGCATAAAGCTGAATATGTAGAAGGATCTGAACAGATCCATATAGAATATCCGATTCGTCTAGGCCGCTTTCAGGAAACGCACATTGAAAATCTGAATTTCTACTCCTTTGAAGATAATCAAATGATTTTTTCGATAACTAATAAAGGGAATTTATCTCTATATGTCAATAATCCCCCTAAAGTAATGATTAAGTCTCAAATTGAAAAAATAACCAATAAATCGAAAATGTTGCATATTAATGGGCAAATTTTCACCAAGCACTCAAAGGTCATAAAAGGTGAGGGCATCATCAGAGGAAGGCAAAGCGGCAAGGAATACAAAGCGAATATGTCTTTTATCCATAATCGTGAAATGCATATCATAAAGTATGGGCTGAATCGTTACATATATAAGATGATGCTGGATTTGGAACAACTGGTCAGTGCCGATTTGCAAGATGATATATATGATATTTACATGAAATTACATTTGCATGATCAGGAAGTGCCGAAATTGGTACGCGTAGGGCGTCCGACGACCAGAGCTAAGCTATTCACTAAAAAGACCGACGTCAGGTCGGATCAAACGGTGGCTATCGTCAACCCGTACTATACCTTTAAAGCATCCAACTTGTCTTTGGAAGTGTTCAATTTCCCTAAAGAAAGTTATCGATATTTAAAAAGGATGATGGGGTGGAGGCGAATTCTCGGTTCATTTAAAAAGAAAAAAGATGTCTGGTTAATTGGAGAAAGAACGTATAAAGCCCAGGATACCGGCTATCATTTTTTTAAATACATGAGGGAAGAACATCCTGAAAGGGAAGTTTATTATGTAATAGAAGAAAATTCCGTCGAAGCCAAGAACGTCGAGCCCTTTGGAAATGTACTATATTTCAAATCAAAGGATCATATTAAAAAGACATTGGAGTCCACACGCATCATTGCTTCACATCATCCAGACTATTTATATCCTTTAAGAACATCTGAATTTAAAAATCGGGTTAAGGGTGTTAAGGTGTTTCTTCAGCATGGTGTTATGGGTACGAAAAACATGGTGGCGAACTATGGAAAAAAGGCCACTTCCGGTTTTAATACGGATGTGTTCCTAGTAAGTTCAGAATTCGAAAAGGATATGATCGTAACCGATTTTGGATATAACGAAAAAGAAGTATTCGCAACAGGACTATCCAGGTTCGACTCACTGTTCAAGGACGACGTTTTAATGAAACGGCAGCTGTTGATCATCCCGACCTGGAGAGATTGGATCACTTCCGATGAAATATTTTTGGAAAGCGAGTATTTTGAAAGGTATCAGAAATTGGTGAATCATCCGGTTTTACATGAATTATCTGAAGAAAATGGGTTTGAAATCATTTTTTGCCTTCACCCTAATATGCAGAAATTCACTGCTTATTTTAAAGATGCGCCAGTTAGGGTAATAAGTCAGGGTGAGGTGGATGTCCAAAGATTGATCAAGGAAAGTGCGATCATGATCACGGATTATTCAAGTGTCGCTTTTGACTTTAGTTTCCTGCATAAACCGGTGATTTACTATCAATTCGATAGGAATCGTTTCATAGGCAAAAGGCCATCACATTTGGATTTGGATAACGACCTTCCCGGTGAAATCGTTAATGAATTGGATGAATTGCTGGATAGGTTAGCCGAATATGCCAAAAATGATTTTGTCATGAAGCAAAAGTATATCGACAAGGCTGACCGCTTCATAAAATATCGCGATGTACATTCCAATTCGAGAATATTCGAAGTGATTCAGCATGCAAAAAAGGATCAAGATACGTTCATTAAAGTGTATAACCATCCGTTCCTTAAACTTGTTATGACTCGATTTAGAAAAAGTGAATATTATTTCCCTGTGATGAAAAAAGCATATAAAATGATGTCTAGACTTCTCCCTGTCGATAAGAACCTCATTCTGTTTGAAAGTGGAATAGGCAAGCAATTCGCAGACAGTCCGAAGTATATTTATGAAGAGTTACTTAAAAGGGACAATAAACATAAAAAAGTTTGGGTCTATAATGGCAATTTACCTGTAAAAGGGAAGAATACGAAGCTGATAAAGCGCCTAAGCCCGGAATACTATTATTATTTAGCCAGAGCAGGATACTGGATAAATAATCAAAATTTCCCTACCTATATAAGCAAAAGGAAGGAAACGACTTATATCCAGACTTGGCATGGCACCCCCCTGAAAAAAATGCTATTCGATATAGAACAGATACAGGGAAGGGACGAAGGTTACTTAAATCGGGTGCATGCGGCGACCAAAACATGGGATTACTTAATATCACCGAGCGAATACGCATCCACGGCCTTCAGAAGTGCCTTTAAATATGAGGGGGAAATATTGGAAACGGGGTACCCGAGAAATGATCTGTTTTATAAGGAAGACGCTTCCATCATTGCCGAATCCGTTTCGGACAAGCTGAAGATTCCAAAAGGGAAGAAAGTCATCTTATACGCCCCTACATTCCGGGATAATCAAACATCGAAAAATAATAAATTCGTTTTCGAGTTGAAATTCGATTTGGAAAGAATGAAGCAAGCGCTTGGCGATGAATATGTCCTATTGTTGAGGATGCATGTGGTCATAAGTAATAACCTCAGCATACCGAGCGAATTCGGGGATTTCGTCATGAATGTATCCAATTATTCAGATATACAGGAACTATACCTGATTTCTGACATATTGATCACGGATTATTCTTCAGTCATGTTCGACTATGCGAATACTGCCCGGCCGATTCTGTACTATACTTATGATCTGGAGGATTACCGAGATAACATCCGCGGATTCTATATGGATTTTGATAAAGAAGCACCAGGTCCATTTTTGAAAACGACCGAGGAGCTTATCGATGCCATTACCAATATCAATGGAATAAACAGTGAATATAAAGAAAGATATCGTCTATTCAGGGAAAAATATTGCGGCATAGAGGACGGTAAAGCTACAAAGCGAATCGTGGATAAATTTTTCGAAGATTGATGACTTAAAGGGTATTGTTCTTTTAGTATCTGGTGAACGGGCTGCCTAATCGAAACATGCACCTCTACACATAGAAGGAGAGGATTTCGAATGAATATCTTGGTACGTCAAAAAGCGAGGGAACTTTTAAAGGGCAGTGCTGTAAAAATTAAAAATAATCCGTCAAGCTTAAGAAATAAGTTTTTAGGAAAAGAAAAAAAAGTCACGATAGTTACTGCTGCTTATAACTCTGGAAAATTCATCAGGAAAACGATTGAATCCGTCATAAATCAATCCATCGGAATCGATGAGATCGAATATATAATCATTGACGACTGTTCGACTGATGATACGTATACAATCATTCAAGAGTATGTGGCTAAATATAAAAACATTTGTTCAGTGTCCCTTCAAGAAAATAACGGGTCCCCAGGGACCCCCAGAAACATCGGAATTGAATTGGGAACAAGCAAATATATAACCTTTTTAGATGCAGATGACTGGCTTGCGCCTGATGGACTGGAAAGCCTCTATAACATCCTGGAGGAAACTGGTGATGATTATGCAGTGGGCAAAACGGTTAAAGTCGAATCCGAGTCAGAAAGTGTTATCGGTGAGTTCGCTTCGGTTAAAGAAAGAAGAAGCATTACCCCACTGGATGTCCCGCACTTTTTCTATCACATGGGTCCTACGGCGAGAATGATGAATCTGTCGATGGTTAAAGAAAATGAAATTGGTTTTCCCAATATGAAATTCGGTGAAGATAAATGGTTCTTCACGGATGTTTTCTTTACGGTCGGAGCGGTTTCGACTACTAAAAAACCTATTTATTATGTCAATAGGACTTCAGAAAATCCAGCTTCTTTAACGCGCGTTACAAGTGTGCTGGACAAAAGAAAAGCGGATATTGAAATCATAAAGCATATTCAATCCAAAGACATTGCCCCTGAATTGAAAAAGATCGCTCTTAACCGGATTTATGAGTACGATTTAGTCAAATCGTTCGACAGCCAAATTTTCGTTAAATCCAACAACAAAGAAGATTTCATTGAAATATTAAGGGAAGCTGTTGAAACTGCGAAAAACTTGCCATATGATTTTCAGGATGAATTCAAAGTGCCTATTTATAAATTGGCGCTTGAACTATTCATGGAGGATCGGATTGATGATTTCGTAAGGGTATTTCAATGGTTAAAACAAGATGCCAATAAAAAATATCATATCGAAGATGGGTTGCCTTATTATGAACTTCCATTTTTGGAAGGGACATATCGCTTCGTCAGGATCCCGATGCTTGCTCGTGCAATAGATTCCTATATCATCGATAATGTCTACCACCAAAGCTTTGAAATATACGGTGATGATATAAACAGCATCGAGTCTGTATTAATACGGGATAGAAAAAGGATCGATAATGAAATCACATGTGACGTACAAATAGAAGGCAATCGAGGGCATTTCACTGTTTCGCTGGATGACATCGATAAAATGGAAAAGTCCCTATTTACAGTGTTTATTCGATATAATGAATATCAACTGATCAATATTAAAAGAATCCTCAAAAATAAGATGACGTATAATAAGAAGAATGTGGAGTTTTATACAACGGTGGCAAATAATTTGGGGCTGGCAATTAAGTCTTTGGAGTAGCTGTTCGAAGTACGCCAAAAAAGCTCCGCCTATTGTTGGGCGAGCTTATTTTTGGTGTATGTGAGGTCGGGGATGTGTCTCGATAAGCGGGAATGACGGTGCTCCATGGTTCATTTATATCAGCATTCACCATTATTAATTAATAAAAGGGAGATCGGATATGTCAAACGAAAAAACGGAAACCTCAAAGAGACCTTCCTTTCTATCGCTATTTAAACGCATCGCCAAAGCCATTATATTAAGAGGATATCAAATGTTCTTCGCAATGGCAGGCAGGGTATTGCCGGTGGACCAAAAGCTGGTCATGTTCGAGAGCTTTTTGGGCAAGCAGTATAGCTGTAATCCACGAGCGATTTATGAATACTTGCAGAGTCACCATCCTGAATATAAAATGTATTGGAGCGTGGATAAAAGGTATAAGGCTCATTTCGAAGAGGCAGGCATTCCATATCTCCATCGTTTCTCGTTAAGTTGGCTGCTTAAAATGACCAGAGCCCGCTATTGGGTAACGAACAGCAGGCTCCCGCTTTGGATTCCGAAGCCGAAGCACACGATCTATTTGCAAACGTGGCATGGGACGCCACTAAAGAAGCTTGCGGCCGACATGGAGGAAGTTCATATGCCGGGGACGACGTCGGAAAAATATAAAGAAAATTTCCATGCCGAATCAAGAAAATGGGATTATTTACTATCGCCGAATGCTTATTCAACGGAAATATTCGCCCGCGCCTTCAACGTCGATCCTACTAAAATTCTGGAAACTGGTTATCCCCGTAATGATTTACTTTACAATGGGAATAATCGTGATACAATCGACTCATTGAAACAGAAGTTGGGTATTCCCTTAGAGAAAAAAATCATTTTATATGCTCCCACTTGGAGGGACGATGAGTTCTATGATAGGGGAAAATATAAGTTTGAACTAAAGCTGGATCTGAATCGAATGCAACGGGAATTGGGAAACGAGTATGTCATCTTGCTCCGACTTCATTATTTGGTTTCCGAGAACATGGATTTATCGGCGTATCAAGGGTTTGCCTATGATTTATCCAGTTACGAAGATATAAGCCATTTGTATCTTATTTCGGATTTATTGATTACCGATTATTCATCCGTATTCTTTGATTACGCAAATCTGCAGCGTCCGATGCTCTTTTTTGTATATGATATCGAAAAATACAGGGACAAGCTTCGCGGGTTTTACTTTGATTTCGAAAACAATGCACCTGGTTCGTTAGTAAAAACATCCGATGCGGTCATTGATAGTATCAAGAAGATTAAATTTGAAAATACGAATGATATCAATCATTTTCACGAACGGTTTTGTGCACTTGAAGATGGCCAGGCTTCACGCCGTGTCGTAGAAAAAGTGTTTTTAGGAAGGTCTGTGTAATATATGAGTTCAGCTTTGACCGTTTTAAAAGAACAAATCAACAATTTTTATTTAGTCAGGCGCTTATCCGTCTATGAGGTAAAAAGCGCCAATAGCAATAACTATCTTGGAATCCTATGGGAAATCATCAATCCGATGATCCAAATTTCAATTTATTGGTTTGTGTTCGGTTTCATCATCTTAAATCGCGGTGACAACTTCCTTCCATGGCTGATGGCGGGAATCGTGGTCTGGTTTTTTGTGAATCCGGCTACAACCCAAACATCAAAATCGGTCTATTCCCGACTGAATATGGTATCCAAGATGAGTTTCCCGATGAGTGTCATTCCTTCTTATGTCATCTTTGCTAAACTGTATCAGCATCTCATGCTGCTTGGAGTCATCATCATCCTATTAAGCTTCACGGGATATTTCCCTACAGTTTATATCATACAACTTCCGTATTATGTTGCCGCAACGGTTGCGCTCTTGTTTTCATTTGGCTTGATTACTTCAACGGTATCAACCATCATTCGTGACGTTCATAATCTAATCGTGTCCTTAATGAAAGTTTTGTTTTATTTAACGCCAATCCTCTGGGTATTGGATGCCAAGGAGCACCCGCTCATTCTCAATATCATGAAGCTGAATCCGCTCTATTATATTGTGGATGGGTATCGCGCTTCGTTATTGGGGGAATCATGGTATCTGATCGAGCATTGGGAATATACGCTTTATTTCTGGGCAGTCATTATCATTTTGTTTATGATAGGTTCCTCGCTGCATGTTAGATTTAGAGATCGCTTTGTTGACTTTAAGTAAACAGGAAGTGAGAAAAGTTGGAAAAATCTGTAATAGTAAAAGATGTAACGAAAAAGTATAAATTATATAATAAAAACTCGGAAAAATTATTGGACCTCCTTTTGCCTAAAAGCTATGGGGAGGAGTATTTTGCCTTGAGGAATGTAAGTTTTGAAGCGGAGAAGGGCGATGTAATAGGATTTGTCGGTGTGAATGGATCCGGGAAATCCACTTTGTCCAATATCATTGCCGGCATTATCCCGCCTACTGACGGAAATGTCCAAACGAACGGGAAAACGGCTTTGATTGCCGTTGCCTCGGGCCTGAATAATCAATTGACCGGCAGGGAAAACATTGAGCTGAAAATGCTGATGCTTGGATTCGATAAGCAGCGGATCAAAGAACTTGAACCTGAGATCATCGAGTTTTCCGAGCTAGGCAAGTTCATTGACCAACCGGTGAAATCTTACTCAAGCGGTATGAAATCGAGGCTCGGTTTTTCCGTTTCCGTGCATATCGACCCTGATATCCTGATCATTGATGAGGCCTTATCTGTCGGGGATAAAAACTTTGCTGAAAAGTGCTTGGAGAAAATGAACGAATTCAAGGAAAAAGGCAAAACGATGTTCTTTGTCAGCCATTCAATCGGTCAGATGAAGAAATTTTGCCAAAAGGCTTTATGGCTTGAGTATGGGGAGCTAAAGGCGTATGGTCCCATGAAAGAAGTCATGCCGCAATACGAAGCATTCTTGAAGGAATATAACGCCATGTCCAAAAAAGAACAGAAAAAATACCGCGATGAACAAATGAAAAGACGAAGTTCACAGCTCGTATGAAAAAATAAGCAGCCCCAATTCATTGGGACTGCTTGTTTTTTTTAGAGCACTTCATTGTAAGCGGTCTCGAACCGCTTGGCTGCGGAGAGGTGCGAATATTCGCCTTCCATTTTTGATCGTGCCCTCGAAGCTAACGTGGATGCATATGGAGGATCATGAAGTAATTTTAAGATGGATTGTGCAAGTGCCTTTGTATCCTTCTCCTTTACAAGTAGGCCATCCTCACCATCCACAATGATTTCCTTCAAGCCTCCGATTGCACTGGCAATGACGGGGGAGCGGCAGCTCATCGCTTCCAATGCAGAAATGGAAGTAGCCTCTTCCACCCCGTGCGAGTGTACGCTTGGGATGAGGACGACATCTGATGCTTCATAGAGATGATGCATATTCTCGAACGGCACGGACCCGATGAATCTTACGGAATCGGTTAATTGGAGACTGGCTGCCGTTTCCTCGAGCCGGGCGAGCTGCTCCCCTGTGCCGGCATAGACCAATATCGTTTCCTGATGGGCTTTGAGCACCTCCGGCAGGGCAAGGAGCGGATAAATGACGCCGTTCTTTTCTGTCATCCTTCTAGGCACGAAAAG
>NZ_CP150304.1:35000-97500 GCF_037992945.1 Peribacillus sp. FSL E2-0218 | reverse complement strand
ATGGTGGAGGATGACGGGATCGAACCGCCGACCCTCTGCTTGTAAGGCAGATGCTCTCCCAGCTGAGCTAATCCTCCATATGTAACTGCTTGGCGGCGTCCTACTCTCACAGGGGGAGACCCCCAACTACCATCGGCGCTGAAGAGCTTAACTGCCGTGTTCGGAATGGGAACGGGTGTGACCTCTTCGCTATCGCCACCAAACATATGAGGAACGTTGTTCCTTCAAAACTAGATAATAAGAAGGCATTTCATTTTTTAAAGCGTTGGTTAAGTCCTCGATCTATTAGTATCAGTCAGCTCCACATGTCGCCACGCTTCCACCTCTGACCTATCAACCTGATCATCTTTCAGGGATCTTACTAGCTTGCGCCATGGGAAATCTCATCTTGAGGGGGGCTTCATGCTTAGATGCTTTCAGCACTTATCCCGTCCGCACGTAGCTACCCAGCTATGCCTTTGGCAAGACAACTGGTACACCAGCGGTGCGTCCATCCCGGTCCTCTCGTACTAAGGACAGCTCCTCTCAAATTTCCTGCGCCCGCGACGGATAGGGACCGAACTGTCTCACGACGTTCTGAACCCAGCTCGCGTACCGCTTTAATGGGCGAACAGCCCAACCCTTGGGACCGACTACAGCCCCAGGATGCGATGAGCCGACATCGAGGTGCCAAACCTCCCCGTCGATGTGGACTCTTGGGGGAGATAAGCCTGTTATCCCCGGGGTAGCTTTTATCCGTTGAGCGATGGCCCTTCCATGCGGAACCACCGGATCACTAAGCCCGACTTTCGTCCCTGCTCGACTTGTAGGTCTCGCAGTCAAGCTCCCTTGTGCCTTTACACTCTACGAATGATTTCCAACCATTCTGAGGGAACCTTTGGGCGCCTCCGTTACTCTTTAGGAGGCGACCGCCCCAGTCAAACTGCCCACCTGACACTGTCTCCCACCCCGATAAGGGGCGCGGGTTAGAATTTCAATACAGCCAGGGTAGTATCCCACCAACGCCTCCACCGAAGCTAGCGCTCCGGCTTCTCAGGCTCCTACCTATCCTGTACAAGCTGTACCAAAATTCAATATCAGGCTGCAGTAAAGCTCCACGGGGTCTTTCCGTCCTGTCGCGGGTAACCTGCATCTTCACAGGTACTATAATTTCACCGAGTCTCTCGTTGAGACAGTGCCCAGATCGTTACACCTTTCGTGCGGGTCGGAACTTACCCGACAAGGAATTTCGCTACCTTAGGACCGTTATAGTTACGGCCGCCGTTTACTGGGGCTTCGGTTCAAAGCTTCGCTTGCGCTAACCTCTCCCCTTAACCTTCCAGCACCGGGCAGGTGTCAGCCCCTATACTTCGCCTTGCGGCTTCGCAGAGACCTGTGTTTTTGCTAAACAGTCGCCTGGGCCTATTCACTGCGGCTTTTCCGGGCTATTCACCCTAAAAAGCACCCCTTCTCCCGAAGTTACGGGGTCATTTTGCCGAGTTCCTTAACGAGAGTTCTCTCGCACACCTTAGGATTCTCTCCTCGCCTACCTGTGTCGGTTTGCGGTACGGGCACCTTACATCTCACTAGAGGCTTTTCTTGGCAGCGTGGAATCAGGAACTTCGGTACTATATTTCCCTCGCCATCACAGCTCCGCCTTAATGGAAACGGGATTTGCCTCGTTTCCGGCCTAACTGCTTGGACGCGCATATCCAACAGCGCGCTTACCCTATCCTTCTGCGTCCCCCCATCGTTCAAACGATGTATAGGTGGTACAGGAATATCAACCTGTTGTCCATCGCCTACGCCTTTCGGCCTCGGCTTAGGTCCCGACTAACCCTGAGCGGACGAGCCTTCCTCAGGAAACCTTAGGCATTCGGTGGAAGGGATTCTCACCCTTCTTTCGCTACTCATACCGGCATTCTCACTTCTAAGCGCTCCACCAGTCCTTCCGGTCTGACTTCAACGCCCTTAGAACGCTCTCCTACCATCGACACCCTACGGTGTCAATCCACAGCTTCGGTGATACGTTTAGCCCCGGTACATTTTCGGCGCGGAGTCACTCGACCAGTGAGCTATTACGCACTCTTTAAATGGTGGCTGCTTCTAAGCCAACATCCTGGTTGTCTAAGCAACTCCACATCCTTTTCCACTTAACGTATACTTTGGGACCTTAGCTGGTGGTCTGGGCTGTTTCCCTTTCGACTACGGATCTTATCACTCGCAGTCTGACTCCCAAGAATAAGTATTTGGCATTCGGAGTTTGACTGAATTCGGTAACCCGTTGGGGGCCCCTAGTCCAATCAGTGCTCTACCTCCAATACTCTCATCTTGAGGCTAGCCCTAAAGCTATTTCGGAGAGAACCAGCTATCTCCAGGTTCGATTGGAATTTCTCCGCTACCCACACCTCATCCCCGCACTTTTCAACGTGCGTGGGTTCGGGCCTCCATTCAGTGTTACCTGAACTTCACCCTGGACATGGGTAGATCACCTGGTTTCGGGTCTACGACCTCATACTCATTCGCCCTATTCAGACTCGCTTTCGCTGCGGCTCCGTCTCATCAACTTAACCTCGCATGAAATCGTAACTCGCCGGTTCATTCTACAAAAGGCACGCCATTACCCATTAACGGGCTTTGACTACTTGTAGGCACACGGTTTCAGGATCTATTTCACTCCCCTTCCGGGGTGCTTTTCACCTTTCCCTCACGGTACTGGTTCACTATCGGTCACTAGGGAGTATTTAGCCTTGGGAGATGGTCCTCCCTGCTTCCGACGGGATTTCTCGTGTCCCGCCGTACTCAGGATCCACTCAGGAGGGAACGAAGTTTCAACTACAGGGTTTTTACCTTCTTTGACGGACCTTTCCAGATCGCTTCATTTACCCCGTTCCTTTGTAACTCCATGTTGAGTGTCCTACAACCCCAAGAGGCAAGCCTCTTGGTTTGGGCTAATTCCGTTTCGCTCGCCGCTACTCAGGAAATCGCGTTTGCTTTCTCTTCCTCCGGGTACTTAGATGTTTCAGTTCCCCGGGTCTGCCTTCAGTACCCTATGTATTCAGGTAAAGATACTGTTCCATTACGAACAGTGGGTTTCCCCATTCGGAAATCTCCGGATCAAAGCTTACTTACAGCTCCCCGAAGCATATCGGTGTTAGTCCCGTCCTTCATCGGCTCCTAGTGCCAAGGCATCCACCGTGCGCCCTTTCTAACTTAACCGTTAAAAAAGTCTTACAGATGCTTTGAAAAAATTAATTGCCTTCTATCTATTATCTAGTTTTCAAGGAACAAAGTGGAGAGAATCCATCACATCGTGATGCCTCTTCCTTCATTGAATGAATTACTCATTCAAAACTGAACAAAACAAAAGCGCACTCGTATTATCCTTAGAAAGGAGGTGATCCAGCCGCACCTTCCGATACGGCTACCTTGTTACGACTTCACCCCAATCATCTGTCCCACCTTAGGCGGCTGGCTCCATGAAGGTTACCTCACCGACTTCGGGTGTTACAAACTCTCGTGGTGTGACGGGCGGTGTGTACAAGGCCCGGGAACGTATTCACCGCGGCATGCTGATCCGCGATTACTAGCGATTCCGGCTTCATGCAGGCGAGTTGCAGCCTGCAATCCGAACTGAGAATGGCTTTATGGGATTCGCTTACCTTCGCAGGTTTGCAGCCCTTTGTACCATCCATTGTAGCACGTGTGTAGCCCAGGTCATAAGGGGCATGATGATTTGACGTCATCCCCACCTTCCTCCGGTTTGTCACCGGCAGTCACCTTAGAGTGCCCAACTGAATGCTGGCAACTAAGATCAAGGGTTGCGCTCGTTGCGGGACTTAACCCAACATCTCACGACACGAGCTGACGACAACCATGCACCACCTGTCACTCTGTCCCCCGAAGGGGAACGCCCTATCTCTAGGGTTGTCAGAGGATGTCAAGACCTGGTAAGGTTCTTCGCGTTGCTTCGAATTAAACCACATGCTCCACCGCTTGTGCGGGCCCCCGTCAATTCCTTTGAGTTTCAGCCTTGCGGCCGTACTCCCCAGGCGGAGTGCTTAATGCGTTAGCTGCAGCACTAAAGGGCGGAAACCCTCTAACACTTAGCACTCATCGTTTACGGCGTGGACTACCAGGGTATCTAATCCTGTTTGCTCCCCACGCTTTCGCGCCTCAGTGTCAGTTACAGACCAGAAAGTCGCCTTCGCCACTGGTGTTCCTCCAAATCTCTACGCATTTCACCGCTACACTTGGAATTCCACTTTCCTCTTCTGCACTCAAGTTCCCCAGTTTCCAATGACCCTCCACGGTTGAGCCGTGGGCTTTCACATCAGACTTAAGGAACCACCTGCGCGCGCTTTACGCCCAATAATTCCGGACAACGCTTGCCACCTACGTATTACCGCGGCTGCTGGCACGTAGTTAGCCGTGGCTTTCTGGTTAGGTACCGTCAAGGTACCAGCAGTTACTCTGGTACTTGTTCTTCCCTAACAACAGAACTTTACGACCCGAAGGCCTTCTTCGTTCACGCGGCGTTGCTCCGTCAGACTTTCGTCCATTGCGGAAGATTCCCTACTGCTGCCTCCCGTAGGAGTCTGGGCCGTGTCTCAGTCCCAGTGTGGCCGATCACCCTCTCAGGTCGGCTACGCATCGTCGCCTTGGTGAGCCATTACCTCACCAACTAGCTAATGCGCCGCGGGCCCATCTATAAGTGACAGCGTAAACCGTCTTTCCATCTTTCCTCATGCGAGAAAAGAACGTATCCGGTATTAGCTCCGGTTTCCCGAAGTTATCCCAGTCTTATAGGCAGGTTGCCCACGTGTTACTCACCCGTCCGCCGCTAATCTCAGGGAGCAAGCTCCCATCGATTCGCTCGACTTGCATGTATTAGGCACGCCGCCAGCGTTCGTCCTGAGCCAGGATCAAACTCTCCGAAGAAATGTTTGACTTGCTCATTTGCTTTTTTGATAGTGTGTGCTCACTTAAAATTTAACGTTGGCGCTTTGTTTTGTTCAGTTTTCAAAGAGCAATATCTTTCGAAACAGCTTATTTATAATACCATTTTTCATTACTACAAGTCAACAAATTTTTAAAACTTTTTTAAAGTTTGTCATTCGTTTGTAACTCGTTCGTAAGGACAGATATAAATATAACACCATTACGTTAACTGCGCAATACCTTTTATTAAGTTTTTTCGAAATAATAATGTTTTTCTTTTCACCCTGGATATCAAATTAATTAAATGATACGAAACTATAATTAAAAAACAAAAACCGAACTCATTTGCCGAAATCCACGGGCTGCACCCAATCGATTCCAGCATTCCGAATCCGGTCCTGTAATCATCGCTTCTTCTTGCTTATTAGCGGTGTCTCATTAATGGGAATAACAGAACATCACGTATGGAAGGTGAATTGGTCAATAACATAACCAGACGGTCAACACCAATTCCTAATCCGCCAGTTGGCGGCATTCCGTATTCTAATGCTTCCAAGAAATCCTCGTCCATTTCATGAGCTTCGTCATTGCCTTGCTCGCGTTCTTTCAATTGAGATTCAAAACGTTGACGTTGATCAATAGGGTCATTAAGTTCCGTGAAGGCATTCGCATGCTCCCTGCCCACTATGAATAGCTCAAACCGATCGGTGAAACGGGCATCTTCCGGATTTTTCTTTGCCAATGGCGAAATTTCCACCGGATGTCCGTAAATGAAAGTAGGCTGTATCAACTTATCTTCCACTTTCTGCTCGAAGAACTCATTCACGATATGACCAAACTCCATGGAGTCCTTAATTTCGATCCCGTTCTCTTTGGCAAGCCGTTGCGCTTCTTCTTTACTCATGTGAGCCCAGAAGTCCACACCCGTATATTCCTTTACAGCATCGACCATGTGAAGTCGTTTCCACTCCGGCTTTAACTCGATCTCATATTCCCCGTATTGAATGGTAGTCGTCCCCAATACCTCTTGAGCTATATGCGCAATCAAGTTTTCCGTTAAACTCATGATATCCTTATAATCAGCATAGGCCTCGTATAACTCAATCAAAGTGAATTCCGGATTATGTCTTGTTGATACTCCTTCATTACGGAAAACCCGGCCAATCTCATAAACCTTTTCTAATCCGCCGACGATCAGTCGCTTCAGATGAAGCTCGATGGCTATCCTTAAATTCAAAGGCATATCCAAAGCGTTATGGTGAGTAAGGAAAGGACGTGCGGCAGCTCCGCCAGCAACGGAGTGCAATAGCGGCGTTTCCACTTCCAGGTACCCTTGATCATCCAAATATCGTCTCATTGCTTGCACAATACGGCTGCGCATGATCAAAGTGTTCTTACTTTCCTCATTCGTGATCAGGTCCACATAACGTTTCCGATAGCGTTCTTCCACATCCTTAAGACCATGGAATTTATCAGGTAGCGGACGAAGCGCTTTAGAAAGAAATACATAGTCATTCGCTTTAATGGAAAGCTCCCCAACCTTCGTCTTGAAAATCACGCCAGTGACCCCTACGATATCGCCAAGGTCCGTTTGATTAAAAATCTGGTAAGATTCTTCACCTATATTGTCTAAACGAACGTAGATTTGGATTTGGCCGCTAATATCCTGGATATGGGCAAATCCCGCTTTCCCTTTGCCACGCTTGGTCATGACGCGGCCAGCGATGGTAACCTCGATTTCTTTTTGCTCAAGATCTTCTTTTTCCATTTCTCCATAAGCACGAACTAAATCCTGGGCACTATGAGTGCGCTCGAATCTGCTCCCGAAAGGATCCTGTCCGTTATCAATCATTGCCTGCATTTTATCGCGCCTTACTTGCAATTGATCATTCAATTCTTCATGACTCACGAAAATCATCTCCATCTTTATTAATAAAAGCTTTATATAATTAATCAATATTTATTTTGCATACGTATTTATTCTTACATAAAGTACAGGAATTCAACAGCTTTTTATCTTAAAAACTTCTTTATGTATATATAAAAACTGCCAGATTTACTGGCAGTTTAAGATATGCGTATTATAGGAAAACAGGAAGGCGAAGTCAACATCAGACCATTTGGATGTTCATTTCCTTCGCTTCGATTTCATCGACCATCCCATAAAGGAGTCTCACGACATCTTCTCTCGTTTCACAATCGTTGATCCCTTTACGCGCCTTGCCATTCCCTTTCACACCTTTCAGGTACCAAGAAGCATGCTTGCGCATTTCACGAACGGCGACGTACTCATTTTTCAATGCAATCAGACGATCCATGTGAAGGACACATACATCCATCTTTTCTCGAACTGTAGGTTCTTCCATCAATTGACCCGATTCCAAATACTTCACGGTCCGGTATATCATCCATGGGTTGCCTAGAGCTGCACGGCCGATCATGACCCCGTCGACTCCGGTTTCCTTCAACATGCGTTCAGCATCCTGTGGCGTTTCCACATCTCCATTCCCGATAAGGGGAATATTGATGGATTTCTTCACTTCACGAATGATGTCCCAGTTAGCTTTACCTTCATACATTTGAACCCGGGTTCTCCCATGCATGGAAACGGCTTTACCACCCGCCCGTTCAACCGCCTGGGCATTTTCAATCGCAAATACATGCTCTTCATCCCAGCCAATGCGCATTTTCACGGTTACCGGCTTGTCGACAGCATCAACCACGGCGGAAACCATCTCATAAATTTTATTCGGATCGAGAAGCCACTTCGCCCCTGCATCACATTTCGTGATTTTCGGGACCGGGCAGCCCATATTGATATCAATGATGTCGGCATTTGTATTCTTATCTACAAATTGAGCAGCTTCGACCAAGGATTTCTTTTCACCGCCAAAGATTTGCAAGCTTAACGGCTTCTCCCTTTCATCTATATAAAGCATATTCATCGTTTTGGCATTTTGAAGGACGATGCCTTTGTCACTGACCATCTCCGCACAAACCAGACCAGCGCCAAACTCCTTGACGGTCAAGCGGAATGCCGAGTTGCAGACTCCTGCCATCGGTGCCAGCACTACCGGATTCTTCATTTCTATATCGCCTATTTTTAACACGTGTGACCTCCTATAACAACCGTTCATTTATCCTCAGGTGGTTGAAGCTCCTCAATGGACACATGAAGGATATCCGCCACTTCCATTAAAAATGCTTCTGAAGGGTTGCGGTTCCCTCTTTCAACTTCACCAAGCAAGGAAACGGAAACTCCTACTTCTTTCGCAAAGCCTTCCTGTGTATAACCCTTTAACTTTCGAAAAGCGCGAATGCGCCTTCCCCATTTTTCACCTTCCATAATCGAACTCCTTCTTTATCCGGAATCTGTTCAAGCAGGTCGCTCAAAGGTGCATGCATGTGCGGAAGCCTTATATCAGGGTCCACTTCCATTAAAGGCACGATGACAAACGCCCTCTCGTGCATACGAGGGTGTGGGACCGAAAGAATCTCTGTCTCAATATTTTCATGATTATATAACAAAATGTCAAGGTCCAAAGTACGGGGACCCCACCTTATTTCCCTTTTTCTTCCTAACGTTTGCTCGATTTGCATACAAACGTGAAGCAATTCCTCGGGATGCAAGTCGGTTTCCACCTTTAGCACAGCATTTAAAAAACAGTCCTGATCGGCATATCCTACCGGATCCGTTTCATAAAAAGAAGAAGTTGCAACCAACATGATATGCGGGTTTTCAGTCAATAATTGGAAGGCCTTGCGGAAAATATCGAGTCGGTCGCCCAAGTTCGATCCAATTGAGAGGTAAGCAATATTCACCATAATCAGCGTCCTCTTACAATCTCTATAGCTACCGAGTCATAATGCCCCGCTATAGGAGGATCTGGTTTATATACCTTGACCGTGCAGCTATCAATTGAAGGATATCCGCGAAGAAGGTCGGAAGCGATCTTTTCAGCAACTGCCTCCACTAACTTAAAAGGTTTCCCTTCTACAACGCCTTTACACAATTGATATAATTCGCCGTAGTTAATCGAGTCCTTTAGATCGTCACTCTTCCCCGCCTTGGCTAAATCGGTTTCGACAGTAAGGTCGACTTTAAACCGCTGACCAAGCTTCGTTTCTTCTGGGAATACTCCATGATACCCATAAAACTCCATTTTATTCACAAATATTTTATCCATTTCATTCACCTTTTCCTAAAAGCGCATCCATCATTTTTGCAGTTCGCGCCATTTCCTTTACATCATGCACCCGAACCATTTGGCAGCCCTGCTGAATTCCATGGCAGATTGTAGCGGCGGTTCCTTCCATTCGCTCACCTGGAGGCAAATCAAGAACATGCCCGATCATGGACTTTCTCGATGTTGCAAGCAGTACTGGGTAGCCTATTGCTACAAGCTTATCAAGATTCCGCATCATTTCCAAATTAAACTTCAAGTCTTTTGCAAAGCCTATGCCAGGATCGAGGATGATGTTTTCTTCCTTGACGCCAGCCTGCTTTACGATCATGACGCTTTCGAATAAGTCCTCAAAGACATCGCGAACGAAATGACCATAATCCATATTATCCCTATTATGCATCAATATAATCGGCACACCAAATTCCGCTGCAACTTTTGCCATCAAGGAATCGGCTTTGCCTCCCCAAATGTCGTTTACTATATGGGCCCCTGCCTTAACAGCTTCCTTGGCCACCTTTGATTTATAGGTATCAATCGATATCGGAATTTCTATGTTCCGGGAAATTGCATCGATGATCGGAGCGACCCTTTCTATCTCCTGATCATCCGATATCCTCTCATAATTAGGACGGGTTGACTCACCGCCTATGTCGAGAATATCCGCACCGTCGTTCACCATCCGTTCCGCATGCTTCAAAGCAGCATCTACCCGATTATATTTCCCGCCATCCGAGAAAGAGTCAGGCGTAACATTCAAAATCCCCATAATTAAGGTTTTCTTGCTGTAATCCAATTCAAATGAGCCGCATGTAAGTTTTGTCGCTCCAGCTAATGACATCTAACGTTCTCCTCCGCCTATATAAATCTATATTAAGAGTTTACCCATTTACACACGCATAGTGCAAGCCAACGGCGAAGATTAGCAATGGCCCGGACCTTTTTTCTACAAAAATAAGAGCAAAGCCCACCGGGGACTTTGCTTCTCATTAAACGAAAGTATTACTCAAAGTTATATAGCGGTGTACTTAAGTACCGTTCGCCATTACTCGGGATGATGGCCAGGACCTTTTTGCCTTTTCCCAGTTTTTCAGCAACTTTAATGGCTGCTGCAATGGCGCCTCCAGAAGAAATCCCTCCAAGGATTCCCTCCTCTTTAGCTGCACGGCGGGCATAATCGAATGATTCCTCAGTATTGACTTGAATGATTTCGTCATATAAGTCCGTATTGAGGATACTAGGTACGAAGCCCGCACCTATCCCTTGGATTTTATGCGGTCCAGGGTTCCCTCCGGATAATACAGGGGAATCCGCTGGCTCGACAGCATAAATTTTGATGTCAGGATATTTCTCACGCAGAACCTCACCCGCACCAGTGATCGTCCCCCCCGTACCGATACCGGCTACGAAAGCATCCAGGCCTTCATCACCAAAGGCTTCGACGATTTCAGGACCTGTAGTGTTGCGATGAACTTCAGGATTGGCGACATTCTCGAATTGCTGGGGAATGAAGTACCCTTTTTCCTTAGACAGCTCAGTAGCCTTAGCGATGGCACCCTTCATTCCTTCAGGTCCAGGCGTAAGGACTAACTCCGCTCCATAAGCACGAAGTAAATTGCGGCGTTCCAGACTCATCGTTTCCGGCATGACGAGGATTGATTTATAGCCCTTCGCTGCCGCTACCATCGCAAGTCCGATACCCGTGTTTCCGCTAGTAGGTTCAATGATCGTGTCACCTGGCTTAAGGGTGCCATTTTTTTCTGCGGCCTCGATCATCGCAAGGGCGATGCGATCTTTTACACTGCTGCCTGGGTTAAAGTACTCAAGTTTCAAATAGATATCTGCACTGTTTTCAGGTTGAAGCTTGTTCAGCTTCACGATAGGTGTTTGCCCAATCAAATCGATTACAGAATTAGCTATACGTGCCATTTTCTCCACTCCTCATCATTTCAATACCGAGTATTTTTGTAGGTTTTATTATTTTAAAGTTACCAGTTTCATTAGTTCGTTGTCAATGATTATCTATTATATTCTAAATTTTCTTACACATCCAATGAACTACTTTTGTTCCTTCAATCCATAAAACCATTCCACATCAAATTCATCCCAGAAAATCTTTCCGGATACCGGTGCCTGAATCTGTTCAAGAGCTATTTGGCGATGTATCTTATCTTTAACTTCATCGTATTCATACTGCTTGCCTTTAATTTTTTCGTGCAGATAGAGAACGGCCCAGCCATCTTCCGTCTTGACCGCCTCACTCCACTTATTGACTTGTAATTTTTCTGCCACTTCAATGTATTCCTTAGGGACCTGCTCGTTATCCTGTGATATATACCCCATGTCGCCCCCCTGATTGGCCGTGAATTCATCCAGGGATTTTTCCATCGCCAAAACCTCAAAGGAGACACCTTTAGCCAATTCACGCCTGATTTTTTCAGCTTGCTTTTTCGTAGACGTGGTAATGTGGGATATATGATACGTGGTGGGAATCCGATAGATGTCCTTATTATCATCATAATACTTCTCCATGACGGCCCCGGAGACAGAGACGTCCTTGGTGAGCAGCTTTTCAAGCAGGAGGCTCGACTGAACTTCCTTGCTCAATTGATCGGTGCTTTTATTAAGAGTCTGACCTGCAGCTCCATACATCGTCTTCATCATTTTAAGTTCCCGGTCAACCTCTTTATTCGAAATTTTCACTTTGTATTTTTCTGCTGCCTGTTTCACGACCTCTTTATCCACCATTTCCTCAAGTACGTCTTCTCCATATCTCTTTTCGAGCTCATTAATCCATGCTTCCCGGGAAATATCCTTGGATCCAACCCTGGCGGCTGTCTCCTCTCCTATTACGGATTTAGAAGTGATTAATGGTTTTATGACAAAGATAATGATAGTCAAAAGGTTCAGCACGGCAAGGCCGGCAATGATCGCCCGAAGCTTTTGTTTAGGCAAGACCTTTTCCTCCGTCAATTATTTTTCTGTTTCTGCTTCCAGTTCTTCAAGATCTTCTTTCGAGAATTGGTAGGTTTCATTGCAAAAATGGCATTGCGCCTCCGCTTTTCCTTCTGTCTCGATAATATCCCGAATTTCATCTTTCCCAAGGCTGATCAATGCATTGGCAATTCTCTCCCTTGAGCATTGGCAGGAGAATTCGACATCCATTTTTTCTAAAATGTTCACATTGCCTTCACCCAAAATTTCCGTTAGGATTTCTTCCGGCGTCAAGCCTCTTTGAATCATTTTCGAGACAGGGTCGATTGTGCTCAGGCGACTCTCGATTTTGGAGATCGTTTCATCGGATGTTCCAGGCAGCAATTGAATGATGAATCCACCCGCAGCTAGGATCGAATTATCCGGATTCACCAAAACACCAACACCCACTGAAGAAGGCACTTGTTCGGACGTGGCAAAATAGTAAGTGAAATCCTCGCCTAATTCCCCTGAAACAAGCGGAACTTGTCCTGAAAAGTAATCACGCAGGCCAATATCCTTCACGACGGTCATCAGCCCTTCCGTACCCACCGCTTTCCTGACATCAAGCTTTCCGTGTTCGTTCAAATCAAAATGAGTTTGGGGGTGCGTTACATATCCGCGAACTTCTCCCCTTGCATTGCTATCGACCAGGATCGACCCGATCGGACCTCCGCCCTCAATTTTAATCGTCAGTTTTTCTTCACCTTTCAACATGCCGCCCATCATCACGCCGGCCGTCATTGCACGTCCGAGGGCTGCCGAGGCAGTAGGCCATGTATAATGGCGTCTTTGTGCCTCTCCTACAGTATCCGTTGTTGAAACAGCATATGCACGAACTTGACCCTCATAGCCTAACGCTTTCACTAGATAATCCTTCATTTATAGTGCTCCTTCCATGTTGTGCACACATATTCTTTATTTCTTCACTTGCTCACGATTGCGTTTATAGATGAGCTGTAACCCCTTCAAGGTCAAAAATGGTTCAACGACATCAATCACGGTAGACTCATTGGCAATCAAGGTCGCCAATCCGCCCGTAGCGATTACTGTCGGTTCAAGATTACTTTGCTCCTTTATTCGGTTGACGATTCCTTCGACCTGTCCAACATATCCATATAATATCCCAGCCTGCATGGCCGATACGGTATTCTTCCCAATGATGCCGTCTGGCCGGCTGATTTCTATCCTCGGAAGCTTGGCAGCTTTTGAATAAAGCGCCTCTGTAGATATGTTAATGCCAGGGGCGATGGCTCCGCCCATGTATTGTTTATCCTCATTTATATAGCAATATGTTGTTGCCGTGCCAAAATCCACGATGATGAGAGGACTTCCATACTCCTGTATGCCTGCAACGGCATTCACGATCCGGTCTGCACCCACTTCACGGGGATTTTCATATTTAATATTCAATCCAGTTTTGATTCCCGGTCCCACTATTAGCGGTTTTATGCCAAAGTACTTCTTGCACATGCGTTCCAGCGCAAACATGATTGGCGGAACTACCGAAGAGATTATGATTCCGTCAAATTGGTCAAACGAAAGGCCTTCATGCTGCAGCAAAGACTTTATGACCATTCCATATTCATCTTCCGTCTTATGGCGGCTAGTCTCGATTCGCCAATGATATTTTAAAATATCTTCATCGTATACGCCTAATACTATATTCGTATTTCCAACATCCAATACAAAAATCATCGTTTCATCACTCCGGTAAATTATTCTCCAACATCATACCACACTGGTTTTTCATACGCTATTAGTCACACTTTTCGAAAGCCAATAAAACTCCAGACCCGATCCTTTACGTTTTAACGGTTAAGAAAAGGGTATTTCCGAGGCGGAAATACCCTTTTCTGTTAGTCGAATTAAGACTTTTTATTGTCATCTTCGTTAGGGAAGGAAAGCGGCTTATCTTGAGGGGCCCCTTCATTAATCGGAGGTGTATTAAGCCCTTCCTCCGTTATTTCAAGGTCCTCAGGTCCCCTTTTATCCAATGGATCCAAAAGGGCCTCTTTTTCTTCCTTTTTCGTATTGATGTTCACCTTGACATTCTCATCAGTGGTCAAATTGCCATTCAGAGCGGTATAATCCCGGTCTGGCAATTTTCCATTGTGGAATAAACTTCTGATTTGTTCTGCATCGAGTGTTTCCACTTCAAGCAAGGTTTTAGCAACCAAATCAAGTTTTTCACGATTTTCAGTAAGGATTTTCTTACATCTTTCGTACGCTTCCCTGATGATGCGTTGAATTTCAAGATCGATTTCATAGGCTATGGCATCTGAATAATTTTGATCATTATTGAAATCGCGGCCTAGGAAAACCTGACCTTGGGAGTTACCGAACTGAAGCGGTCCAAGTTTGCTCATGCCATATTCCATGACCATGCTGCGAGCTATGCCCGTTGCACGTTGGAAGTCATTATGCGCCCCAGTACTCACTTCTCCGAATGTTACTTCCTCGGATACACGTCCACCCAACAGTCCGACGATTTTATCTTTCAATTCCGGCTCCGTCATGAAGAAACGATCTTCTTTTGGAAGCATCACTGCATAACCGCCAGCTTGACCACGAGGGACAATCGTAACCTTATGAACGACTTCGGCATCATCCAGAACCAGACCGATGATGGTATGGCCCGCTTCATGCCATGCTACAATATTCCGTTCCTTCTTGGAAATGACACGGTTTTTCTTGGCAGGTCCGGCAATGACGCGATCCGAAGCTTCATCCAGATCCGACATGTCAATCTTCTTCTTATCTTGACGGGCAGCCACAAGTGCCGCTTCATTAAGCAAGTTTTCAAGATCGGCACCAGAAAATCCTGGTGTACGCTGGGCAATCGCCTTCAAATCGACGGTTTCCGCCAAAGGTTTATTGCGAGCATGCACCTTCAGCACTTCTTCACGGCCTTTGACATCCGGGCGGCCAACCGTAATTTGACGGTCAAAACGACCTGGACGCAATAATGCCGGATCCAATACATCAGCACGGTTAGTCGCAGCTATGATGATGATGCCCTCATTGCCGCCGAATCCATCCATTTCAACGAGCAATTGGTTCAGCGTTTGTTCACGTTCATCATGTCCGCCACCAAGGCCTGCGCCACGCTGACGTCCGACTGCATCAATTTCATCGATGAAGATGATACATGGTGCATTTTTCTTAGCATTCTCAAATAAATCACGAACACGGGATGCACCGACACCCACGAACATCTCAACGAAATCTGAACCGCTGATCGAGAAGAAAGGAGTTCCTGCTTCACCGGCCACTGCCCGTGCAAGTAATGTTTTACCTGTACCAGGAGGCCCCACTAATAGTACCCCTTTAGGAATGCGGGCTCCTAGCTCGGCGAATTTGCGAGGGTCTTTCAAGAATTCGACGACCTCGACAAGTTCCTGCTTTTCTTCGTCCGCTCCGGCAACATCATTGAAGCGTACCTTTTTCTTATCATCATTATACAATTTCGCCTTACTTTTCCCGAAATTCATGACACGGCCGCCACCGCCGCCTTGAGCTTGGTTAAGTAAAAAGAAGAAGAGGATAAAAATGATTACAAATGGAATGATGGAAGTGAAAAATGTCACCCAGCCACTTGTCTTTTCTGGAGGCTCGACAGTGATGATGTCTTTATCCAGCTTGTTTGCAGCGTCATTGATCCGGCTTTGCGAATATTCACTGAATGGCACGTAAGTCACGAAGTTCTTGTTATCATCATAACCTTTGAGCTTACCAGTGATTTCAAAGACACTGCTTTCGGGCTGCATCGTAAGTGATGTAACGTCCCCACTCTCCAAATGCTTATAGAATTCATCTTGGGTCATTTTTACGTTTGGTTCATTGTTATTATTAAAGATGCTTACAATCCCAATGATGACCAAAAAGATCAGTAAATAAAATATCGTATTACGGAAGATCCGATTCATCCCTTACCTCCTCCCACGGGTAAACAAACTATAGTAAATACTATCATACAAAATTAAAGAATTACAATAATTTAACACCGCTGTTTTAATCTGGTCTTTTCTTTCAAACAGGTACGATCAATTCGAGTAAATTTCAGGCTTCAATATGCCAATATACGGGAGATTGCGATATTTTTCGGCAAAATCCAGACCGTATCCGACAACGAATGCATCAGGAACGATAAATCCGGCATAATCGGGAGTGATATCCGCTTTCCGGCCTGTCGGTTTATCCAATAAGGTGACGATTTTAATCGATTTTGCTTTTCTATAGCGGAACAGTTCCGCAAGATAGCTAAGTGTTAAACCGCTGTCGATAATATCTTCGATGATTAAGATGTCACGGCCTTCCACTGATGTATCTAGATCCTTGATGATTTTCACTTCACCGGAAGATACAGTTGAGTTACCATAGCTTGAAACATCCATGAAATCCATTTCAAGATGTGTATCAACACGCTTCAGCAAGTCAGACATAAATGGCATCGCGCCTTTCAACACCCCGATGGCCAACGGGAACTTGCCTTGGTAATCAGCTTCTAGCTGTGCACCCAGTTCCTTGATTTTCGTTTGAAGTTCTTCCTCTGTGATTAACACTTTTTCAATGTCGTTTTGCATGGTCATTGTAATTGATTGCCCCCCATGAAGAATTAAGCTTTTTTATATTCTAAGTAGATTAAAGATGTTTCATCAGAAAACATTTCCGGCTCAACATCCGATTTCTTTAAACCGGGCAGCCAGATGGCCTTCCCCGCTTGATCGATGATGACCGGCCACACATTTCTTTCCTGCATCGGGATTTTTTCATTAATGAAAATATCCTTCAACTTTTTAGTGCCGCCCAATCCCTTGACTGCCATCCGTTCGCCTTCCTTCCTTGTTCGGACGGTAAGCGGAAGCCGAACAGCGGATTCGGGAAGTATAAAAGAATGGTTTCCACTGACTGTCGGAATTTCTTCTTTTATATAGTGCGCTTTAATCTTATATCCATTCGGAAGAATAGTCTCACCGGGAATTTGTAATATAAGGGAATATCCTTGGCTTTTTGGGCGAAAAAATCGAAAGGTGCAAGTTTGATATGATTTTTCCGCAATCAAGCCCTCCGGAAGATGCAATTCTGCAGATGGTTGAGGATTAAAAAACAAAACTAAAAGTTGATCAATATGTAATGCTGAAAGCGATGAAGGTCTCTCCAAATAAAGATAGTTTAATATTAGTTGAATCGCTCTTCTTTGTAAAGGTTTAGGCATCGCGAGGACCTCATCAATCTTAATAACCGCTTGATTTTCATCCTGCTTGATCCAAACCTCGGACATTTTACCTGAAACGAGGTTCTGCAAAAATGCCTCATCTTCATAAAGCTCTTCACTGAAACGCTGGAAGTGCTCATGAACTTTTCCATTTTCCTGCTTTAAAAACGGAAGGACTTCGTGCCTAAAGCGGTTCCTTACATAGGTATCTTGATCATTGCTCGGGTCGAACCTCGGTTCAATCCCATGAAGATCGGCATACTCCATGATTTGCGACTTCGTGATTTCAAGTAAAGGCCTGATCAGCTGGCCGGAGTGAAAGCGCCGCTTCATAGGGATGCCTGCCCGCGCCTGCCCCGTCGCCCCCCTTGTTAAACGCATGAGCATCGTTTCGATTTGATCGTCTCCATGATGCCCCAGCACGAGTGTATCGGCCTGGTGCTTATCCATCACTTCTTCATAGAAAGCAAAGCGTAACTTCCTTGACGTTATTTGGGAGCTTTCCCCTGTATGCTTCATCCCGGCAGGAACATCGATCCTTTTCCCTTCAAAGGCGATGCCCCATCGTGCGCATATTCGCTCGACATACCGATAATCCTCATATGATTCTTCTCCACGGAACATATGGTCAACACTTGCAACGATCATCCCGTATTGAAAAAGCGGTTGGATTTCCTTCAGGATATGGAGAAGCACCATCGAGTCCGGTCCCCCGGAAACACCTATGACCAATTTCGTCTTTTCCTGGATCAATTCATTTCTATAGATAGTGTCGAGAATTTTTTCCTTTAACATACAATCTTCCTTCTTTATGGACAGGTAATAGTTAATACGGTTCAAAACATGAAATGGTACCAACTATTTCATGATATTCATTAATTAACTATATCATAACAACTGTTCATATATGTAAAGAACATAGAGCATCGATATGATCGCAACAAGTAAAAAAGTCTCAAACAGTCCTCCCCGCTTCTTGTTGGAATGGTTTTGGGACCTTCTTGCCTGCCTTGTCGCAGGCTTGCTTGCCGCCGCCTGGACGGTCCCCGTTTTCTTCTGGTGGCTTTGCTTACTCAACACAGCAACTAAATCCTCCCTCATTTGAAGCGCTGAATCGTACTTCCCGTGCAGCGCTTTATCCAGCATTTTTCTATAGGGGAGCAGTTCCTTTTTCTGCTTAATCAAGTCGTTTAGCTGACTATACCCCTCCCCTTTCTTATGGAAACGTCCCGGGTAGGCTGAATTGATGATGATCATCGCCACAGCGAACAAGTCATATTGCGGATCGGCCTTCCTCGAACCAAGCCCCCAGTAACCTCTATCAAAGAACTCCGTGAATTCCTTGACTGAACGGCCGATCAGGGTCGTTCCCCCTACATCGACGCAGCGCACCTTATAGGCGGGAGAAGTCACGATCAAATTCTCGGGCTTTAAATCACCGAACACCCATCCATTTGCATGCAGGGCCGATAAACTCGTTAACAGCTGAAGCATCAAGACACCGATCCACGATGCTCCCTTTTTTTCGATAAAACGCAAAAAATCGTGTCCATGGATATATTCCATGACATAAAAGGGGAGCTGCTTTCCTGATTTGATGAAATCGTCCGCTTCCAAAAAGGAAGGTCCAAGGGTAGACCCCTGGACCTTTGAAAAGGATTTTAGGATATTCATCTCCGATATAATGGACGTCCCATTATCACTGAGCTTTAGAGCATAATGACGATTTCCGTTTTCCACCAAATAGACGATGCCGTTGGCGCCACACCCCAATTCCTTCAAGATTTTGTACTGGTTTTTATTCCATTTCCCAATGACGGAACTTCCAGGCAGGAGTTTACATTGATTCCTCAAAGTATTGTTCATCATCATGTGATAACAATCCCCTCAATGAACGTTTTTTATTGAAATAGGTCAACGCTTCGCGAATGGCCGGACCTGTCGGAGTGAGTCCGCCCGTACTGAGCTTAGGAAAGGTTGCCGTCAGGGCTTCAAGGTTGGGGGTCCAATCCAGCAACTTTTCTACATCCTTTCTTTTCCCAGGAAATACGAATACGGAAAAACGGCTGTCACCCATTCTTGCGTTCATACTGAGGGAAAGGTCCAATAAAGAATCTTTTACGGTAGGAAGCTTATGTTTCATGCTTGCGCTGGTATCTACAAGGATCAACACTTCAAGCTTGCTTGTTTCCCCAAGCTCGTCGACCACCTCCATCACTTCGCCTCGTTTTTCCGGGGGGAGATCCTCCATCGTGCTTGAATCTCCCAGTATTTGTTGAAGTTCACGATTGATTACTCCCTGTATGGTTTGAGTCATTGCCTTTTGGGTGACCATTTGCACGGTTTGGGACAGCTGCTGGGCATAGACGATTTGGCTTACACCGCCTCCCGAGCCGGCAATCTTCTCGATTTCCTTCAGTCCCTTTTCATCTATCACATCATTTTCCATGACGCCTATGACATTGATGGTTATGCCTTGCTCCCTTGCTAGTTCAGCCATGGCAGATGGCTCCTCACCATGATTCGAACATCCGTCGGTAATAAGCAAAATCTGTCTTAATGTTCCCGCTTTCATGTTTTGCTCTCCCTTCTTTTCAATCTGTTACCATAATTGACTAAAAAAAGGGAATTTATACGCAAGCGGCATACGCAATCAAGTCACATTAACAAGAGTCTCGGGAATTTCCTTTGGCGTTCAACCTTTTTACCTTTTACCCGTCCACCATTCCATCACCTCATTCATGAATTCGTATATTTTTTATATAAATGTCCTACTGGGCCTTTTTGTTTTTCGAGGAAACGGGAATGGAAGCCCATTTCGGCGTATTATGTTTTATTTTTGAAGTTACCACTGTCATATCATCATCTATGATCCCTTTCGTCCGGATGACTTCTTCCAATATTAAATCGGAAATTTCCTGTGGATCGTCCGTCTCCATTTCCTTGATTTTTCGTTTGAGCCAGAACTCGATATTTTCCACATGTGACGGTCCATCGAACACCCCATCGCTCATCATGATCAATATGTCTCCCGCCTTCAATTCTTCCGATACAACATCAACATCAAAATCCTGGATGATTCCCATCGGAAGGTTACTCGATTCAATTTTTATGATTCTATCCCCCCTTTTTATGAAGCTCGGTATCGAACAGATTTTCAAAAACTTAGCCTTTGCGTCCTGAAGATCAATCATTGCTAAATCAAGAGTTGAAAATATTTCATCGGTAGTGCGTAGTGATAAAACGGAGTTTACGGATTTAATGGCTATTTTTTCTTCTATTCCCGATTGTAAGAATTTTTGCAGCAGCTTCAATGTTTCCGTGCTTTCAAAATGGGCCCTTTCCCCATTTCCCATGCCATCACTGATGGCTATCGCAAATTTACCGCAGCCGATTTCCATCGTCGTATAACTATCTCCTGATACAAGCCCTCCCCCCTTGGCAGCGTGAGCCACACCCGTTTCGACCGTGAATTTTTTTGCTGACCTAAATATCACCTCACATTGCCCGTTTGGATATGTTGCACATTCTTCTGAATGAACGACGATCGTTTCTCCCAATATGTCCGAAAGCATCGGCGCGATCAGTTTTTCACATTCGCCCCTGCCCTGGCAGTATGGGACACTCATCTCTATATCCACGTTGCCTTGCTCCAGGCTGTATATTTCAACATAACCGATATGCAGGCCAAAATCCTGAATGGCCTCCATAATGGATTCCTCATGTAAATGGTGGTTTTTCCTTTCCCTTTGAATTTCTTTTGCGAAATCATCCATCACTGCAGAAACGCCGCGCAGCTGGTCCGCCACTAGTTTCCTGCTTTCCTTCACCTGCCTTTTCAGTTTTTGGTTTGCCTCGAAGTAGGTGAGCTCCTGGGCTATAGCCCCGATGACCTGAGGCCCGCGAGTACAGTATTTCCCCCATTCCTTCGCAGTTTTTTGCGGGATCTGTCCATTATTTTCACTTAATTGAAGCATGATTTCCTGCATGCCGTCATAGGTTGTATTAAAGTTTTTGGCCCAGCATTGTTCCTTTTTAAAACAGAGCTGGCATGTCTTTTCCGTCACATTACTTAAAAAATAATCGAATTCCTTCTCATCTTCCTCCAATCTCCCCCTTTCATCCACTTGGGAGAAGCTATTCGAGAGCGCCTCGAATACATGTGAGAACTGCTCAACCCTTTGAGCGGTAACATCCCTCACCTTGCGGGCATACTGCTGTTGTTCATCGGAATTCTCAACAGTTCCCGGTATATGCTTCGCTATTTTGTTGATGATCGATGATGGCGTCAATATAAATAACGCAACGGCAACAAGTGATTCATAAAGTGTGACCATTATATTATTGGTGCCCTCGCCATATAGACCTATCAGTAATGTGGCGATCAAGAGGCCGCTAGCGACCCCTATTTTCCGTCCCTCCTTCAGCAGCCCCCCAAGCAGGCCGGAAAAAGCAAGCAGGCTCATTTGATAAAGGCTGGAAATACTTGCAAGGGAAAATATCAGTCCGGTTACTACACCTACAGTGGAGCCTATGGCGGCCCCTCCTGCCAGCCCGAAGAGAAGTACCAAGTATCGCGAGAATATATGGTCGAGTGATAGATCATATATCATCCAGCCAATCGTTCCGGTCATCACCGACGCCAGCAAGATGATGATACTGACGATTTCCTCCGTCTTCAATGATTGGGATCTTGTCCGGATCGTCAGCAGCGGAATCGACTGGATGAAGATCAAGGTCAATATCATGGCAAGTCCCGCCTCCACCCCTATCATCATAAGGTCGTACAGCTGAATCGTTCGGAACACCAGATATTGCTCGGCCAGGTTGACCAGGAACATTGAAGCGAATACGTACATCGACATCGTCTTGAATTGTCCTTCGACGGCGGGCTTCTTGATCTTATGAAAAAGCAGGAGCAGGAACGCCGACGCGAATATGATTAAACTATTGGAATAGTGAACGGTGAGCCCCCCTGCAATCAATCCGAATAATGCCAGCGGAGCCCTGTCACGTCTCATAAGGAATACGGCTGCGAAAAACGGAAGTCCAAATGGTGCCAGTTGCGAGAGGATTAATGCCCGTCCTAATAAAAAACCGATAATGGCTAAAGAAATGCCTTTCTTTATGAATATATCCTCCGATTTCATTTGCAGCTGCTGGATCCAATTGATGGCCCCTGCCTTCGCTTCTTTTAATTGAACATCTCCAAGAGGTTCCAACATTGGTCTTTCTACTTTTTCCATTTCAACACCCCATTCGTATTAGTGATTTTTATTATAAAGAGGCCATTGTCATTTTTTTGTCAGAATTTTAAAAGCGTATTGGAAAAACGTTCGACGAAATTCTTCTTGAACAATCATTTGTATACAGGTTTTTGTCCGGTTTTTCCCAATACAGAAACGGGCGTTCCTTTTTTTTTGAAGAAAAGCAAAGTTTTTAGGTTATTTTTGCGGAAAATAACATGAATAAATCATCAGGAAAATGGATATAGATAATCTTTATTTTTTTTGTTGACATTCTTTGCTCACGAATGTAAGATATAACTTGTGCTTCAGTAGCACTTACCATTATGGCGGCGTAGCTCAGCTGGCTAGAGCGTACGGTTCATACCCGTGAGGTCGGGGGTTCGATCCCCTCTGCCGCTATCCTTACTTTCTTTCCTGGCCCGTTGGTCAAGCGGTTAAGACACCGCCCTTTCACGGCGGTAACACGGGTTCGAATCCCGTACGGGTCATCCCAAAAAACAAGAAAAAGCGCTTCTGCACACTAGTGTACAGGAGCGCTTTTTTTGGCGTGATTCACGGAAACTTAGATACAATTAAAAGAAGACAAGCAAGCTGCCTGCCTTTATCTACACTATGAAAGTATTCACAGGAAAAGTTGCTAATCTATTATTTCAGCAGCAGTTTTATCCGCGTCTTCCTCCTCGACCTCCCCGTTTCGTTTCGGTGCTACGTTTGAGGGTCGTTAAGCGGTCTTCGCTATCTTTTAAGAATTTTGCCATTTTTTGCTCAAAGTTTTCCTTTGGCTGAAAACTGTTACCTTTTGAGCGGAAGTCTTTGGAACGGCTGTCATTCCCTCTTCCTTGGCGCGGACGTGGTGTGTATGCAGGTTTTTGCTCTCCTTCAGGACGGTCTATCGCTTTTTTTATGGACAAGCCAATCTTGCCATCTTTTTCCACATTGATGACTTTCACCTCAACTGTATCGCCCACTTTTAAATGGTCATTGATATCCTTGACATAATTATCAGCCACTTCACTGATATGGACAAGACCAGTGGAACCTTGAGGGAGCTCTACAAATGCACCAAAATTAGTAATGCCTGTTACTTTACCTTGTAACTTGCTGCCTACTTCGATTGACATAAAAAAAATGTTCCTCCTTAGAAATGTTAAAAAATCTCTTCATACTATATTATAACGAAAGTAAAAAAACAGTGTCAATATTAGTCACTATCTTCCTTACCTTTTGGAAGCGTAAAAAGGATCTCGCCATTGTCCGATAGGAAATAATCCCGTCTGGCTATTTTCGCAATATAATCGTCATCATTAAGTTTGACGATTTCTTCCTTAAGAAGGGTTTCGTCTTTTTCCAATTTAGCCAGCTTAACTTGCATTTCCTTCTTCTGTTGAACTTTCTCATCAAGTGCAGCATTTTGCGTAACGAGGGTGGTAACAGCCAAAATTAAAAAGAGAGCCGCAAAAACTGAATAAAGAGTTAGTCTACGCATTAGACCGCGCCTCTTTTTTTCTACTGTTTGTACTTTTTTCTCTTGTTGGGCGACGTAGGCATTTTCTATTTTTGCCACTTTCCTTTTACGAAGGCTACTCATATTTTATCACTCCTCTCATCATTTCTTTTTATTTCTCCATCCATTGAGCGTTCTACTTATAGAATTCTTTATTTTCAATAAAATCCCTTTTCCTTTATTATAAAACTTCCCGACGTTTTTCGTAACAAAAACCGGCAATAAATTCCACATATAGGTCAACATCCATTTTATTGGCTTCCAGAATACATTTAAAATAAAGAGAACGATTTTCCCTGCCCATTTCAATAATGCGAAGGCGAATTTGCCTAGCCCCATCACGATGGCTATTATGGATACTATTACCCATTTTATCGGAAGAAATATCAGCATGTGAACAGAATTGGTGATAAATCTTGCCAACTTTATCACCAGATGTATCAATAACTCCAACAACCGCTGATAGAACCCTTTGAACAATGCTTGATATGCAGCGAAACCGCAAAATAAGGCCAAAAATAAATAGAAGCGAAACTCTCCCTCGTTCACTAAAAATAAAACATAAAAGATAAGCAGACCTTGAATGATCCAGAAAAGGAAATCGTGGATGAACACAATCCACCTTTTCCTCTCGGAACGCTTTAGAAACCGGCTATACGTATCCAGGGCAGCTCCAAAACCACTGCCCATGCCAATCATCGCTAGCAACGTATAAAATTGGATCGTTAAGGTCATTTGAACAATTTGCCAAAGAAGCCTTTAGCCTTCTCCCCTGATTGCTCATCCAGATAAACAAGGTCGAAAATCTTCCCTTTAATGGATACGATGCCTTTATCAACGTCCAAATTCTTCATTTGCAGGTTTTGCCCCCGTATCGATAGGAATCCCATTGACGTTTCGAGCAGGAACTCTTCATTATCAAAGCTTTCCACTTGCTTGACACCGGTAATTTCCAGTAAACGGCGGCCTTTCATCGTTACATCATGCTCTTGGATCGTTCCCTTTGTATAACCAGCATTCGGTTCAATAAATTGGCTCATTTTTTCATCCCTCACAGTACCACTGATTTTGTACAAGTGTATGTCCGTAAGAAGGGAAATAGAACCAAGCTTGTCCTTACTCCTCTGCCAGCTTTTCTTCCTTAACGATCGTATACATTTCTGCTGCCGCATCTTTTTTCGTCGTTTCCTGGATTTTATCGACTCGTACCGTCACCAGCTTTTGACCGAAACGTACAGTCAATTCGTCGCCATCCTTCACATTCGAGCTCGCTTTTGCCTGTTGCCCGTTAATCGTGATCCGCCCTTTGTCCGCAACTTCCTTCGCAAGTGTGCGGCGCTTGATCAACCTTGATACTTTCAGGAATTTATCCAATCTCATCGACATTCTTATTCTCCCCCTTGATTAAAGTCCTTTAGCCTTTGCCTCATCCCAGTATGAATCCAGCTCTTCCAAAGAATGATGCTCAAACTTTTTGCCTGTCTTTAGGATGCATTGTTCTATATATGTAAAACGCTGATGAAATTTCCGGTTCGCTTGGTAGACGGCTTCCTCCGCTTGTATGTCATAATAACGTGAAATGTTGACAAGCGCAAAAAAGAGGTCGCCCAGCTCCGATTGAATTCTTTCCACATCACAATCCGGAGATACCATTTCTTCTTCTAATTCATGCACTTCCTCTATAACCTTTTTCCATGCTTCGGAAACCTCGTCCCAATCAAAGCCAACCTTTGCAGCTCTTTTCTGATATTCTTCGGCGCGAAGTAAGTTGGGCAAGGATTTCTCGATTCCATCCAATATGGAAGGCTGGAGCGTTATTTCGCTGCCTTTCTCCTCCGCTTTGATTTTCTGCCAGTTCACCATTACGTCTTCCTCGTCATTCACTTCAACATCGCCGAATACGTGGGGATGGCGTCGAATCATTTTGGCCGTAATGCCCTCGATCACATCATCTATCGTGAACATGCCCTCATCTTCACCGATTTGCGAATGGAGCATCACTTGAAGCAAGACATCCCCAAGCTCGCCGACCATGCCCTCATCATCTTCTTCATCAATGGAATCAATAAGCTCGTATGCCTCTTCTATCAGGTATTTCTTCAAGCTTTCATGCGTTTGTTTCTTATCCCAAGGACAACCGTCAGGTCCCCTAAGCTGGGCAATGATTTGCCGCAGCTTGAAAAACTCGCGGTATTGCAGCGCTTCTTCTCTGACAGGAGGGACATATACACTCGTCAAGTTACTTAATTCCAACTGACGATCAAGCTCGAACAGAGCGCATTTTGTCACTTTTTCCTTGCTGCTGCCTGCCGCTGTTACGATGAAGACCTCATAGTCATCCGGGAGCTTCTCCATTAAAGTAAGCTTCACATTCGAAGCGCTGAATGCATCATACACCTGGCCGATTATCATATGCTGGGTGATATGCAGGTCATTGGCCGAAAGATCCGTCCCATCCAATAGCTGGAACCCCTCGATCGGATCGATGCGAACAGCTTGGAACAAGGGATCAAGGAAGCTTTGTCCACCTTCCAGCTTTATGTCCACTCCAAGCGCAGGCCCTTTTTCAAGCAAAAGCTGGACCGTTTTTTCCGCAACCATCGGATGACCCGGAACCGCATATAAAACGGACTGGTTCAAAGCCGCTTGTAATAATGTTTCGGCAATTTCTTCATATACCGCTTCAAATTGGTCGTGCTTTTCATATATCCAATCAAAAGCCGTGAAACGGATGCCCTCCGCTTTCAATTCCTCGATCACAGGATGATCGATCGTCCTTAAGAAGCATTGTTGGACTTGTGTCAATTTTTTATAAATCCCTAGCGGAAGCTGGTCCAAGTCCCCTGCACCAAGGCCGATTATCGTTATCTCATTCATGGGTATTTACCCCCTACTCGTTTTTATGAATCGTTTTAGCTTCGATACTAAAGGTATAAGCGAAAGTTCTTCTTCCTCAAACAAACCTGCACGTATGGCGGTCCCCACAAAGACGGCTGCCCCGATCGCCACTCCGATCAGCGCCTGGATCGTGGCAAGCAACCGGCCCTCTCCTGAGGACATCAAGTGAAACGAGGCATTATATAACAGAACCACCGCACTCATGAAGACCGCACTCTTTACGATGATGAATATGTATCTCTTCTCCATTAGTGGCTTTTTGATATGCACCCTCAATACCGCATAAAATAATGCAGACATGATCATAAAGGCCAGTACCGTGGCCGAGGCCGCCCCGGCAATTTGGTATTGGGGCACTAAAACAAGGTTCAACGCCCACTTGCAGCACACCCCTATAATCGTAATGACGACCGGCATGACCGTATAACCGAGGCTTTGGATCACAGCTGCAGCGGTCATGATGAGGGAGGAGAATAATATCGATATTGAAAAAATGGCTAATGTAACCGTCCCTTTGTCATCCGTGAACAGCATATGATTGACCGGACTCATCATGACTGCCAGGCCGACCGCTGCCGCTAGTCCAAGCGAAGCACTTACCCGCAGCGCCAATTTGATTTTATTGAATAATTCTTGTTCATCACGCTTTTGGACAAATCCGGATATGACAGGTACAAGCGCCAATGCAAAAGAATTGGCCGCAACCGTCCCTAGCTGAAGCAAGGGCTGCCCACGGTCATAAACCCCTTTCCAGCCTTTGGCTTCATTTTCCCCCATTCCCGTTTCCCTTAATAAGGAATAGAGGTGCAGCGAGTCGACAAACTGAAACAAGATAAGGATCAGCCCCGTTATACAGAACGCCAGCCCTTGAAAGACCAAGGCTTTGGATATCTTGATGAAATTTGCCGGTTTAAGATCCATTCGTAAAAAAATCTGCCATTCTTCTTTCAGGATCACAAAAACCAGGAGCAAGGCAAGCCCCGTAATGCCGCCGGCGATAGACCCGAAGACAGCCCCCTTGCCGACCACATAATGTGAGTAGCCCTGGTGCATGAATAATGTGGAAAGCACCAATATCGTCAACACCCGGATAAATTGTTCAGCCACTTGCGAACTTGCCGTGGGAAACATGTCGTTCATCCCTTGGAAATAGCCCCTCAAAACGGACGATACCGGCATTAGTAAATAGGAAAAGGCTATTATTTTCAGCAGGCTGCTTAATTTCGGGTCTTCCATCAAGCCGGCAACCCAATCGGCGCCGAGGAACAAGGCAGCAAACATCACGATTCCTATCGAGCTAAGGACAAGGAAGGAAGACACCAGGATGTCCTTGACTGCAAAATCATTTCTTGAAGACTCCCGTTCTGCAATCAGTTTGGATATGACGACAGGGAATCCAAGTGTCGATAACGTTAAAGCAACGCCGTAGAAGGGATATACCTGTTGATAGATATAAAATCCGATGTCACCGGCAATATTTTGATACGGTATGCGGTAGGCCGCGCTCAGAACTTTTACGATGATTGCCGCTGCGCTCAGAATCAACGCACCCCGAAAAAGCTCATTTGAAGTTTTATAAGGCTTTTCAGCCATTCTCTTTCCCCTTTTCACTCATATGTGGTAGTTATTATAGCATAATTTTAGAGGTTATTTTTCATTCAGGCCGATCCTGTAAACGTTTTTCCATTTCCCATGGCCCCATCTCCTAGATTACATTCCGCCTTCAAGGAAAACAAAAAGGACAGCGATAGCTGCCCTTTATTGCATCTTAAAAATATGATGGCATGTCCAAGCTTACTGTTCCATTTGTCTGGCTAGGAAACTTGCTGCTGTTTCGACAGATTTCTGTTCCACTTCACCGATTGTGCCTTCTTTTGAAAAAATCAGGACTGCACCGATCGGGTCGCCGCTCGCAATGATTGGAGCTGCTGTATACGATTGGACCTCTTCATCATTTGAATCGACGAAGGAAATTTGCCCGTTCGGCGATTCCAAGACTGGATTTCTTTCTTCCATGATCTTTTCGACTAGTTCACTAACACTTTTATTTAAGTATTCTTTTTTGGAGCCGCCTGCGACTGCAATGTAAGTATCCCGATCACATATCATAACTGGGTTTCCAAGGCTATCATAAAGGGCTTCTGCATACTCCCTTGCAAAATCGCCTAGTTCACTAATGGGAGAGTATTTCTTTAAGATTACTTCACCATCTCTGTCGACAAAGATTTCCAATGGATCCCCTTCACGAATACGAAGGGTCCTTCGAATTTCCTTCGGGATGACGACTCTTCCTAAATCATCAATTCGGCGAACGATACCAGTTGCTTTCATCAAATGTTGCCTCACTTTCATCTAATTGATTTGATAAATCCTCTTTTTGTAACATAATCATCACCAGCTATTGTACATAGTATTTTTCTAATGGTAAGTTCTATGCACTTTGAAAAAATTTTTCTTTTTCATGCATTTTATTACCATGGTATCTTAAAAACGTTTTCTGATAAGAGGACCATCAATCACGATTAGTTTTTGGTTGCTTGTGTCTCTTTTTTAACAAACTGTAAACCCTTGGTCATCTCAAATAGGATATTGAGCCATTTGCTTTGCTCGACGCCTTTTATATGCAAGACTAGCTTCATTCGGTTGCCATCCATGCCGAAGCCGACCATCCGGCCATATTTCGAGCCGAGTTCAAACACTTTTTGACCATCCACGTCGCTGCTTACCTTTTCCCTAAGAAGAATGCTGATTTCCTGCTTCAATTGTTTAATGCTCTCGATACCGGCATTTTCAGCATATACCTTCATTTCGGCAATCTGGAACAGATAGGCGACTTCCTGAGGATACTCTCCAAACCGATCGAGCATTTCATCTTGCAGCTCTTCGACTTCTTCAAGAGAGGCGATCCCTCTGAACCTTTTATACATTTCAATTTTCTGATGCCCATCCATTATATAAGCATCAGGGATATACGCATCTAATTCAATGTCGATCTCAAGGGTATTCTTCACTTCGGCAGGCTGGTCATTGCGTTTCGCATCTACCGCCTCTTTAAGCATTTGGGAGTACAAGTCGAAGCCGACGGAATCGATGAACCCATGCTGTTGGGCCCCAAGAATGTTTCCTGCTCCCCTGATCGATAAATCACGCATCGCAATTTTGAACCCTGACCCCAATTCGGTGAATTCCTTAATGGATTGAAGCCTTTTTTCTGCCACTTCGGTCAAGACCTTATCTTTCCTATAAGTGAAGAATGCATAAGCCACCCGGTTGGAACGCCCTACACGACCGCGGAGTTGATAGAGCTGGGAAAGTCCCATGCGATCCGCTTCATTCACGATTAAAGTATTGACATTCGGGATATCTACACCCGTTTCGATAATGGTCGTGCTTACCAGCACATCATACTCGCCTTCTAAAAAGCCGAACATGACAGCTTCCAGTTCTTGTTCGGTCATTTGCCCGTGAGCGAAGGTGACTCGGGCGTCAGGTACCAACATGGAAATTTCTTCTGCTTTTCTTGCTATATCTTCTACCCGGTTGTATAGGAAATAAACCTGTCCGCCTCTGGCCAACTCCCTTTCTATCGCTTCCGTCACCAACGAGCCATTATACTCCATAACATACGTTTGGATCGGGAAACGATTCTCAGGCGGTGTTTCGATGACGGATAAATCCCTCACACCGAGCATAGACATGTGAAGGGTCCTCGGAATAGGGGTTGCGGTCAGTGTCAGTACGTCGACATTGGTTTTTAGCCGCTTGATCTTTTCCTTATGCGTGACCCCGAAGCGCTGCTCTTCATCAATGATGAGCAAGCCCAAGTCACGATAGACGATATCCTTGGATAAAATCCTGTGCGTCCCTACGACTATATCCACCGTTCCAGCCTTCAAACCCTTAATCGTTTCCGTTTGCTGTTTTTTCGTCCGGAAACGGCTCATATGACCAATTGAAATGGGATAATCTTGAAAACGCTCCCTCAGAGTTTCATAATGCTGCTGGGCGAGGATGGTTGTCGGGACAAGAAAGGCAACTTGCTTCCCATCCATAATCGCTTTGAAGGCAGCACGAATTGCCACCTCCGTCTTCCCATAACCGACATCCCCGCATAGTAAACGATCCATCGGCCTTTCTCGTTCCATATCTTTTTTGATTTCGACAATCGAACGCAGTTGATCTTCCGTTTCGTTATAGGCGAATGAGGTTTCGAATTCCCTCTGCATATCGCCATCAGGAGAAAATGCGTAGCCTTTTGCCGCCTCCCGTTCCGCGTATAGCTTGATCAAATCATCGGCAATATTCTCCACGGATGATTGAACCTTGCTTTTGACGCGCTTCCATTCCGTTCCGCCAAGCTTATAGAGCTTCGGTTCCTTCCCTTCGGAACCGACATATTTTTGGACAAGGTCGATTTGGTCAACAGGAACATACAATTTGTCATCAGCTTGATAACGAATATGTAAGTAATCTTTATGAACGCCGTTTATGGTGAGCGTTTCAATTCCTAAATACTTACCGATACCATGGTTGACATGGACGACATAGTCACCGATTTTCAGTTCGGAATAACTTTTGATTCGCTCTGCATTCGATAGTTTCTGTCTTCGTATCGATTTCTTGGACTTCTTATTAAATAACTCCGTTTCCGTGATGATGCTGAATTTCTGCATAGGCAATTCAAATCCGCTATTAAGACTGCCTCTTAAAATCTGCACTTTACCAGGAAGGATGCTGTTCGCATCAAAAAGCTCGGCGGCCTCTATATCATAATCGGCTAACACCGCATGCAGCTTTTTAACCCGCTCGTCATCCTGCCCCAGTATGACGATTGTATATTTCCCCTTTTTCCACCGCTCCAGTTCAGATTTGAACACATTCATCTGTCCGTGGAAATTCTGCATTTGCTTACTGGCAAAATTCAGGATATTCTGAGGATTCGTATGCGGTACATGCCGTAAAAACAAGGAAAGGTATACAAACGGCCTGCTGGATTTCATGATCAATTCCTGCATAGGATGCGCCAATTTCACGTCATGGATGATCTGCCCCTGGCTTAAAAGGTCCGTGTACCAGCCCGCCTCTTCTTTTTCCAGGGAATCATTGATTTCCTGGATTCTACTTATTTCATCCAAGAAAACTAACCCATTTACAGGTAAATAATCTATTAAACTAGCTGGATCTTCATAAGCCAAGCTTAAGTATTTAAATATCTGGTCGGGTTTATTTCCCATTTTTAGCTGTTCAAGCTCATAGCCAATCGTTTGAACCAGCTGTTCCTTCGCTTTCTCGTCTTTAAGCTTCTTCAAGCTTTTACTTAAACCGCTTTCAAGCTTTGTGATGATTCTATCAATATGCTCCGGCTCGAGCAACGCTTCGCTTACCGGTCCGATCATCACCTTGTTGAGTTTTTCGATGGAGCGCTGATCTTCACTTGAAAATGTCCTGATCGAATCTATTTCCGTATCGAACAATTCAATACGGATCGGATTAGGCTCCGTGATTGGATAAATATCGATTATACCGCCGCGAATGCTGAATTCACCGGGGGACGCCACCATTTCAGACCGGTTATACCCCATGGATATAAAGTTATTCAACGTTGGTTCGAGATCGATGTCTTCACCAAGCTTAAACGTAAGCTGATGCCGCTTCCAAATATCCTTTGAAGGAAGCACTCGGCGAACCCCTGGAATGGGCGCGATGACGATCCCTTTCCTTCCTTCAGCCCAAAAATTCAATGCCTCCACACGCTGGGCCCTTAATTCCGGGCTGGCTACACTCAAATCAGCAGCAATCAATTCATTGGCAGGATATATATATAATTCTTCCTCGGGAATGAAACTTGATAAGTCCTCATGGAATTTTTGAGCTTGCAATAAATTATGGGTGACCAATAAAATCGGCCTATTCGTCTTTTCATATACTGAAGCCAGCAATAGCGATCTCGATGATCCTGTCAAACCAGAAACGATTTGTTCTTTAAGCCCTTCATCGATACCCGCTATTAACGAATGAACATCATCTTGTTTGGAGAACAAGTTTTGTAATCCATTCATTTTCTTTCCCCCCTCTCTATAACTTGCGAAAACCAAATGAAATCTTTTATTAAAACTTGGCCCGATCGACCAAGCGGGTTTTTGTTGTATATTTTACGAGTTGCAGCAATTTGGACAAACGGAAAAATGCTTTGGATTTTGTCCAAAGCCCTCTTCCGCTAATGAATAATATAATCGTTTTCATATAATTCAGGGTATCTTTGCAGCGACTCATGACAATCTTCACATATTGCCTTTACATGCATATCTCCCTCGGAATCATAAACGATCATCTCTTGTCGCTCTTCATCAGTAAGTTGATTAAAACCTAACTGCTCCGTGCTCAGTGAGTATGCCTCGATTGAGCCCAGCTTAGTTCCGCAATGTCGGCATCGATAATGGAGAGCCATTTCGTAACCCCCTATTTTGTAATAGTGTTAGTATGTACAAAAACAGAGGGATTTTATTCAGCGAAACAGGAAGATATTATTCTTTACTTATATCTACTCATAGCTTATTGATTATATTCATTCATGACCTGTATAAATGGTTTTTCCAACCAGGCTTCACAGGAAGCTGCACTTTTTTCGATTGTCGCCCCTACATGATCCCATTCTTCAGGCGTAAACCGCCCTAAAACGTAATCTGATACCGGGATGCGGCCAATCGGGCGCCCTATCCCGATTCTGATCCGATTGAATTCCTGTGTGCCCATATGAGCGATTGAGGATTTAATTCCATTATGACCGCCTGCACTTCCTTTTTGGCGAAGACGAAGCTTCCCCGGAGGCAAATCGAGGTCATCATAGATAATGACCACATCCTCGACATCCACCTTAAAGAAATGCATGACTGCCGATATGGACTCTCCTGATAAATTCATGTATGTCAAAGGCTTAAGCAATAATACTTTTTCTCCTTTAACCATGCCTACACCATAGATCCCCTTATGTTTTGCCTGATCGAGCGGAATCGACCACTTACTGGATAACTCATCTATTACTTCAAAACCGACGTTATGCCGGGTTTTTTCATATTGTTTACCTGGGTTTCCTAACCCTACAATAATTTTCATGATTCACACTCCGTCGTTACGGTTATTTATGGAGTTACATTGGGACGAAGTTTCCCAAGGGTCATTGACCTTAGAAAAATAGTACCCTAATTTCAAGCTGGCTTGCAAGCGACGGGAGAACTAATTAGAAAAAATTCTATTTATAGGGATTAATTGCCATCCACATCTCTGTACCCAAAGCTTGAAAAGACGTAACTCCAGTAAGAGCTACGCCTATTATATCACGATTCAATTGTTTAATCTCGGCATCATGACTCTGAAGAGGGCTTGGTTTCCCTTCCTTCTTCATTTTCCGGGATCCCTCCATCTTGCTGTTCACCTGTATTGATTTCCTCTTCCTGACGAGGGGCCAAAACGGATGCCACCACTTCTTCACCATCGTTATCGATCGTAACATGCTGCTTCGATTGGATATCGCCTATGTAGATTGTATCGCCTACCTGAAGCTCCGTAACATCGACGTCGATGGCCTCAGGAATGTCATTCGGCTTGGCCGTAACCGTCACTTCATGAAGGGATTGCTGAAGGACCCCGCCATCTTTCACGCCTTTAGAAGTACCCACGATGTTAATGCGGACTTGGGCCTGCAATTGAGCGGACATATCGACGATTAAAAAATCCGCATGATAGATGAAGTTCTTTATCGGGTCTTTTTGGTAGTCAGAGAGCATGACCTTGTAACTCTTTCCTTCCAGGTCCAAGGAAATGATACCATTGCGGCCTATTTCCTTAATTGTCTTCTGAAGCTCACCGTTATTGACCGAAATGGCCGTACTGCCGTTTTGATTGCCATATACGACGGCCGGAATTTCTCCGCTTTCGCGCAAATTTCTTAAATTCGAATGTTTTAAATTTGTACGTTCTTTTGCAGCTAATAAGTTACTCATACATCCTCCGCCTTCCTATATTATAATTATAAGTTTCTCTATATTTAACATTTCCCTAAATCGGCACGCATTAAACATGAAAGGTAAAAACCGGAAGACTTCAGTGGAGGTATGGACATACTGGTAATAAAGGATTCGACTTAAAAAATCACCATTAAACTTTTTCTCGGCATCTATGCGTGTATCGCCTTGCTCTCCATTGCTCCGTCAACCTGCATGACCCTGTTTAAGATTTGGGAAGCTAAGGATACATATTGGATATTATCCTTTTGCCTTGGTCTCGGAAGATTGATTTCCTTGTTCATGACGACTTTGCCTTCCTCGATCAATAGGACCCGATCAGCCAAGGTAACCGCCTCTTCGACATCATGTGTAACGAGCAAGGCAGTAAAGTCCCTTTTCCGCCACAGCTCTTCGATCAAACGCTGCATTTCGACCCTTGTCAAGGCATCCAATGCCCCTAATGGCTCATCAAGGAGCAGAATGTCAGGTTGATTCACCAATGCCCTCGCTAAGGCTACCCTTTGTTTTTGTCCTCCTGATAAAACGGAGGGCCAATCATGTGCACGGTCGGCAAGGCCCACCTGCTCCAGCAACTCCATGGCATTTCGCTTCCAATCGCCATTTAAACCTATCCCAACGTTTTGAAGGATTTTTTTCCAAGGAAATAGCCGCCCATCCTGAAACATCGTGCGTGATGATTTATTCAATCCGTTCAGGGACTTTCCATTCACAAAAATCTTGCCGCCAGTCGGTTCATCCAGACCTGCGACAAGACGAAGCAAGGTACTCTTGCCACATCCGCTCTTACCGACGACAGCTACGAACTCCCCTTTTTTAAAAGAAAGGTCCACCCCCTTTAGCACTTCATGATCACCAAAACGCTTTGCTACGTCCTGCAACTCCAACGAATTTACATTCTTCATCATAAAGGCCTCCTCATTGGTATGATGGATGCCACTTCAAGCATCTTTTTTCGACCATTTTGGCAAACACATCCGATATTTTCCCCAGTAAAGCATATAAGAGAATGCTCAGCACGACGACGTCCATCCTCATGAATTCCCGTGCATTCATCGCCATATAGCCAATCCCTGAATTGGCGGATATCGTTTCTGCGACAATCAACGTCACCCACATGATTCCAAGCGAGAAGCGGATACCTACCAAAATGGAGGGAAGGGCTGCCGGAAGAATCACATTCCAGAATAGAGAAAATCCATGAAGCCCATAAACCCTCGCTGCCTCAATCAAATCTTTATCCACCGACTTCACGCCATGAAAGGTGTTTAAATAGATAGGGAAAAGGACCCCTAAGGCTACAAGAAAGATTTTGGCCTCTTCTTCTATCCCGAACCAAAGAATCACGAGCGGTATTAAAGCTAAATGCGGTATGTTGCGCAACATCTGCAAGGACGTGTCGAATAATGTTTCCGCAATGTTGGATATCCCATTTAACAACCCTAGGGCAAAACCAATGATCCCGCCTATTAAAAAGCCGATGAAAGCCCGCTTTGCACTGATGCCGATATATTCCGCAAGATCTCCCGTTTCCAATAAAGCGGCACCTGCTTGAAGCACCTCTGTCGGGGCAGGCAATATTCGCTCCGACAGAATTCCCCACAAGGACAGCAGCTGCCAGATCACCAATAGGAGAAGGGGGACGAGCCATGAGATGAAATGTGATTTATTGAACGTTTTGTTTAACTTTGCTTGCATCTTCACTTTCACTTCCTTTTGTAGGGTAGTGGTCATTTGCCAGTATTTCCCCGAATGGGCTCGTCGCCTTTGAAACGGGTGCTTGCTGTTGTTCAATCGGAAGCAAAGGGAATAATAATTCCGCCACACGGTACGCTTCTTCCAGGTGGGGGTAACCGGATAAAACAAAGGATTCTATCCCGATTTCTTCATATTCCTTCATTCGGGCGGCAACATTCGCCGCACTTCCGACTAGTGCCGTCCCAGCCCCGCCGCGCACAAGGCCGACGCCTGCCCATAAGTTAGGGCTGATTTCCAGCGAATCCCTGCTTCCATTATGAAGTTGTGACATCCTTTTCTGTCCCACTGAATCGAAACGCCCGAATATTTTTTGTGAATTTTCAATCATTTCATCATCGACGTATTGGATGAGTTCTTCCGCCGCCTGCCAAGCTTCCGCTTCCGTTTCCCTTACGATGACATGCATCCTTATGCCGAATTTGACCTGGCGTCCATACTCTGCTGCCTTCTTACGAACCTTCTCGATTTTCTCCGCTACTTGCCCTGGTGGCTCACCCCACGTCAAGTACACGTCAATATGCTTTCCGGCTATATCGATGGCCGGCTCCGACGAACCGCCGAAATAGAGTGGAGGATACGGCTTTTGTACAGGTGGCAACAGGATATTTCCACCTTTAACTTTCAAGTGCTCGCCTTCAAAATCCACTTTTCCGCCATCCAAAGCCTCTCTCCAGATATCCAGGAATTCATCCGTCTGCCCATAGCGTTCTTTATGATCAAGAAAGACGCCGTCGCCCGCCAATTCGACTGGGTCCCCGCCGGTGACTACATTGATCAAGAGCCTGCCGTCCGATAGCCTATCGAAGCTTGAAGCCATCCGGGCAGCCAAGGTCGGTGACATTAACCCCGGACGTATCGCCACTAAAAATTTCATCCTTTCGGTTGCTAAAATCAATGAAGAACCCACTACCCATGCATCCTCACATGAACGGCCCGTCGGCAGCAAAGCTCCTTCAAAACCTAAATGGTCGACCGCCTGTGCGATTTGCTTTAAATACGGAAGTGTAATCGCCCTCCCGCCCTTTGTCGTTCCTAAATAGCGACTTTCCCCATGTGATGGCAAAAACCAAAAAATTTTCATTTTCCATTTCCCCCTTCATTATTTTTTATGGATGCATCCAACACGTTAATTTTGCTTGGAATTAATTTAAGATTGTAAAATGTATCGGCTATTTTTTGCTGATCATCCAAAACGGAATCGGAAATATCCTCAAGACCGTATTTCTTTCTTTTTAATGTTTTTTCTAATACTTCAACACTCATTCCTATTTCCGGTGATAAAAACTCGGCGACATCGCTTGGGTTTTCTTCTATCCATTTATCCACCTTTATCAGTTCTTCTTTTATGATGTTCAAAGCCTCTTCATTCCCGGCAAAGGTATCGGTAGCCAAGAAGAATTCCCGATTCGAAACAAGCCCTTCTCCATTCTGGATCGTTTTCGTTTTCAGTTCCAATTCCGCTGCCGATAAGAAAGGGTCCCATATTACCCATGCATCAATTTGGTTCCCTTCAAAGGCCGCCCTTGCATCAGCCGGCGGTAAGTAGACAGGTTTAATATCATCCAATGTAAGGCCCGCCTCCTCCAAAGCCTTGACCAAAAGGTAGTGCACATTGGAGCCTTTATTCAAGCCGACCTTCTTGCCTTTCAATTCCTTCACACTTTTAATGGGGGAATCCTTTTGTACGACAATAGCCTCCCCAGCAGGATTTGCCGGCTGATTGGCAACATAGACAAGCGGAGCATTGGCTGCCTGGGCAAAAATCGGCGGCGCTTCCCCTGTGTGCCCAAAGTCAATGCTGCCGACATTCAAGGCTTCAAGCAGCTGAGGGCCTGCGGGGAATTCTGTCCAATCGACGGTATAACCCGCATCTTTTAAACGTCTTTCCAGATCTCCCTTCGATTTTAAAATATTTAATGTCCCGAATTTTTGATAACCGATTTGAATGGTTTTAGCCGATTCTTTTGCATCGTTACGTTTGGAGCTGGTTTTCTCCTGTCCGCATCCACCTATGATCAGCAAGAAGACGCAAAGAATGGCCAGCAGCCATATTTGCTTTTTTTTCATACTCTGCACACCCTTCCCCCACTTTTTATATAAAATAAAAAGCTCCTTTCCTCACCATGGGATAAGGCACAGAAAAATGCCTCATGATTCAATGGTGAGTAAAAAGGAGCCTTCGGTAGCCCGATCGGCGTACTTTCGTTATATTCCATTCCATTTAAATGGATGGAAATTGTATGTTCATTTTATTACTAGTATTCACACCTGTCAACTAAGAATTAGGCAATTCCCCATGTTGGTTCCATTAACCTAAAACATGGTGAGCCTAAGGGCCCACCATGTTTTTTAGTATGCGTATTTATTTTCATCAATCGAATAATGTGCTGACTGATTGTTCCTCGTGAACACGAATGATGGCCTCGGCAATCAAAGGTGCTACGGAAAGTCCGACTATCTTATCGATTTTCTTATCTTCAGACAGGACGATTGAGTTGGTCACGACCAATTCCTTGATCGTTGAATTTTGAATCCTTTCGATGGCAGGACCTGAAAGGACCGGGTGAGTACAACAAGCATAAACCTCTTTAGCGCCATTTTCCACAAGTGCATTTGCAGCCAGTGTAATCGTGCCTGCCGTATCGATGATGTCATCGATCAGGATTGCTGTTTTCCCTTCAATATTACCAATGATGTTCATGACTTCCGCCACGTTCGGTCTTGGACGGCGCTTATCGATAATGGCAATAGGCGCTTTTAGGCGATCTGCCATTTTACGGGCGCGCGTAACACCGCCATGATCAGGAGAAACGATGACAATATCACTTAGATCTTTTTCTTTGAAGTGATCCGCTAAAATCGGAACGGCAACAAGGTGATCGATTAAAATATCGAAGAAACCTTGGATTTGCGGCGCGTGAAGATCCAGGGTGATGACACGATGGGCACCAGCCGTTTCCAAAAGGTTCGCCACAAGTTTGGCAGTAATCGGTTCACGTGCGCGTGCTTTACGGTCTTGCCGTGCATAACCATAGTATGGCATAACAATATTGATCGTCTTAGCTGAAGCACGTTTAAGAGCATCGATCATAATTAAAAGTTCCATTAAATTTTCATTAACTGGTTGACTTGTTGATTGAATCACATATACGTCACAGCCACGAATGCTTTCTTCAATATTAATCTGAACTTCACCGTCACTGAAACTGGTTACGCTACATTTTCCAAGTTCAACACCGATTGCAGCTGCAATTTCTTGAGCTAAATCAAAGTTTGAATTCAACGAGAATACTTTTAAATTAGGATCTAAATACTGATTTGACATGATGACCTCCGTCGGTTATTTATTGAATTTTAAATTCTTCACATAATCTTCTTTGTTGACTTGACGAGCCCGGGCAACTGACAAGGCTTCCTGCGGTACATCTTGCGTAATGGTTGACCCTGCAGCCACATATGCCCCTTCTCCAATTGTCACAGGTGCAACAAGATTAGAGTTGCAGCCTATGAAGACGTTGTCCTCAATCTTCGTCAAATGTTTATTTTTGCCGTCGTAGTTCACGGTAATAGATCCGCAGCCGATATTAACATTCTCTCCAACCTCTGCATCACCGATATAACTCAAATGCGAGGCTTTGCTTCCATTGCCGAAAACGGCCTTTTTAATTTCGACAAAATTTCCGATTTTAACGGAATCGTGAATATCCGAATGAGGTCTAACATGAGCGAAAGGCCCGATTTTAACGGCACTTCCGATTCTGCTTTCATGCACGACCGATTGAAAGATCTCCGTTCCATCACCAATTTCACAATCACTGATTTCCGTATTCGGACCGATCAAGCAATCTTGGCCAATCACACTGTTTCCCTTGATGCATGATCCAGGGTTAATGACCGTATCCTGTCCGATTTGCACATTAGCTTCAATGAAAGTCGTCAATGGGTCGATGATCGTTACACCATTTCGCATATGCGATTCATTGATGCGTTTCCGTAAAATCTGCTCGGCCTGCGATAAAGCCACACGGTCATTTACCCCTAATGTCTCCTCGAAATCGCTGGATTGGAATGCCGTCACTGTTTCGCCTTCTTGTTTTAAAATTTCAATAACATCCGGCAGGTAATATTCGCCCTGGACATTTTCATTTGAAACCTTTTTCAATGCGCTAAACAATGCTTGGTTGTCGAAGCAATATGTACCGGTATTTATTTCCTTAACATATCTTTCTTCATCAGAGGCATCCTTATGCTCGACGATTTTTTCTACAAGTCCGCCTTCACCGCGAAGGACCCTTCCGTAGCCAGTCGGATTATCTGCATATGCCGTTAAGATTGTTGCTTTCGCCTGACTCCGCTCATGCAATGCTATGAGCTCTTCCATCGTTTCTGCTTTGATCAAGGGCGTATCACCGCAAATTACAAGGGTCGTTCCGCTTTTACCGGATAAAACGCTCTCCGCTTGCATGACGGCATGTGCCGTACCTAATTGCTGGTCTTGCAGGGCATACTTGCATGAATCGCCAAGCTGATCTTGAACTTTTTCAGCTCCATGGCCGATGACTGTTACAATATCCTCTATTTGAAGTTGATTGACATGATCGATAACATGTTGTACCATTGGTTTCCCGCAAACAGGGTGCAAAACCTTATAAAGCTTAGATTTCATCCTTGTACCTTGCCCAGCGGCCAAAATTATTGCATAGCGATTACTCATAACAGGCCTCCATTTTCACCTTTTTATCCACTAAAAATATTATCTCAAATAGTGATTCATTTCAAGGCAACAATTAAAAGTACATATTATTGTCAACCGCTTGAAAATAAAAAATTCAATTTCCGATAACCAATCAGCTTTTCGATATTCCGTTTAGCAGCCTTGAAATCTTTGAAAAAAGGTTAAATTCCTGTCGGACGCCGATTTTCATGACCATAATCATGCAGAAACCGAGCCTTCCCCTTCCGGAAAGCCCTTCCCAACCCATTATTGCCAAAAAAGGCCCGTTCGCCATCTTGCCCTATAAGGGCATCTTTAAGCGGCACCGCATCTTCTGTCATCCACATGACGATATGAGGCTGCTCGGCTCATTTTTATGAAAGGGATAGGCCCTATCCCCAATAAAATGGGATCATTAAAAAGGTTTGAAAAATAAAAAATTGGGTATATGAATGGTGAAGAACCACCGCAAATATCTCGAAACAAATCCAATCAACACAGAACTTTGCGGACGAATGGACGGTTCTGGATTTCCCGCTTTGGAATAAACTAAAAAAGAGCACTACTTATGAAGTAGGCTCTAGATGCACGAGTTTACATTTCAATGTTAAAAGTAAGGTTGATTAAGAAGCCCCAGCTCCAGCTTCCTCTAGTTCAGTTTCAAGTTCTCCCAATCGATGATATTCTGTCAAGACAGCTTCTTGAATTTTACCGCGTGTCGAGGAATTGATTGGATGAGCGATATCCCGGAATTCTCCATCAGGAGTTCGTTTACTTGGCATTGCTACAAATAAACCATTGTTTCCGTCGATTACACGAATATCATGAACCACAAATTCATTATCCAATGTAATTGATGCGATAGCTCTCATACGACCATCCGTATTCACACGGCGTAATCTTACGTCAGTTACTTCCATTTAAGCTCACCATCCCTTTTTGTTGTTGTTAAAACTTAAAGTACATATTCAACAAAAAAACGTGAACTCCTTCTATTATCTGTAAGTTTTTTAGAAAATTCAGCCTAGTTTTCAAAAATTACAGAAACTTCCCTGATATTACAGGAAAAATACCCATTACGTATGCCCCTTAAAAGCAAAAAAACGCCCGTTATTTAACGAGCGCAACCACTTCTATCTCCACCAGTGCATCTTTAGGGAGGCGTGCAACCTCTACACAAGAACGGGCAGGTTTGTGACTTGAAAAATATTCTCCGTATACTTCATTGATCGAACCGAAATCGTCCATGCTTTTAATGAATACAGTGGCCTTGATGACCGTTTCCAAGGATGCCCCCGCTTCTTTCAACACGGCTTGAAGGTTTTTGAACACTTGATGAGTTTGTTCCTTGACATCACCCGTCACCATTTCACCAGTAGCAGTAAGCGGAATTTGCCCTGAACTGAAAAATAACTTATCGACGATCACGCCTTGTGAATATGGGCCGATTGCTGCCGGTGCTTCATTCGTATGTATCGTTTTCATGAAATGATTCCCCCTATCCCTTTTTAGAAAAATAATTTCCACGGCTGACATTGATTTTTTTGTCTCTTTCTACTACCTGTGTCAATTTGATTAAGGATACATAATCCTCGACAAGGCATTCCTCGGTATGCTCCGATTCAACCAGCACGGCAATTCCGGCCACTGTTGCCTTGAATTCATCCAATAAACTGACCATACCATTAATGGTGCCTCCAGCCTTCATGAAATCATCCACAATCAATACATTCGAACCCTCAACCAAACTTCGTTTCGAAAGTACCATCGTCTGAATTCTCTTCGAAGAGCCTGAAACATAATTGATGCTCACTGTAGAACCTTCCGTCACTTTATTGTTCCTTCTAACGATGACGACCGGCACGTTCAAATAATTTGCCACGGCATAGGCCAATGATATCCCTTTGGTTGCCATGGTCATAATGACCGAAACATTTTTCCTGGCATACATGGAAGCGATGATCCTGCCAACCTTATTCACGGTTTGCGGATGCCCTAATATATCTGTCATATACAGATAGCCGCCGGGAAGAAGCCTTTCAGGGCTGGCAATCGTTTCGCATAATTCGTCAATGAAGGCATTTGCTTCGCCTTCCTTGATGGATACGATATATTTCACGCCGCCTGCCGCACCCGGAACGGTCGTTAAAGATCCGATCCCACGCTGTTCAAAGGTATCCTTGATGATTGTCAAATCTTCACTGATCGAGGATTTTGCCGAACTATACCTTTCAGCAAAATAAGTAAGCGAGACAAGTTCTCCTGGATGTTCTAATAAATAATTGGTCATATCGACCAGCCTCTCGCTGCGACGAAATTTCATTGAGACACCCCCTTTGTGAATTCCGAATATTATATAGCAACTATACCACTAATGTACGTTTCTATTCAAGATTGTTTCGATCGCCCAATAAACGGACCGCATAGACTTGATCACAGAATCCCCGCAGCCCGTTATATATTCTTTGCATGCGCGAGTCATGTTCCACCAAACCAAAAACGGTAGGGCCGCTTCCGCTCATCAAGACCGAATCTGCTCCGAATGTTTTCATTTGATCTTTAATATTTGCAACTTCCGGATATAACTGCAATGTCACTTGCTCGAGAACATTGCCCAACCCATCGCATACATCCTGATAACTGTTTGCCTTGATCGCCGAGATCATTCCAGGCACATCCGGATGATCCATTTTTGAAATTTGGAGCCTTTTGTATATATCAGCCGTGGAAACGCCAATTGTCGGCTTGGCTAAAATGACCCAGCATTTCGGCGGTGCCGGCAGATGCGTGATTTTTTCCCCGCGCCCTCTGGCCAGAGCCGTTCCCCCATAGACACAAAAGGATACATCAGAGCCAATTTCCGCTCCTATTTCCGCAAGCTCGTCCATGGATAGCCCAAGCTTCCACAGTCTATTTAAGCCTCTCAGGGTAGCTGCGGCATCACTGCTTCCCCCGGCAAGTCCAGCTGCTACAGGAATATTTTTCTCTATAGTTATAGAAACACCTTTATTGATTCCAAAACGTTCCTTTAGAATAAATGCGGCTTGGTAAGCTAAATTCCGATGATCATCCGGAACGAATCGATTATGGGATAGAATCTGTATATGGTTTCCCTTTATTTCCTTCAGTTCAATTCTATCGGCAAGGTCGACTGTCGTCATGATCATTTCCACCTCATGATACCCGTCAGGCCGTTTGAAAAGCACATCCAAAGCCAAGTTAATCTTAGCCGGGGCTTTTTCCATAAGCTTCAATATGTCCACCTACTTTAACGTTCTTAAAAGTTCTTGTCCTATTCTATCATATTTGTTTATATTCTAAAGGTTTTTTCATCGTAATTTCAATGTATTGAAGCGAAGATCGACCTTCAGAGGCGAATGGACACATGCAGTAGGCATATGGGCGAGCAGCTTCTCCCTGCTTACAATATTCATACAGCCCTTACGATACATAAAAAACCGGACTCCTTATCTACAATGTAAGCAAAAATGAATCGTGCTATACATTGTAACGGGAGCCCGGCTTCTTTAAAGGGTGACAGCATGTTGCAATTTAGTGTTCAATTTATTCTTTGTTCACCAATTGACGTTGTGCTTTTTCGATAGCAAGCTTCACCATGTTCCCTGCGTCCTTGGCCCGGATTCCTCCCCAGCCTTCTTTCTGGACCACATCGTAAAATCCAAGTTCTTTTGCCAATTCTTCTTTAAGACCATCTGACATAATCCCTTTTCTCCTGCTCAAGCGAAACGACCCCTTTCACATGCTGTCACATGCCTAGTGTTTGCATCATACGTTATTTCATTACACCTTTTATGAAAATCGATTGTCCTTCCAGGCCAAAACAAAAAGCAGCAAACTCATGTTCGCTGCTTCGTCTAAGTTACATCTCTTGTTGTTTGTTTAAAAATGTTAGTTCTACGGTTTCCGTTAAAACATCCGCATAGCTGTAAGATACTCTTTCAAACGCATTTTCATCTTGGTCGAGCTCAATTACAAAAACAGCCGGATAAGTTTCCGCCAAAATTCCAAAACGTTCTACAGTCTTTCTTCTTCCACCATTTGCTTTTAAGAGCAATCTTTTGCCTAGGTTTGAATCAAGTGCAGTTTTAATATCAGCTAGAGTTTTTGGCATTTTCGGTCCACCTCACTAAGTTAAGTATATCACAATTTACATATATACGCAAACAAAATAATAAATTATATCAGCACTTAAAAATGTAGTCAATATATTTTTACCTGAAATTCGGCAAAATCCTGAACAATTTTATTATATCCTGGGAAATGAAAAATTATGTAAACGAACTATCACCTTATTCAATCAGCCGAATTTTCGTAATTATAACCGTATATTTTGTCGACCTATCGCTAAATCACCGATTCCAAAGGAGGATATCCGAATCCTGATACGATGAAAGCAAGCTGCATTCTTTTAAAAATGCAGCTCGCTCATTCTTCCTGAAATGGCTTGAAAGGCAGTCCGGTCCGTAACACCCCTCTTGTCTCTACCCCGCCTAAGCCTTTCTCGCCCGTTAACGTATTCCTTAGTACATCCCATACATGAATATTCTCGGTAAAAGGAGAGAAGCTCACCTTTCCGACAATATACACAGGATCAAGAGCATGAATGTTAACACGCGATGGAGAGCTTGCAAAATTCGCCCCAGCTTGGATGAGTGATTCAAAATGAGATTGACACGCCCCGGCAAATATAATCAGCTGGTCTAAATGTGAAACCTTCCTTCTTGCTTCCCTAACTGTCTGGACAAAGTCCTTTGAGTGACGGTATGCATTGATATCGGACATCGGCCCTTTTGATTTTGAATAGGCGTCATGCCCGGTGACAACAAGGATATCCGGCCTGTAATGGTCCAGCAGTCCCCCGATCCTTTGGGGCATTTCCTTTTCATTGCAATAAACGCCATTGACCGGGATACCGAATTTTTGATATAGATCGAGGCATTTCCTTAAGTAAGAAGCATCTCCATCAACATGGAGGACCCTGCCTGGTATTTGAAAGTATTCACCGCTATAGCGATAGCCATTACTGGACTGATAGCCGTTTTTTTGCTGCTGCAGCTCAAGATCTTGTGTTAATAAACGGTAAGATTGCTCTTGAAGTGCCTCATTCGACCTTTGTCGATCATTTCTTTCATGATCATTAATGATCATTAAATCTTGAAAAGGTGCATCTGCGATCAGCCGGATATCTTCCCCATAAAGGACTGCTTCCCGTCTTCCGGCAATCTCACGAATATCGATTACCCGGAACAGCACGTCGCATTTATAGGAAACCCGACCGACAATATCGTTAATTTGAATATTCATGGCCCCACCCCATGAGAAGACTTATTTTCAGCCCGCCCTAGTTTATTTTCATTCTTAAGTTATGCAAGCCAATCTTGAATGGTGAAAGTTGGGGATTGACCATCTTCATCGTCAGGTTTTTCATATCGCGCGGGCCACCGGTCAAAACAAAAAAACCGGAAGCTGGGAGTGACCCCATTCCGGTTTTCCAATATCCTTATTTGAAGTTTGGCAATAGTGCATCGCTCAAGCGGCCAAATTCTTCTATGCTCAATGTTTCACCACGTCTGGTCGGATCGACTTCCGCTGCTTCTAGAGCAGCAAGTATGAGTTCCTTTTTCGCTTTTCCATCTTGCAGCTGGCTCGTTAAGTTGTTTAAAATCGTTTTCCGGCGCTGTGCGAAGCTGGCCCTCGTGACAATGAAGAAGAAATCCTCATCAAGAACCTCAACGATCGGCTGAACCCGCTTAGTAAGACGAATGACAGCTGAATCGACATTAGGCTGAGGCATGAATACCGTTTTGGGAACGATCATCACGGTCTCCGCTTCCGTATAATATTGAATCGCAATCGATAAGGAACCGTATTCCTTTGTACCAGGTTTAGCGGCAATTCGATCAGCCACTTCCTTTTGCAGCATGCACACGATACCCCTGATCGGAAGATTCTCGGACAATAGCTTTAAAATGATTGGCGTCGTCACATAGTACGGCAAATTGGCCACAACCATCAAATCCGAGAAGCCAGCGAATTCTTCCTCAATGACCTTCTTCACGTCTGCCTTTAAAACATCTCCGTGAATGATGTTCACATTGTCATAAGGAGAAAGTGTATCAGATAAGATTGGCAGCAAACGCTGATCGATCTCGAATGCCGTAACCTTTTTACTGCTTTTCGCAAGTTGTTCCGTCAAAGCGCCGATTCCCGGGCCGATTTCAATGGCACCGCTTTCCTCTGTCAAATTGGCATGATCGACGATGCGCTTCAAGATATTCGTATCGATTAAAAAGTTTTGGCCTAAGCTCTTTTTAAAGGAGAATCCGTACTTTTTCAATATATCCTTGGTCCTGACGGGTGTTGCTATATCCTTATTCATGGTTTTCCTCCTGATTGATCTGTACCATTGCTTCAGCAAAAGCCTCGGTTGATATTTGGAACATTTTCAGTCGCTTATATAGCTGCTTTCCATTCGTGAATCCGATTTTCAAGATGGTTCCAAGTCTTTCCCTTCGTTCCTTGGCGCCGGAACCTCCTATTAAACCTGCATCTATCAAATCCTGCTGTGAAATTTCTTCCGAAGCCTCTTCATCCATTAATTGTGCATCTTTCAAAGCATGACGGATCGCCTCAGGCGATGCATGCTCCACGCCTATTCCCCTGCCTGACTTAGGGAGGGCCTCCTTCTTCGTTAAAAAGGCATGTTTACACCCTTTTACCTGTTCCGAAATGATATTCCTGATTTTTTGACCAGGAAAATCAGGATCTGTGAAAATGATCGCACCTCGCGTCTTTTGTGCAAGCCTGACCTGCTCAATACACGCTTCATCCACAGCCGAGCCGTTCGTTTCTATTGTATCGGCATTAACGGCCCTTTTTATCGCTACCGTATCGTCCTTACCTTCTACAACAATGATTTCTTTAATTTTTTTCATGTTATCCTTATCCTCCATACAGAAAAGCGCATGCGCTTTGGATCGCTATTGATACATGCATCTGGGCCACCTGTGATGCCTCCCCATTTGCAGAAGAAATTTTACGGAACAATGACAATGATTCCAGCCAGCATCATTTATGAAATAAACACACATATTACATCTTAAGCAATTTTTGCTACGTCTATCTTATTAAAACAGTTTTACATGAGGTTTTTCAACAAATGGAAAATAAAACGTCAAAAAACAGGAGACGAATTCATCTCCTGCGAGAGAAACCTTATTAGTCCAATACGCGAATCTTAACTTGCTTTACACCCCAACGGTAGGCGTCATTTTTTGAAGAAAAGAAAACGTCGATCTTATTCCCCTTGATAGCGCCGCCTTTGTCAGCAGCCACTGCATAGCCATAGCCCTCTACATAGACTTTCGACCCTAAGGGGATTACGCTTGGATCGACAGCAATGATTTTCGCACCGGGATTACTCTTGAGATTCACGCCTGTGGACGTGACACCTGAACAACCCTTGCAACTGGCTGTATAAGCGGTTGATGAAACGTATATTTCTTTCCCATTGGGCGAACTGACGTTGGTTACGCCGCGTGATGCTTGGGCAACGGTCGTTTTCGTTCCGACCGTTACAACCTTATCCTGCTTTTTATTCACGACTTTTTCTGAAAGTAATTCTCTTTTGACCTCTTTGCCATTTTCTTTAATGACTTCAAATTTCTTGGAAATGAGTCCGTCTTTTCCCTCTTTGACAATTTTCTCTTTCCCTTTTGATAAGGAGTCATCTTTTTTCGTAATGACAGCAAAGTCAACTGGTTCTTCCACTACATCGGTGACTTTTTCAATTCGAATTACGTTTACCGTATTCTTAGCTTCAACTTTCTCGGCTAGTTCTGGCTCAACTCGATCCAAATCATTGAGTTTTACTCCTTGTTGCTTTAAAAAGTCAGCGACAGTAGTCGAAGTTGACCATACCTTTTTTTCATCACCGCCCACCACTAACTTCAGTGCAAAGGCTTTGTCTATGGCAACTTCCATATTCCCTTTTAGCTTCGTACCTTTTGAGGGTGTGATCTTATCCTGTTCCTTCACATCCAAATCTTGTTCTTTCAAGAACTCGTCTACCGTATCAGCGGTTGACCAAACTTCCTCGGTTTCACCATCCTGGTTCATGACGATTTTTTGCGCCGGCTTGTAGACAACCTCTAAATTGTCGCCCACCTTGCTGTCCCTTGATGGGTGGACATAGTCCGCGGCTTGAACGGTAATCTCTAAATCTTTCAAAATATCATTGACAGTAGATGCGTGTGTCCGCACTACCTCTTTTTTTCCGTCTAGCATGATCGTGACTGTATGCTTTGTTCCTTGATGGATTAGTAATCCCAATGCTGCGGAAACAAGAATTGCACTGCATATGGCCATTGCCATTCTCTTCTTCCCAAGCTGTTTGGGGATAAGGCTTTTCATAGTATTTAATAGAATGAAAAACTCCTCCTTCCTCCCGGTGATTATATAGACTTAGTTATCAAGCTGTCAACCCATTCACTTCTCATTCAGGAAATTACTACCTATTATGCATAGTCCGGAATCAAAAGGAAAGGGCGACTTCTCGACATAATAAGCCCATTGTGGGAGTGAGATTTGTTGAAATCTCGAAAATCGCGATTTTCGCTAGCGAACCCCGATGGAAATTGTCAAAAATACTGTCAGTTAATGCCGAATAATTTCTTGGCATTTTCCGTCGTTGCCTTGGAAACTTCCTCTATCGTTAGCTGTTTGATTTCCGCAATCTGCTCGGCGACCAGCTTCACATAAGAGGGTTCATTACGTTTTCCCCTAAAAGGATGAGGTGCCAGATAGGGACAATCCGTTTCAACCAACAAACGGTCCAAAGGCACGGCAGCTGCTACCTCTTTTGGTTTTTTGGCATTTTTAAAGGTCACGGGGCCGCCCAACGAAATATAGAAATTCATCTCTATGCATTCCAACGCCGTTTCAGCGCTCCCGCTAAAGCAATGCATGATGCCGCCCACACTGGAGGCCTCTTCTTCCTTCAAGATGTTCACGATATCCGCCGTCGCTTCGCGATTATGAATGATGATGGGCAGCCCCACTTTTTTCGCCAATCGGATTTGCTTCCTGAATACCTCTTTTTGTACATCCTTAGGCGATTTATCCCAATGGTAATCAAGCCCCATTTCTCCAATCGCCACTACCTTTGGATGACTGGATAGCTCCTCGATCCATTGTAAGTCGTCTTCGGTCATATCTATGGCATCCACAGGGTGCCATCCGACTGCGGCATACATGAAATCATAAGCTTCCACCAATTCCATCGCCCTTTTGATGGTTGGCCTGTCAAAGCCAACCACTACCATATGATTCACTCCAGCTTCCTTGGCTCTTTCAATGACTTCTTCGAGATCCTCGTTGAATTGTTCCGCATTTACATGAACGTGTGTATCAAATAACATTTTTACTCTTCCTTTCTAGCACTATTTTATTTAAGAATGAATGTATTATGTTTCACAATTAGATAACAAAAAGATTACAACGGGTACATGCAGGCCTATTTACTTTTTCCAAAACCATAAAGAAAAAAACATAAAAATGTTTCATATGAAACACCTTTATGTTTTTTGAGGGTTTATTTCACCTTTGAACCATTTGGAATCGATGAATCTATTGTCGCGACCGAGAGCTTGCCTTCCTGACTGCCAGCCAAAATCATCCCTTGAGAGAGCTCGCCACGAAGCTTAACAGGCTTTAAATTCGTTACGCATATCACTTTTTTACCTACTAAATCTTCAGGTTTATAGTGCTGGGCAATGCCAGATACGACTTGGCGCTTCTCATAGCCTAAATCAAGCTGCAGCTTCAGAAGCTTATCCGCCTTCTTCACCGGTTCTACTTCGATGACCTGGGCCACACGAAGCTCCACTTTCGTAAAGTCATCTATCGTGATTTCATCAACCTCCGGAATGGGCTCTTCCGCTTTTTCAGGCGCTTTCTCGGCACCGCCTTGCATTTGCTCTTTAATATATGAAACTTCCTCTTCCATGTCCAAACGAGGGAAGATCGGGTCGCCCTTCAACACTTTCGTGTCCGCAGGGATTTGGCCGAACTCCGCTAAGCTATCCCATGAAGTTAACACTTCATCCTGGATGCTAAGCTGGGCAAAGATTTTTTCCGGCGTCTGCGTCAAGAAAGGCTTCAAAAGGATAGCCGTCCTACGTAAGGATTCCGCTAAATGAACCATAACACTGGCAAGCTCTTCTTTTCTTGCTTCATCTTTGGCAAGCGACCATGGCTGTGTTTCATCAATGAATTTGTTCGTCCTGCTCACAAGCTGCCAAATGGACGTTAGCGCAACTGAAAACTCCATTTTCTCCATCGCTTCCTCATACTTGCCAACCGTATCATGATTCATTTCAAGCAAGGCTTTTTCAAATTCACGATTCGATCCTTGATAGCTCGGGATCACACCATCAAAATACTTGTTGACCATTGCCACCGTTCGGTTTAACAAATTGCCTAGATCATTAGCCAGGTCGAAGTTGATTCGTTCCACAAACCCCTCAGGAGTGAACACACCGTCAGAACCAAAGGGAACTTCACGCAATAGGTAATAGCGTAAGGAATCCAGGCCGTAACGATCAATCAAGGTAACGGGATCGACCACATTCCCTTTTGATTTGGACATCTTCCCATCTTTCATGAGCAGCCAGCCATGGGCAAAGACTTTCTTAGGAAGCGGTACATCAAGGGCCATCAGCATGATTGGCCAATAAATGGTATGGAAACGAACGATTTCCTTTCCGACCAGATGTACATCAGCAGGCCAATAATTCAAGTATTTAGAATCCTTGTCCGTTCCATATCCTAAGGCCGTTATATAATTGGTCAAGGCATCGATCCATACATAAATGACGTGCTTTGGATCTCCTGGCACCTTGATGCCCCAATCGAAGGTAGTGCGCGAAACGGCCAGATCTTCCAAGCCTGGTTTAATGAAATTATTGATCATTTCGTTCTTACGCGATTCCGGTTGGATGAAATCAGGGTTTTCCTCGTAGAACTTCAATAATCGATCTGCATATTTACTCATCTTAAAGAAGTATGATTCTTCTTTCACTTTTTCGACAGGTCTGCCGCAGTCCGGACAGTTCCCATTGCTCTCCTCTACCTGACGTTCCGTGAAGAAGGATTCACAAGGTGTACAATACCAGCCTTCATATTGGTCCAAGTAGATATCGCCCTGGTCAAGGAGCCTTTTGAAGATTTTGGCTACAACCGCTTTATGGCGATCCTCCGTCGTCCGAATGAAATCATCATATGAAATATCAAGCTTTTCCCATAGCTCTTTAATCCCCGTTACGATGTTATCCACGTATTGCTGCGGGGTGATTCCTTCTTCAGCTGCTTTACGCTGGATTTTTTGGCCGTGTTCATCAGTCCCTGTCAGATACATCACATCAAAGCCCCGCATCCTTTTATAACGGGCCATGGCATCACCTGCCACTGTCGTGTACGCGTGCCCTATATGTAAATTACCGCTCGGGTAATATATGGGTGTCGTGATATAAAATGTTTTTAGTTTATCTTTCACTTGGTTCCCTCCTCATCTTTTGGAAAACTGGCGATGCGACTTGCCAAAGCCATCAGACTATATTAAAAGTAATTATCTCTATTTTAACGCTATATGCGATTCTGCGCGACAATAATCACAAATCAAATCCTCATGATGGTGGAATTATAATCGTTTGAATCGGTGTCTTTAAAAATAATGTTAAGGGGGTAACTTCCTTTTTGTCAGCATTACCTCTTACCTCCACAAAATATACCTAAAAATCTTTTTTTGTGCAACATATCACATATTTGAAAGCTTTCTCTGGAAATTATCCTTAACTGAGAACTTATGCTTTGAAACTAAAATGCATTTAATCATATAATAAAGAAGTCTTTTGTCGAATTGTGGTGACATGCGTAATTTTTTGTAGCTGATGAACATCTAAATGATGAGGACATATCCAGTTTTTGCTCATTAAAACCATTTTTGAACCCTGGAAATGCAGTCATGCTCTTTTCTTACAAAAAAATGAAAATAAATCATTGACGAATATGGGAATGGCTGGTATTATAAGTTTATAAAAAAATTTGTCGAATAATGGCGAAAAAAATAGAAATAGGGTACTAGATTGTAATCTGAGAGGAGAAATTCTAAAATGAAATCTACAGGTATTGTTCGTAAAGTTGATGAATTAGGCCGGGTCGTTATTCCAATCGAGCTTCGTCGTACATTGGGAATCGCTGAGAAAGATGCTCTTGAAATCTACGTTGATGACGAGCGCATCATCTTGAAAAAATACAAACCAAACATGACTTGCCAAGTTACAGGTGAAGTTTCCGATAACAACCTTACACTTGCAAACGGTAAATTGATCCTTAGCCGTGAAGGCGCTGAATTGCTTATCCAAGAAATTCAACAAAATTTCACGACTTCTAAATAATTGCCTAACAAAAAAACTTCCGGACCCCGGAAGTTTTTTTTTGCTCATTTATCCTCGCCATCAATGTGATACGCTTGATATACATCTCGTTTTTGGATATCGCGATCCTTTGCGACTTGCTTGATGGCGTCCTTTGAAGTGTACTGCTCGGCTTCTATATAGTGATTGACATGCCCGACTAAATCAAGTTCCGCCCACCAGGCTTCGGAAGCCTCTTCGTCCGGAAATTGCCCGCCTTCGATTATTAAACAGAACTCACCGCGGATTTCGGACTCCGTCGCCCAAGTCAGCGCTTCACTTATCGTCCCCCGAATGAATTCTTCGAATTTCTTGGTTAATTCACGACACAATACAATCCGACGGTCACCGAGTACTTCCTGCATATGCTTCAAAGTTTCTTTTAAGCGGTGCGGTGATTCATATATGATCCAAGTCGATTCCATCTTTTTTAACTTTTCCAGCTCCCGCTTCTTTTCTTTGGCTCCGCGCTGTAAAAATCCATAAAAGTAAAAGGGCTGCGGCGTGAGCCCTGATGCAATCAATGCCGTTAATGCAGCGTTTGCACCCGGGAGCGGGATGACTTTAAACCGCTCGGCTATTGCATCCTTGACCAGTTCGTATCCGGGATCAGAAATCGTAGGTAAACCGGCATCACTTACCAAAGCGATGACCTCTCCTGACCGCAGCCTCTCTAGCATCTGCTTCCCGCTATATTCCTTATTATGTTCATGGTAGCTGACGATAGGTGTCGTAATTTCGAAGTAATTGCATAATTTCTTCGTATTCCTTGTGTCTTCGGCAGCAATGACATTCGCTTCCTTTAAGATCCTTAAAGCCCGGAAACTCATATCCTCAAGGTTCCCTATCGGTGTAGGGACCAGATACAGGGCTGGCTCCAATCCTTCTTTTTCAAAACTCTTTTGCTGCCACATATCATATATCTCCCTTCGCCATCCACATTTGTTTTTGCTTTCTTGACAATTGCTTGAATTTATATTCGGCCTGCATGGCCAATGTCTGTGTTTCGAATATTTCATGATGAATCAGTTCAACCGGGGTGCGTCCTCGTGTATACTTTGCCCCCTTGCCTTGATTATGGGCAGCGATCCTTCGCTCCAAGTCATTTGTATAACCAGCATAATAGCTGCCGTCCCTGCACTTTACGACATAAAAATAATGTTCATTCTTCTCCATATAAAATCCTTCTGATTTCCGGATTATACTCATTTTCGTCATTATATACAACGAGCGGAGGCAGAATCTTCAAATCAGGGTTCCCATCCTTTATCCCCTCAATAAGAATCGTATTGGCTTCCTTTGAGCTTTTGGGATAAACGAATTGAAGCCGTTTCGGTTCGATCCTGTACTTCCTCATGAAATGCAGGATATCCATCAAGCGCCCCGGCCGATGAACAAAAGCGGCTTTGCCCCCTTGACGCAGCAATTGACTGGAAACGCGCATGACGTCTTCAAGATTACACATGATTTCATGCCGGGCAATGGCAAAATGTTCATTTTTATTGATTTCCTCAATCAATGGCGTCGGAAAATAAGGGGGATTGCAAGTAACCACGTCATATTTGCTATAACCGATCTGTTCCGGCATTTCCTTGATGTCCCCATGGATCATCTCGATCCGGGAGGATAAGCCATTATGGTCCATGCTTCGCTGGGCCATGTCATATAACCGCTCTTGAATCTCGACGCCTGTAATTGCCGCTTTCGTCCTTGTGCTCAGCAATAAGGGCACGACGCCATTCCCCGAACAAAGGTCGACAATTTTCCCTTTTTGGATCGGGACATTCACGAACCTTGATAATAAAACGGCATCCAATGAAAAAGAGAACACCGATGGACTCTGGATGATCCTTAAATTCTCAGCCAATAGATAATCGAGGCGCTCATCGCCTTTAAGTTCCACCATTGCTGTTACCCTCCTAATTATGTATGGAAAAAGCATGTCCAGGATCCATGCTTCGACTTTCATCTCGTACAAAAAGGGGCCTGACCCATAGTATGCGTCAGACCCCGAATCACTATATATTGTAAACGGTCTATCTATCACTTTAAAAGAGATGGAGCATTCTTTTATATATTATTCCATTATCACTTCTTGTTTAAAAACGATAAACAGAACAGGCAATCTCCTTCTTTTCGTAAACTGCCAAAATGCAGATTACAAATATGGAAGCCCTCTTGATAGATACGGGCTAAATTATCATAGCCTTCCCCGATATCCATAACCTTGTCCGTACTAGCGGTGCGATTTTTCACTTTTTGCTTCATCTTTACCGCAGCAGGCGCAGTTTCGACTTCCGCAAGGCCTAACCGATGACGCAAGTGCTCGTTTTCCAGCTTGAGCGACTGGTTTTCCTCAAGGATTTCAGCCAGGTTCTGCTTCAATTCCCCAAGCTGTTTATACAATTGGCCTATCTGGGTTTCCATATTGGTCACCGACTCAAATATAGCTTTCTTATCCACGCTCTCCCACCACCTTAATAATCTGTGGCTTGAATAGAAACGGCTCCCTCTTTTAGAATCTCATCTAGAGTATACTCTAATACTCTTTCCTGCTCGATTAGTTCAATCTGAAGTACGCGTTCTAGAATATTAAGCCCCACTACCTTGCCTTTGCCACCAGGCGTATTAATCATTTCACCTAAATCAGGAAGCATTTCCTTCGCACTTTCATACTCGTCATTTTCATATTTCAGACAGCACATCAACCGACCGCATAATCCTGAGATTTTTGTAGGGTTTAATGATAAATTTTGATCCTTCGCCATTTTGATCGAAACTGGTTCAAAATCCCCAAGAAATGTGGAGCAGCAAAGCATCCTGCCACAAGGCCCGATGCCGCCAAGCATTTTTGCTTCATCCCTAACCCCAATTTGGCGCAGCTCTATCCGAGTTCTGAATATGGCAGCTAAATCTTTGACTAAATCACGGAAATCCACGCGGCCATCCGCTGTAAAATAAAACACGACTTTATTTCTATCGAATGTATAGGAGACATCGACTAGCTTCATATCCAGCTTATGCTCAATGACCTTCTGACAACATATTGAGTAAGCCTCTTCTGCAGCAGCCTTGTTCTCATCGACAATCAGCTTATCTTTCGCGTCAGCTACCCGAAGTACTTTTTTCAATGGCAGGACAACATCGTTTTCATCTACTTGCTTACGGGCTGTAACAACTTTACCGAATTCAACGCCGCGGACAGTCTCCACTATTACAAAATCGTCCTTAGGAATAGCGAATTCACCCGGATCAAAGTAGTATATTTTGCCCGCTTTTTTAAAACGGACACCTACAACATCATACAAATCATGATCCCTCCTGCAAATTCAGCACAAGCTGTTCCATCAACAGCTGTGGATTCGTGTTGGACATCAGCTTTCTTTTTGCTTCCAAGATACACGCCATATGCTCGGCAAGGCGTCTTGAGGAAAGATGAAGAGCGTGAGTTTCAAATTCCTTCAGTTTATTTTGAAATGCAACAAGGTGCTTTTTATCCAACTGAATGTATAATAAATCCTTATATATAAGAAGTAACAAATCAAGACCTCTGTCAACCTGTTCTCTTTCTTTAAAGTGTGTGAACCAATCCGTTTGAAGGTACAACAATGCCTTCAAGGAATTAAGTTTTAGCACTTCATACAATTTTACCACTATTTTTTGAGCTTGTACAAACCATTCATCACGGCTAAGCTCGATTCCCGCTTCCACATTCTGTGTTATATGTGCAATAACCGAGGCGAGCTGCGGCTCCAAATCCTGTTCCATCAGCTTCCGTTTCACATTCTCCGGGGATAATGGCTTGAACGAAATCACTTGGCATCTTGATAATATCGTCGGCAAAATTCTTTGAATCTGTTCGGTCATCAATATCGCAACGGTGTCGGCCGAGGGCTCCTCCAAGAATTTCAATAGACTATTGGCGGCACTCACCGACATTTTGTCCGCATCGGCAATCATATAAACCTTGCGATCTGCCTCGACGCTCTTTTTCGAGAATTCCTCTTGAAGCCCCTTGATTTGTTCCTTCTTGATGGAGAGGCCATCTTTTTCTATTAAATGGACGTCTGGATGATTGCCGCTTGAAATCCGTTTGCAATTCCGGCAAGTTTCGCATGGCTCGTAACCTGCTGTGGGGGCTTCACAAAGTAAGCTTTTGGCAAATGTATTGCTTATATCCTGTTTACCCGTGCCTTTTTCCCCTTCAAATAAATACGCATGCGCCACTCTGTCCTTCATTATGCTATTCTGCAGCATGGTCATCACCTGCGGCTGAATTCGGCTCATATCCTGCCATGTTTTATCCAAAACCATCAACTCACTTAAGTATATAGATTAATCAGAAGACCTTTAATTTCACCTATCATTTCCAATATTTCAAGCGAGCCTTTCTCTTTATTGAGAATTTCCTCACTTAGCTCAACTAATCTTGCATCTATCGTTTCCACGGTTTTCAATGGCCGGCTTTGACCATATTGGTTCCAACTAGTGGATTGCTTCAGCTCCAATCCATATTCAACCGCTTCTTTTACAAACCGTTTAACCAACGCCTTATATTTTGCCAATTCCCTAAAGGTACGTGACCGGACTAAACGCTGCCCCGCCCCTTCAATATCACCTATCAAACGGTTCAAGGTTTGGATTTGCATCTTTTGATCCTGTGTCTGGACCATTTGCTGAAACCTTCCATTTGCAGACTGAAACTGTTTGGCATCTTGGCGTGTCTTATCCAGCTTAATAGGGATTTCATGGTTGATTTTCATTATGAACCTCCATGCATCTACCCATTAAAACTGTAAAAAGTTTTCAACAGGCAAAATGAATATGGTCGCACCGCCTACCTGTATCTCCACTGGGTAAGGTACATAGGACTCGGCGTTGCCGCCCATCGGTGAAACCGGTGATACTAATTGGGAGCGTGACTGGCAGTTCTGCTTGATGATCTGAATGGCCTGATCAACCCGTTCATCCTCCGTGCCGATCATGAAAGTCGTATTGCCCGATTTTAAAAACCCGCCAGTGCTGGCAAGCTTGGTCGTTCCGAAATTATTTTCCACTAATTCATTCAGCAGCCGATGGCTATCTTTGTCTTGAACGACAGCAATGATCATTTTCATTCTTATCACCCTCCGGTTACTCTGAATTTTTTCTACCTCTATTATAGCAACTAGTCATTGACTGGAATAGTATTCCGTTGAATAATCTGAAAACGAATATGATTACCTTCCCGACTCTTTCAGGAGGTTTAATAAGCCGGCTTTCGTTTCTTCAAAAACTTCTTCGATTGTCCGTCCTGCATCCACGATGATGAAGCGATCTTGCCATCTATTCATGATGAGCTGGTAGCCTTCGCAAACCTTCTTATGAAAATCCAACGCTTCAAGGTCAAGCCTATTCACTTCGCGCTCCCCATTGGATTGAATGCGCCTCAATCCCTCTCCTGGGTCAATATCGAAAAAGAACGTGGCGTCGGGCATCATGCCTCCGATTGCGAATTTATTGATACTGTAAACCTCTTCTATATCCAAGCCCCTTGCATGCCCCTGATAGGCCAGAGAGCTATCGATAAATCGGTCACAGAGGACGATGCCGCCTCGATCCAGCTCCGGCATGACCACCTCCACTAAATGCTGGCGTCTTGCCGCTGCATATAATAAAGCCTCTGTTCGAGGATCCATAGCTGTATTTTCTTTATTGAGAATGACTTCCCTGATTTGCTCCGCAATGGGGACCCCGCCTGGCTCGCGCGTTAACAGGACTTGATAGCCTTCTTCTTGCAGGGCCTTGCCAAGCATGTGGGTAATCGTCGTTTTCCCAGCACCCTCGGGCCCTTCCATTGTTATAAAAATGCCACGCTTCATCGATGTACCTCCAAGGTTCTTTGTTTGTAGTATATCATTTTAACCTGATTGTCCGCTTTCATAAACGAATAATTCACCATTTGCCAGAGAGAAACCGCCATGGAACCTCGCTCCTAGCGACAGCAGTCCCTTCAAGCTCGATACATGCTCGGCAGTGATCATTTCCCCGGACATAATTAAAGGGATCCCCGGAGGGTACGGAATGACCATCTCAGCCGACACTTTCCCTATGGACTTCCTGAACTCAACCGATTTCGGTTTTCTTTGTTTCATGAGCGAGTATGGCATTTCAAGACCTGTCATTGACTTTCCAGCATGCCGACTATCCATTTGAATGGGCATGCTCTTGCCCGTTCTGCCTATGGTCGCGTTGTTTATATTTTCAATGATTTCATGAAAAGGAAATTCGGCACCCATCTTCAATAAAGGTAAAATCAGCAGCAAATTATTAGGATCAGCCAATTCGGCAAAAATTCCTTTTGCTTCACATAACCGCTGCAATTCAAAACCGCTTAAACCATTTTTTGATTGGATGACCACTTTCAATGGGTCGCAAAAAGTCCCCTTTGGCGCCTCCATCACTTTAATTGATGGCAGGGCGTCCAATCCCCCCCTGAACTCCCCAATTTTTCTATTCAGCTCTTTTTTATCATCTGGGGTGAAAGAGGCGAGGTAGGCCCTGGATAAATCAAGCGACCCCATGATGGGGTAGGATGGGCTGCTCGACTGGAGCATCTGCAAATAGAAGGATACTTGATCGGCATCAATGTAAGCTGAATGGAGGTGCAGATATGACCCCATGGTCATGGCCGGCAATGTTTTATGTGCAGAATGAACGACGGCATCTGCGCCGGCCTTAAGAGCCGTATCGGGAAACGGATCTCCTAACTGAAAGTGAGCGCCATGGGCCTCATCCACAAGCACCGGTATCCCCCTTTGATGGGCAAGCTTTACCATTTCGCCCATATCCTCGCCTAGACCATAATAATTCGGATAAGTTAAAACGATTGCCTTGGCATCCGGGTGGACACGCAAAGCTTCTGCAATCAATTCTGGTGCTATGCCTCCAGCGACCCCCCACTCCTCATAAAAAACCGGCCGCAGAAAAATCGGCTGAACATTGGCTAGCATCAGGCCATGTAAAATCGACTTATGACAGTTCCTTTGGACAAGCACCTTATCTCCTTCGCGGCATGCCGCAAGGATCATTGCCATGTTACCCACGGTAGACCCGTTGACCAGAAAATGACTCTTCTTCACTCCATATAAATCGGCAAGCAGCTGCTCGGCCTCTAAAATGGCGCCCTCAGGAGCATGCAGGTCATCTAAACCGTTTAGCTCCGTAGCATCGATCCCGAGCACGGGGCTATATAACGCTTGTCCCTTTTCACTATATACCCGTCCATTTTTATGTCCGGGGACATGGAGGGAAATTGGTTCATTTTTATAAAAAGCACTCATTGCATCGAACAATGGTGTCTGTGATTGATTCATTTATTATCTTCCCTCAAATCATATTATTTTTTCATTTTATCAAATAAGTTCAAATTTATCTCCTCTGGCGATTAAACGGGAAATCCCTGGCCCTTACCTGCGGCCAGGTCAAGTCATCAAGCATTCTGCTAAAGTACTATAAAAAGAGTCAGAGAATGAAGAGACAGTCCATTTCTTCATTCTCTGACTCTTCAACTTTCCATACCTAGCCTCTCATGAAAATATTTCAGGATTGGTGATTTTTCTTAATTGCTTTAAGTAATATTTATACCTCGGATCATTTGTATCGGTACCGATCATATCCCTTTCGCATTCCTCACAAATGAAAGTCGTATATACGTGTATCCCCATTCCTTTTATTTGTTCACACACCACGCACGTTTCCCCTGCCGTCGTTTTGGTTTTTGTTGTCCCCAACATCTCCACCTCCATACCTGCATTCTCCCCAAAAACCATCGTTCACATACTTCGATTTTAAATAGTTTAAGAGAACCGGGGCTGCTTTTAACAATGTATGATGGAGATTTTCAATACGTGTATGTCTCTATATAAAAGTTTCCATAAACGCTGAATCGTCGATTAACGAAAAAAGACCAGCCGAGGTGGCTGATCTTTTTTCTAATGGCTTGGCGGCGTCCTACTCTCACAGGGGGAGACCCCCAACTACCATCGGCGCTGAAGAGCTTAACTGCCGTGTTCGGAATGGGAACGGGTGTGACCTCTTCGCTATCGCCACCAAACATATGAGGAACGTTGTTCCTTCAAAACTAGATAATAAGAAGGCCTTTCATTTTTTAAAGCGTTGGTTAAGTCCTCGATCTATTAGTATCAGTCAGCTCCACATGTCGCCACGCTTCCACCTCTGACCTATCAACCTGATCATCTTTCAGGGATCTTACTAGCTTGCGCCATGGGAAATCTCATCTTGAGGGGGGCTTCATGCTTAGATGCTTTCAGCACTTATCCCGTCCGCACGTAGCTACCCAGCTATGCCTTTGGCAAGACAACTGGTACACCAGCGGTGCGTCCATCCCGGTCCTCTCGTACTAAGGACAGCTCCTCTCAAATTTCCTGCGCCCGCGACGGATAGGGACCGAACTGTCTCACGACGTTCTGAACCCAGCTCGCGTACCGCTTTAATGGGCGAACAGCCCAACCCTTGGGACCGACTACAGCCCCAGGATGCGATGAGCCGACATCGAGGTGCCAAAC
>NZ_CP150304.1:15000-30000 GCF_037992945.1 Peribacillus sp. FSL E2-0218 | reverse complement strand
AGGCCTCAAAGGCGCCCCGATGATGAGCAGCATTAAGATAAGGCCGCCGATTACGGCAACAAAGACAACAGGTTCCAATCTCATTCCTCCCCGCAAGCTTGTACTACACTTATATGAAGATAGGTTGGGAATAAGAACTTAAACAAAAAAATGACTATGAAGTGCATTCCTTCATAGCCATCCCCTCATCACCTTTTAATGCGGACATTCCTTCTTTTAACTTCCTTAAATAAATAGAAATATTTCACTTCCGCAAGCCTCGCCTGGGCGATTACTTCCGTGGATGGATCCACGCTTTTTTCAAGCAATGATTTTTGATTATGCCAATTCCATTTCAATTGTTCAAGCTCTTTCATCAATGACTCATTGAATTCATTTCGAAGCCTCTTTTTTTTACGAAAGAACAAGTGAAGTCCTCCCAGCTATCTTATATTTCTCTTCTTCCTTCTATTGCTTTTGATAGCGTCACTTCATCCGCATACTCCAAATCCCCGCCAACAGGGAGACCGTGGGCTATGCGGGTCACTTTGATCCCCGATGGCCGCAGCAGCCGCGATATATACATGGCTGTCGCTTCGCCTTCAATGTTGGGGTTCGTCGCCAAAATGACCTCCAGCACCGTTTCATCTTGCAGGCGCTTCAATAAATCAGGAATATTTATATCTTCCGGACCGATTCCGTCCATCGGTGAAATACTGCCATGCAGTACATGATACAAACCATTGAATTCTCTCATCTTTTCCATGGCTATTACATCTTTTGGGTCTTGAACAACACAAATCAAGCTCCTATCCCTCTTTTGGTCTTCACAGATATAACAGGGATCTTGATCGGTAATGTGGCCGCAGACTGAACAATACATCAGATTCCGCTTAGCGTTGACGAGTGCTTTTGCAAAATCCAAAACAGTATCTTCCTTCATGCTCAACACATGAAAGGCTAAGCGCGCAGCCGTTTTCGGCCCAATCCCCGGCAATTTCATAAAACTATCAATGAGCTTGGAAATTGGTTCTGGATAATGCATCGAATTCCTCCTAAAAATTTCAAAAGAAACTCCCTGAAAGGAAGTTTCTTTTAAACTTGCTTAAAACATGCCTGGAAGGTTCATCCCTTTAGTGAATTGTCCCATCGTTTGGTTTGTCAGCTCTTCTGCCTTTTTCAGGGCATCGTTAGTTGCAGCCAGGACTAAATCCTGAAGCATATCGATATCATCTGGATCGACAACTTCCGGCTTGATGATCACGTCGACTATTTCCTTATGGCCAGTCACGATAACCGTTACCATTCCGCCTCCTGCAGTGCCTTCAATCTTTTTTTCACCTAGTTCTTCTTGTGCTTCCGCCATTTTCTTTTGCATCTTTTGCATTTGTTTCATCATGTTTTGCATATTACCGCCACGCATACCCATTTTCCCAACCTCCAATTATTCTTTAATTTCAAGTAAATCATCGCCGACTAATTTTCTAGCCTCCGCGATAAAAGGGTCTTCTTCTTTTGAATCCGTTTCTTCTGGACCGTCAAACTGCTGGGTTGAAATGAAGTCCTCACGCAACCCTTGCCACTGACTCTCCGGAACACCGGCTATCTCCATTCGATGACCGGTCAACTGCTGCATGATCGAGGCGATCACTTCCACGAAACGGTTATTTTCCATTGCCATTTGACAATGAATATCATATTTGAATTTTACCACAAAAGCTTCAGTTGACGCAGCAACAGGTTCCGCCTCAGACAATAAAGCTGCCAATGACTTTTGATTTTGCATGCCTAACTGTTCAAGCAATTCCCCCCACTTGCTTTTGACAGTATTGAGGTCTGACTTTGTAGCCTGTTTCAAAACTTGATTGATCTTGCCGGAAGGCGCTTTATATGCCTTTTTAACGGCCCTTTGCGTTTTCGGCTGTTCTGCAGGTCTATCTGTCACGGCCGCGGGGATGCCGTTTTTCTGCATTTCCTGTACCTTCGACTCCAACTCCTCGATTTTCAGCTGCAATTGCTGAATCTGGCCATTGTCCAATTGATTCGCTCGCTGCTCATTGCATAGCTTGACGAGTGCAACCTCCAGGAAAATCCTTGGATGGTTAGTCCACTTCATATCCTGCTGGGTTTGATTGAAGCTTTCGATAATGGAGTAAATCGTTTCCGAAGCGATCACTTCCGCCAATTCTTTAAATTGGGGATCAATCAATACTCGTTCGAAGGATTCTGCCAGAGCTGGTGCCGTTTGATACAAAAGCATGTCGCGGAAATAATAAATCATGTCTTCTATGAACCTGGCCGGGTCTTTCCCCATCGCCAGCAATTCTTCAAGTACCTCTAGGGCCACTGCCACTTCTTTATCATATATCGCTTTTGCCAGCCGACTTAAAAATGCCTGCGAAACTGAACCTGTGACAGTCAATGCATCTTCCACCGTTACAGTCTCCGAACTGAAGGAAATAGCTTGATCAAGCAGGCTAAGTGCATCCCGCATCCCACCTTCGGCTGCCCTGGCTATGATATGCAATGCTTGTTCATCACACGAAACGCCCGTTTCCGCAATGATTTGTGACATCCTGCCAACTATATCTTGCGGCTGGATCCTTTTAAAATCAAATCGCTGGCAACGGGAAATGATCGTAAGCGGGATCTTATGCGGCTCGGTCGTCGCCAAAATGAAAATAACGTGCTTTGGAGGTTCTTCCAATGTCTTTAGCAGCGCATTGAAGGCACCTTGTGAAAGCATATGTACCTCATCGATGATATAAACTTTATATGTGACCGCGTTCGGTGCATATTTCACTTTATCACGAATGTCACGGATTTCTTCGACACCATTATTGGATGCTGCATCAATTTCTATCACATCTGATATGGAGCCATCAGTGATTCCGCGGCAGGTAGCACATTCGTTACAGGGCTCGCTTGTCGGGGCATGCTCACAATTCACTGCTTTTGCTAGAATTTTGGCAGCACTCGTTTTCCCTGTTCCTCGTGGACCGGAGAATAAATAGGCGTGCGAAACCTTCTGGGAAAGCAAGGCATTCTGCAATGTTTTCGTCACATGTTCCTGCCCCACTACATCAATGAATTGCTGTGGCCGCCATACCCGGTATAATGCTTGATACCCCACGGAAATCCCTCCTTGTTTTCTCCATCTTTTTTATTATACATTACTGATTTCCTTAATTTCAAAGTCTATATCGAAAATTAATGGAACGCTGATTATTAAAGAAAAGCCAAGTCATGTACTTTCTTTGCGCAAAAAAAAACCCACTCGCTACGAATGAGTTTTTTGATTATGTAAAATAACTGCCGTGCACCTTCTGTCGATTAGCAACCATAAGCGTTACTTAAGCAGTTAGCTCGGCCCAGGCAACCCTGCGGCACATGAGAACTTCCACTTAATGCTGCTTCCTTCCGGACCTGACATGGTTCATGGAGACCCATTGCGCAGGACCCGGGCGTCAACACCACTTACTTAAGGCAGACCCTACAGAATGCTAACCTCGAGAAGGAATTCAACCTCGCTAGAGCGGATTGCGAGTACAGGGCACCGCTACCTCCCCGTCTAGCACGGCAAATGTGATACCAATTTTCAAGCGTCTTAACGACGCATAATTCATTATACTAAGGTAACAAAAAAAACGCAAGTGTTGTTCATTGAACGGTTAGATCAAATGGAGCGGTGCATTATTTCATTCTTCACTCTTGAGGGCCTTCTCTTTTTTGATGGCCTTCTTGCGATTCCTGAGCTCTTTAAAGAAAGCAGTCAATATCCCGCCGCACTCCTCTGCCAATACACCACTCGTTACCTGACATTGATGATTGAACCGTTCATCTTGGAGCAAATCCATGAATGTACCGGCACAGCCAGCCTTCGGATCATGCGCACCAAAAACGACCCGCCTTATCCTGGACTGCAGAATCGCACCCGCACACATGGGGCATGGTTCAAGGGTCACATATAACGTCGCGTCCTCAAGCCGCCAACTGCCGGCAGCACGGCACGCTTCGTTAATCGCAAGCAGCTCCGCATGCGCCGTTGCATTCTGCTCCGTCTCCCTCAGGTTATGCCCCGTCGAAATGACTTGATCATTTATCACGATTAAGGCGCCGATCGGGACTTCATTCAAACTCTGTGCCTTTTTCGCTTCCTCTAAGGCTAAATTCATGTAATACACATCATCCTTGATAAAAAAACCCCCTCATATTAAGTAGGAGTAAACAGACAAATATAAGACAAAATAAAGGTCATACTACTTATTCTAATGAATAGTAACGCAAGCTGCATATGAGCCGCAAGTAAATGATCACCATACAAGGAGGATATACCATGAAACGACACGAATCAACGTCCTTCGCCTTGCTCATCATTGATATGATCAATGATTTTCAGTTCAAGCACGGTGATATGCTCCTTGAACATACGGAGCTGATCATCGATCCGATCTTAAAGATAAAAAAACGGATGAAAGAAAAAGGCTTCCCGATCATCTATATCAATGATCATTATGATTTATGGCAGGCCGACTTCGATAAAATAATCGACAGGTGCAAAAATGATGGCAATGCCTCTTTGATCGAGAGGATAAAGCCACAGCAGGATGAGTTCTTCCTCATCAAACCGAAACATTCTGCATTTTATGGGACAGCCCTCAATACCCTGCTCAAACGGCTGAAGGTCGAAACCTTGATCATCACGGGGATAGCTGGCAATATCTGCGTGCTTTTTACGGCCAATGATGCCTATATGAGGGAATATCAATTATGGATACCCGAGGATTGCATCGCGTCGGCATCAAAGGAAGATAACAATTATGCCCTAAAGATGATGGACCATGTCCTCAAGGCTTCCATCAGGAAAAGCGGGGATGGATAAGGCAGCAAGTCCGCCTTCCGAAGCTCCCCGTTAAACAATCTTGCATTCTCCTTCATTATCAACCTGACAAAAATATCACTAAAGTCCCGAGTCTGTGATACAATATCTCTTGGCTGAAAAACCTAATAAACTGGGAATTGCAGCTTGATACCTCATTGAAGGAGGACAGATTGGATGAAATCCACCCCATTTATCACAGTCGAAGGTCCAATCGGCGTGGGAAAAACATCACTGGCAAAAATTATTGCAGAACACTTTCACATATCACTATTGAAGGAAATTGTAGATGAAAATCCATTTCTCGGGAAATTCTACGACAACATCGAAGAGTGGAGCTTCCAAACAGAGATGTTTTTTCTATGTAACCGGTATAAACAATTGGAAGATATCGAAAAAAAGTATCTCACTAAAGACCAGGCCGTGGTGGCTGATTACCATATATTCAAGAACTTGATATTTGCTGAGCGAACGTTAAAAAACGAACAGTACAATAAATATCTTGAAATATTCAATATTTTAACCCGCGATATGCCAAGACCTAATATGGTTATTTACTTACATGCAAGTCTGGACACTCTTCTTACCCGAATCGGCAAAAGAGGACGTGAGATCGAAAAGAATATATCGTCCATTTATTTAGAGCAGTTATCGGCGGATTATCAGACCTTCATGGAAAGGTTCGAGAAACAACACCCTGACATTCCTGTTCTAACCTTTAACGGAGATGAACTGGATTTCGTCGGGAACAAGGATGATTTAAAAACGATAATCAGCCAAATAGAGAATGCCCTGCAAAAAGGAGTAAATTCAAATGAACTTACGAAAGAAATATAATATTCCAAACAACGCCGTCATTACGATAGCAGGGACGGTAGGCGTAGGAAAATCGACCATGACCAATGCGTTAGCCGATGCCCTTCAATTCAGGACATCCTTTGAAAAGGTTGATACGAACCCCTACCTGGATAAATTTTACGATGATTTTGATCGTTGGAGTTTCCACCTGCAAATCTATTTCCTCGCTGAACGGTTTAAAGAACAAAAGAAAATCTTTGAATATGGCGGAGGCTTCATCCAAGACCGTTCCATTTATGAAGACACCGGTATATTTGCAAAAATGCACTATGAAAAAGGGACAATGAATGAAGTGGACTACGAAACATACACAAGCCTTTTCAACGCCATGGTTATGACGCCCTACTTCCCACATCCTGATTTACTGATTTATCTTGAAGGGTCACTCGACGATATCCTTGAACGGATCCAGGAACGCGGACGGCCAATGGAGCAGCATACCCCGATTGAATACTGGCAGGAGATGCATGGCCGTTATGAAGAATGGATCGATCAATTCAATGCATGCCCTGTCCTTCGCTTGAATATAAACGAATATGACCTCATGCAGGATGAAGCGAGCATCGAACCACTCATAAAGCGGATTGCCGATTATATGGAGCAAACCAGTTTATTACGAAATAGGTAAACGATAATTGAACGGCACTTCGGAAGCGTTAGATGCAATCTAATCATTCCAAAGTGCCGTTTTTTTTCTGCCAAGAGGAGGGAGTAAAAAGACATAAAGCCTTTGCCAAACAAAGACCTTTCAAGCATGCCTGAAGTGCCGGCTGCATTTGCAGCACGCGATAGAGCATTTCCTAAAAAGGGCGGGCAAATAATATAGCAGAAAACAAAAATCCCGTTACATTTCTGTAACGGGATTCATCGATATCCAATTTATGCGCTGTGGTTATTAATAAGTTATGGAGGAGGTAGAGGGATTCGAACCCCCGCGGGATTTGACTCCCCTGTCGGTTTTCAAGACCGATCCCTTCAGCCGAACTTGGGTATACCTCCGTATCAACATTTATTATAATACAACGATTTAAAATCAAAGTCAAGCACTCTTGAACGTTTTTTTGAAATAATTTTAATACGCATATAAAAAGGAAAATCAGCCTCTTTTCTAAGGAGGCTGATTCAGACTGTAGACAAACTCGATGAAAATCGAGTTTGTCTATTTTTATGGCCTGTACAATTTAGACGTTGATTTCCTTTTAGATAGAACACTTTTGACTGGAGTCATTTTTGTTTTAAAATTGAAGGATTAAAACTTGAGGTGATGAGGATGCTTTCTAAACATGATTCTATTCAGCGAGATCAACTTGAAATGATTACTTTAGATCAACTGGTGCCACCGAACCATTTGGTTCGTAAAATGGAGGCTGCCATTGACTTCACTTTCATTTATGACTTGGTGAAAGATATGTACTCAGAGGTAGGACGCCCAAGTATTGATCCAGTTATTTTAGTTAAACTGACTTTCATTCAATATACCTTCGGTATTCGTTCCATGCGTAAAACGATTGAAGAAGTTGAAACCAATATGGCTTATCGTTGGTTCTTAGGCTATGGTTTCCATGATAAAGTGCCTCATTTCTCTACGTTCGGAAAAAATTATGAGCGACGCTTTAAAGATACAGACCTGTTTGAACAGATTTTCTGTCGCATTTTAATGACAGCTGCTAATAAAAAGGTAATAAGTGTAGAACACGTTTTCGTGGATTCCACCCATGTGAAAGCCAGTGCGAATAAACGGAAATTTGAAAAGAAAATCGTTCGTAAAGAAACACGAGCGTATCAAGGACGTCTTCAAGAAGAAATCAATCAAGATCGTGAAAACCATGGAAAGAAGCCTTTTCCACCAGATAAATTTGATAAGGAAGAAACCAAAGCAATTAAAGAAAGTACTACGGATCCTGAGAGTGGCTACTATGTGAAAGATGAACGAACAAAACAGTTTGCCTATTCATTCCATGCGGCCGCAGACGGCAACGGTTTTGTATTGGGAACGATTGTAACACCTGGTAATACACATGACAGTCATATTTTGGAGCCACTTGTTGAGCAAGTGATTGAGAAAGTTGGAAAACCAGAAGCAGTTGCCGCAGATGCAGCTTATAAAACACCAGCGATTACAAGCTACCTATTTAACAAAGAAATCACACCTGCTTTACCCTATACACGTCCTCGTACAAAAGAAGGATTCTTTCGCAAACATGACTATGTTTACGATGAACACTTTGATTGTTACCTTTGCCCTTCGGGAGAAACTTTAAAGTACTCAACAACAAATAAAGAGGGCTATCGCGAGTACAAATCGCCAAAACAAATTTGTGCAACATGCTCATTTTTATCACGGTGTACGGAAAGCAAAGACCATCAAAAAGTAGTGACACGGCATATCTGGCAAGCATATGTGGAAGAAGCAGATCATCTGCGTCATCATCAAGAGGTAAAACCTATATATGCGAAACGCAAAGAAACGATTGAGCGTGTATTCGCAGATGCAAAAGAAAAGCATGGTATGCGTTGGACTACTTTAAGGGGACTTAAAAAATTGTCGATGCAGGCGATGCTTACTTTCGCTGCCATGAATGTAAAGAAGATGGCCACTTGGACATGGCAAGGTCCTAAAACGGCTTAACATAGTGGCTCGAAGAGCCCAAATCTCGTAACCTTTGGTCAAAATTTCAAAGGAATTTCAAAAGGGGTTCGGAATTTTTTAATTCCGAACCCCTTTTGTCTACAAACTGAATCAGCCTCTTTTCTAAGGAGGCTGATTTTCTTGCATTCGCTGAAAACTTACGGTTTAATGACTTCCGCACCGCGCATATACGGCCTTAATACTTCAGGAATGATTACACTGCCATCTTCCTGTTGATAATTCTCCAAAAGGGCTGCAACAGTACGGCCAATCGCCAAACCAGAACCGTTTAATGTATGAACGTGCTCCGGTTTGCCTTTTGCATCACGTCTGAAGCGAATATTGGCCCGCCTAGCCTGGAATGCTTCAAAGTTACTGCAAGAAGAAATTTCACGATACGTACCGTAGCTCGGAATCCAAACCTCGATATCATACTTCTTGGCAGCCGTGAAACCAAGATCGCCCGTGCACATGCTTAGCACCCGATATGGAAGGCCCAGCAATTGCAGGACTTTTTCTGCATGACCTGTAAGAGTCTCCAACGCTGCATAAGAATCTTCCGGCTTCACGAATTTCACTAATTCAACCTTGTTGAACTGATGCTGACGAATCAACCCGCGGGTATCCCGTCCGGCAGATCCAGCTTCGGATCGGAAAGAAGCGCTAAATGCCGCATAGCTAATCGGCAGGTCATCGCCACTCATAATTTCATCACGGTGGTAATTCGTCACAGGCACCTCGGCTGTAGGAATCAAGAAGTAATCTTCACTTTCGATCCGAAAGGCATCTTCCTCGAATTTAGGCAATTGACCAGTGCCCGTCATGCTTGCACGGTTCACCATATATGGAGGCAGCATTTCCTCATAGCCGTGCTCTTCGACATGAAGATCCAGCATGAAGCTGATTAAGGCGCGCTCCAGTCGAGCGCCAAGACCTTTATAAAAAACAAATCGGCTTCCAGTCACCTTAGCCGCCCTTTCAAAATCAAGGATACCTAAATCTCCAGCTACATCCCAATGCGGTTTAGGTTCAAACTTGAACTCAGGCACTTCGCCCCATTTGCGAATTTCGACATTATCGTCTTCCGTCTCTCCCACCGGCACACTTTCATGAGGGATATTGGGGATGGAAAGCAGTAACGTGTCTAATCTGCCCTCCACTTCACGAAGCTCATCATCGAACCCTTTGATTCGATCGCCGACTTCACGCATTTCGGAAATCATCTGATCCGCATCCTTTTTCTCTCTTTTCAAGACGGCCACTTGCTGAGAAACTTCATTCCTTTTGCTTTTCAATTTTTCCGTTTCGGCAATCAGCGTGCGGCGCTTCACATCAAGCTCCTCGAATTTCCCTAAATCGGTTAAGTCTTCTCCTCTGAATTGCAGTACTCGTTTTACTTCTTCAAAATTATTTCTCACATATTTCAAATCCAACATTTTTCAATTCCTCCTTCTTATTTTTATGATCTATAAAAGAACGCAAAAAACTCCCGTCCCCTAAAGAAGGGACGAGAGTTAACCCGCGTTGCCACCCTAGTTGAAGGCATATGAAAACTGCCTACCACTTACCAAGATAACGGCTTTTAACCGAAAGTAATTACTGGCCCAAAAGGGGCTTTCCATACTCTACTCCAGGAGGGATTCACAAAATTCTCACACCGGTTTCCACCAACCACCGGCTCTCTTCGGAAAGAAATCATTGTTACTAATTCCTGTCATTGCTTTTGTTCGTATCGGATTGTTTTCCATAATGTACTATAATTTTATACATTACGCAACACTTTTATACACGAATATTAAAACCAACCTTTAACAGTAGAAGCTACACTGCTCCATACATCCCCGAAGAATCCGCCAACTGCCCGCATGGATAATACGAACCAATTTGCTTTTTCTACCGTTTCGGCAGCTACGACATTAACTTTTGTTGAATTGCCGTTAATGTACCCGTAATCTTCGCCCTTTTTAGGAGTGACGGTGATGTAACCGAGCTTTTCACCTTTTTTGATTGGTGCCGTCAGCTTACCGGCTTCGTTCAATTTGTTTTTATCGATCACTAGATCGGTTTTATAGTTATCTTTACCGCCATTTTCAACTAGCAGCTCAATTGCTTTTTCTGATTCAATCTTGACGCTTTTTTCCTTACCTTTAACAACCGAAAGGGTTTCTTCCCCTTTCACCTGATACTTGGCTGGAAGGACTTTTTCTTTTTTGAAGGTTGAATACGCATAGTTCATCAGCTTGGTGCTGTCGGCAAAACGTTCATTCTTATTAGTGGACTTCATGACGACCGTGATATAGCGTTGACCATCCCGTATGACCGTACCTGTATGGCCATAGCCGGCATAATCAGTGGATCCCGTTTTCAGCCCATCCACGCCTTTATATTCGAATATAAGGCCTGGCAGCATCCAGTTGAAGTTCGGATATTCCTTACCATCTCGGAATTTCAATTTGGAGATGCTGGCGATTTTTAATACCTCAGGATAATCGTTGATAAGACGATAGGCAAGCAGAGCAGTATCCTTCGCTGTCATGACGTTTTCATCATCTGCTTTACCGGTAGGGTATTCCCCCAATAAATCGGAATTGTTCAAACCGCTGGCATTTACGAATCTATGATTTTTCAAGCCTAATTTACTTGCTCTTTCGTTCATTAATTTAACGAAATTCTTTTCACTTCCGGAAACAAGCTGAGCCAATGCAACTGTCGCTGCATTTCCTGAATAGATGGCCATAGCTTGATAAAGTTCTTTAACTGTATAGTCCTCACCTTCCGTCAAACCAACATTCGACAGATTCGGTGCTTTTGAAAGATCATGCACATACTTATTGATTTTTACTTTTTGATCCCAACTGATTTTCCCATTTTTAATGGACTCCATTATGATGTACTCAGTCATCATTTTTGACATGGAAGCGATGCCCAATACTTTATCGGCATTTTTTTCATACACGATTTGACCTGTTTTACCATCAATTATGATGGCTGCTTCTGCTTTTAAACCTAAATTATCAGATTCAGCAACAGCTTCCCCCGGTTGATAGGCAAATTGCGACATAACAAGAACAAAAACAAAAGTGAAAATGAGGGTTATCTTGCTGATTTTTTTCAATTTCCAATACCTCCAACTTTTAAGCTAATCTCTATTAACAAAGAAAAATCTTTATGTAATTCCCTTGACACCTTGTCTAGTTTATCACAGAAAAAATAAAAAAAATAGACAGAGTAATCGAGGACTCTGTCTATTTTCACAATAAATTTTAATGACGGTTAGATGTTAAAATCATTACAAGGAATAGTTCGGTGCTTCTTTTGTAATTTGGACATCATGTGGATGACTTTCTCTTAATCCGGCACCAGTCATTTTCACGAATTGGGAGTTTTCCCTCAATTCCTCCAATGTCGCTGTACCGCAATAACCCATTCCGGAACGAATGCCACCTAGCAGTTGGAAGATCGTATCGGATAATGGTCCTTTGTATGGAAGGCGGCCTTCAATGCCTTCCGGAACGAATTTCTTATTATCCTCTTGGAAGTAACGGTCTTTAGATCCCTTTTCCATGGCAGCTACAGAACCCATGCCGCGATATACTTTAAAGCGGCGGCCTTGGAAGATTTCCGTTTCGCCCGGGCTCTCGGTTACACCGGCAAGCATGCTGCCGAGCATGACTGCATGTCCTCCTGCCGCTAGTGCTTTAACGATATCTCCAGAGTATTTAATCCCGCCATCGGCGATGATCGTCTTACCATGTTTTCTTGCTTCCGTCGCACAATCGAAGACTGCCGTGATTTGAGGGACGCCTACACCGGCTACAACCCTTGTCGTACAGATTGAACCAGGACCGATTCCAACCTTCACCACGTCGGCTCCAGCTTCGATCAATGCTTTCGTTCCTTCGGCAGTTGCCACGTTACCGGCAATTATCGTTAATTCTGGATATGTCTCGCGGATCTCCTTCACCACATCCAGAACTCCAGCAGAGTGACCGTGGGCAGTATCAAGGACAATTGCATCGACGTGGGACTTCACAAGCATTTCTACACGCTTCATCGTATCTTTGGTCACACCGACAGCAGCACCTGCAAGCAATCTTCCTTGCTTATCTTTAGCTGAGTTCGGGAACTCAATGACCTTCTCGATATCCTTGATCGTAATAAGTCCTTTAAGAACGCCATGATCATCTACAAGGGGAAGCTTTTCTATTTTATATTTTTGAAGAATTTTCTCAGCTTGCTCCAAGTTGGTTCCCACAGGCGCTGTCACAAGGTTTTCTACCGTCATGACACTGGAAATCTTCAAGGAGAAATCGGAAATAAATCGCAAATCACGGTTAGTAATGATACCAACAAGCTTTTGATCTTCGATATTGTTTACGACAGGCACACCTGAAATCCGATATTTGCCCATCAAATGCTCTGCATCAAATACTTGGTGATCTGGGGTTAAGAAGAACGGATCAGTAATTACGCCGCTTTCTGAACGCTTTACTTTATCAACTAGCTCAGCTTGTGCTTCAATCGACATATTTTTATGAATGATGCCGAGTCCGCCCTGACGAGCCATGGCAATCGCCATCTCAGCCTCTGTCACGGTATCCATTCCTGCGCTGATGATAGGAAGGTTTAGCTTCAGATTTTCGGCTAAACTGACTTGAAGGTTAACATCTTTCGGTAAAACCTCTGATTTCGCTGGAATTAATAGGACATCATCAAAGGTTAAACCCTCTTTTGCAAATTTATTTTCCCACATTATTTTCCCCTCCTGCTTAAAAATATTATTTGTAGGTTATCAATAGGACATACTACTGTCAAGAAGAGAAGTAAATGTTTGATTATTCTATTAATTAGAAGGAGAAGCTGCAATGCCTGAAAACAATGATAATTTCGATAAATATACCCCTTTTTTTTCCGCATCTTCCTCACAACTTTTTTTACAAAAGTGTTACAACCATGAAAAAATTGCAGATGCGGAAATGAAAAGTTACGAAAATTGTTATCCATTCATATATCACTTGGAACATGCAAAAACTTATTATAAACAGGCGGCCATATCTCCGCTTTCGATACAGCCAATCCTATCATTTTATGGTTTTGCTCAACTGCTTAAAGCCTGCCTGCTCACGATTGACCCTAACTACCCTGAATCGACTTCCTTACTTGCCCACGGGGTCACGACGAGAAAAAGAAAAAAGCAGCAATACGAGTTTTTAAAGGATGAAGTGAAAACGCAAAAGAATGGGCTTTTCACCTGCATTGCCGAAAAAATGTTCCATATCAGGCATCTAGAAGGTGAAAAGTATTCCATGGCTACCCTATTGAAGGAAATTCCGGATATGGAAACCTTCTCATGGTCCGCTTCCCGGAATAACTTCATTCCTCTCTTGCAGAACTCCGATTGTTTTCAATTACCCCCAGCCGTACTGGATAACTACCGGATGTCCAGCAGCCGTTTGGAGGAGTTTTTAAACTCCAGAACGAATCAAGTGTACCATATTGAGGAAGCTTCTGGAGCCCTCCTGCTAAAACCTGATCACACCCTCATGCATAATGCCTCTTCTCCGATTCGCTTCAATTGGGCAGAAGGGCAGTTCATGCTATCAATCAATAAAGATTCGGCAGCTTTTTCATTACCTGAACTTTTGCTGCATTATTTGATTTCTTATAATCTTAGTATAATAGCCCGTTATGAAACAGAATGGTGGGCAGAACTGCTGAAAACAATGCCTAACGATGATTACCCCTGTATTGTGCAATTCCTCAAAATAAGCCAAGCTAAGGTGCCATTACTAATATTTGAATGGCTGAAGTCCGAAAGGTTCGTCAATTGATGCTTCCGCCTATTTTAGAAACCGAAACAATGCGAAAAAAGACCAGCCGAGGTGGCTGATCTTTTTTCTAATGGCTTGGCGGCGTCCTACTCTCACAGGGGGAGACCCCCAACTACCATCGGCGCTGAAGAGCTTAACTGCCGTGTTCGGAATGGGAACGGGTGTGACCTCTTCGCTATCGCCACCAAACATATGAGGAACGTTGTTCCTTCAAAACTAGATAATAAGAAGGCATTTCATTTTTTAAAGCGTTGGTTAAGTCCTCGATCTATTAGTATCAGTCAGCTCCACATGTCGCCACGCTTCCACCTCTGACCTATCAACCTGATCATCTTTCAGGGATCTTACTAGCTTGCGCCATGGGAAATCTCATCTTGAGGGGGGCTTCATGCTTAGATGCTTTCAGCACTTATCCCGTCCGCACGTAGCTACCCAGCTATGCCTTTGGCAAGACAACTGGTACACCAGCGGTGCGTCCATCCCGGTCCTCTCGTACTAAGGACAGCTCCTCTCAAATTTCCTGCGCCCGCGACGGATAGGGACCGAACTGTCTCACGACGTTCTGAACCCAGCTCGCGTACCGCTTTAATGGGCGAACAGCCCAACCCTTGGGACCGACTACAGCCCCAGGATGCGATGAGCCGACATCGAGGTGCCAAACCTCCCCGTCGATGTGGACTCTTGGGGGAGATAAGCCTGTTATCCCCGGGGTAGCTTTTATCCGTTGAGCGATGGCCCTTCCATGCGGAACCACCGGATCACTAAGCCCGACTTTCGTCCCTGCTCGACTTGTAGGTCTCGCAGTCAAGCTCCCTTGTGCCTTT
>NZ_CP150304.1:0-10000 GCF_037992945.1 Peribacillus sp. FSL E2-0218 | reverse complement strand
AGTATCGCAATCTTTACGCTGTCCTTTATGATGGAGCTATCTTTTATCATTTTATAACTGAAAATGGGGTGATTGTGGATCTCCTCATAATCCTCCGCAGTTAAGTCTTCCATCTTATTTAATAATCTTGGGGCGACCTTAGCCATCCCACAGTCCGCGAGACATCCGCCAATGGCCACCTGGTAGACGTCGGCCTTGCTGTATTTCATTTTAGATGCAATATAGCTTCCTATTAATCCGATGGAAATGGCATGGTGAAAGGTGTAGTCCTCTTTATTGCAGTAATGGTGCAGCATTAAAATGTTGCCTGGTTCCTCCAGTGCTTTATCCACTAGGGGAATGATGATTAAACGGATCATGGCCACCTCTACCTTGCTGCCGGCTTGCCAGTTCCTGAATAATCGCTTATAAGTTTGAACGGACTTAAGATACAAATCGGTAAAATCGGACGACTCTTCCAATTCGTCCAATTCCGGATCTATCACTTCTTTCGGTAAAAACTTCTTTCCATCAATCAACGTTTTTTCAACGCTTACCTCCGAAATTAAAAAAGCCTCCAAAGCCTCGATCGACTCCGCGGTCAATATTGTTTTTTCATACATGATAGGACGGTCGGCGAGACCTCTGATTTCTTTGGAAAGAATACAGCCTTCCGTTAAATAGCGCGTTTTTACTAGCAAAACGGTTCACCTCGATAGTAGTAGTAATGAATATCATTCCACTTGAAAAACATGGTAAAAACTATCTTTCTTTATGATTATATACCTACAAATACACTTTTTCAACACAAGTTCCATGACCTTTTACCCAACAAAAAAGGCCCAGCATTTTATCGCTGGGCCGCTTACCATTATTCTTCTGGATCTTTTTCGGTTTCTTCATTCTCGCTCACAACAGTGGGTTCCGATATTGTTTCTTGATCGGCTGTTGGATCTTGCTCCATATCTGCTTCCTCTTCTTCTTCTCTACCAACGATGGCCACCGTCGAGACATATTCATTGTCTGCGGATTCAAGGCGGATCAGTTTGACCCCTTGAGTATTACGGCCCGTTTTGGAGATGCCTTCGACTTCCATCCGGATCAATACACCTGCAGCTGTAATGAGCATCAAGTCCTCATCTTCACCGGTAACGGTTTTCACGGCGATCAGTTCGCCATTTTTCTCCGTTACATTACATGTTTTTATCCCTTTGCCGCCTCGGCTTTGGATACGGTATTCCTCAGCAGAGGTCCTTTTTCCATATCCATTTTTCGTAACGATCAAGACTTCTTCATCATCTTCAAGGATTTCCATACCGACCACTTCATCATCGGACCTTAAGGATATCCCTTTCACTCCTGCTGCAGTACGGCCCATCGTCCGTACATCCGTCTCTGGGAAACGGATCATCATTCCGGACTTCGTTCCGATGATGATCTGTTTATCTCCATTCGTAAGACGAACCGAAATCAATTCATCATCTTCCCGTAAACCTAGAGCGATTAACCCATTATTACGGATGTTGGCAAAAGAAGACAACGGTGTACGCTTCGATATCCCGTGCCGCGTCGTGAAGAATAAATACCAATCATCGGCAAATTCCTTCACCGGTATGATGGCATTGACCCACTCGCCCTTATCCACTTCCAATAGGTTGATGAGCGGCAAGCCTTTTGCCGTCCTGCCGTACTCAGGTATTTCGTATCCTTTCGAACGGTATACTTTACCTTTGTTCGTGAAGAATAATAGCGTGTCATGAGTCGATGTGGTCAACAAATGACCGACAAAATCATCTGTATTCGTTCCCATGCCCTGAATCCCGCGGCCGCCGCGTTTTTGGCTGCGGTATGTCGTTGCAGGCAGACGTTTAATATAACCGTTATGGGTAAGCGTCACGATGATATTTTCCTCTGGGATTAGATCCTCATCTTCCAAGCTCTCAAAGCCCGCTAATGTGATTTCCGTTCTGCGCTTATCATTAAAACGTTCTTTGATTTCAAGAAGCTCTTCACGGATGATTTCAAGAACCTTTTCTTCATCAGCCAGAATCGCCTTATATTCGGCAATGATGGCCATTAATGCTTGATATTCATCTTCGATTTTTTCGCGTTCCAAACCAGTCAGACGCTGCAAACGCATATCCAAAATGGCCTGCGCCTGTTTTTCGGAAAGTGAAAACTGTGTCATTAACCCTTCACGGGCAATGTCGGTAGTTTGTGAATTACGGATTAAAGATATGACCGCATCCAGATTATCCAGCGCAATCCTCAAGCCCTCTAAAATATGGGCGCGGGCCTCCGCTTTGCGCAATTCAAATTCCGTCCTGCGGCGTATGACCACCTGCTGGTGCTGTAAGTAGTATTGCAGGCATTGTTTTAAGTTCAATACTTTTGGCTGACCGTCAACCAAGGCAAGCAAATTGATCCCGAAGGTTGTCTGCATGGCAGTATGCTTGTACAGGTTATTCAAAAGGACATTTGCATTAACGTCCTTGCGAAGCTCCATGACGATGCGCATGCCATTGCGATCCGATTCATCCCGTAAATCGGTGATGCCTTCGATTTTCTTGTCTCGGGCAAGTTCGGCAATCTTTTCGATCAATCTTGCTTTATTCACTTGATAAGGAATTTCTTTAACGAGGATAACTTGTTTTCCGTTAGGTTTTTCTTCAATCTCCACTTTCGCCCGCTGGATGATCGACCCTTTTCCAGTTTCATAGGCTTTCCTGATTCCGCTTCTGCCTAAGATTAACCCGGCTGTCGGGAAGTCGGGTCCTGGAATGTATTCCATCAGCTCCGGTATCGTAATGTCAGGATTTTTGCTTATAGCCAATACGCCGTCAATTACCTCACCTAATTGATGCGGTGGAATATTGGTTGCCATCCCTACCGCTATACCGGATGAACCATTCACCAAAAGGTTAGGGAAACGGGCTGGCATAACGGCTGGCTCTCTTTCCGAACCATCATAGTTATCCTGGAAATTGACCGTGTCTTTATTTAAATCACGAAGCAGCTCCATCGAGATTTTCGACATTCTTGCTTCTGTATACCTCATTGCAGCAGCTTGGTCTCCATCGACTGAACCGAAATTCCCGTGACCATCCACAAGCATATAACGATAGTTAAAGGGCTGCGCCATCCGTACCATCGTTTCATAGACGGCAGAATCACCGTGGGGGTGATACTTACCGATTACTTCCCCAACAATACGTGCCGATTTTTTAAATGGTTTATCCGAAGTCATTCCAAGATCATTCATTGCATAAAGAATTCTTCGGTGCACCGGTTTTAAACCGTCCCTTACATCAGGCAAAGCACGAGACACGATAACGCTCATCGCGTAATCCAAAAAAGATGTCCGCATCTCGGTACTTATATTTATTTCTTTCACACCTGATCTTTCATTTTCTGACATGGAGCCAACCTCCTATAAAAAGCTTATACTCTCGTTTAATATTAACTAGAACTATGTAAAGAACAGGATGTAAGAGCATCCTGTCAAAAAATCAAACATCAAGATTTTTTACATAAATTGCATTTTCTTCGATGAAGTTACGTCTAGGCTCAACCTTGTCGCCCATCAGCATCTCGAATGTTTCATCCGCCTCGGCCGCATCTTTCAAGCTGACTTGAAGCAGCGTTCTCGTTTCAGGGTTCATGGTCGTTTCCCATAATTGCTCGGGGTTCATTTCCCCCAGCCCCTTGTAGCGCTGCAGGTTAGGCTTTGGAGTGCTTGGCAAACTCGCCATGATTTCTTCAAGCTGTCGATCGTTATAGGCATAATCCACTTTTTTCCCTTGCTGGATTTTGAAAAGTGGCGGCTGAGCAATGTATATATAACCATATTCGATGATTTTGCGCATATATCTGTAGAAGAATGTCAACATCAGCGTTCTGATATGGGCTCCATCCACATCGGCATCGGTCATGATGACGATTTTATGATATCGGGCTTTTTCAATATTGAATTCATCACCAATTCCCGTTCCTAGTGCGGTGATGATCGTGCCTATTTCCTCGTTATGCAAGATTCTATCCAATCTTGCTTTTTCTACGTTCAGGATTTTACCCCTTAGCGGCAAAATCGCTTGGAAATGACGGTCGCGCCCTTGCTTGGCCGAACCTCCCGCCGAGTTTCCTTCAACGATGTACAATTCACTGATAGCCGGGTCCTTGGATGAACAATCCGCCAATTTTCCCGGAAGGTTGGAAACTTCAAGCGCACTCTTCCTTCGAGTCAATTCACGGGCTTTCTTGGCTGCCATACGGGCCCTTGCTGCCATTTGCCCTTTATCGACAATTTTCCTGGCCACGGCCGGATTTTCATATAAGAAAGAATCAAGCCGCTCAGAAAGGATGGAATCAGTTACCGTTCTTACTTCTGAATTTCCAAGTTTGGTTTTCGTTTGACCTTCGAATTGGGGTTCAGGATGCTTGATCGAAATGATTGCCGTCAGGCCTTCCCGGACATCTTCACCGGAGAAATTGGAATCGGCTTCTTTCAGGAGACCGTTTTTCCTTGCATAATCATTGATGACCCGGGTCAGGGCCGTCTTGAATCCCGATTCATGCGTACCGCCTTCATAGGTGTGAATATTATTGGCAAAAGAAAACACATTGCTGATATAGCTGTCATTATATTGCAAAGCTAATTCGACAGAAATCCCATCTTTCTCGCCTTCCATGAAAATCGGTTCCTCATGCAGCACTTCTTTCGAACGGTTCAAGTGCTCGACGTATGATTTAATCCCGCCCTCATAATGATATTCCCTGATTTTCTCTTCTTCTTCACGTTTATCCTCAATGATGAGTTTCAGGCCTTTATTCAGGAACGCAAGCTCACGGATACGAGTGGCTAACGTATCGAAATCATATTCCAAAGACTCGGTAAAGATTTCACCATCCGGAATGAAGTGGACCGTCGTACCCGTATGATCGGTTTCCCCGATGATTTTCAAATCTTCCTTCGGAACCCCGCGATTGAATTGCTGATAATGGATTTTGCCATCACGATGGACATACACTTCCAATACCGTCGATAGGGCGTTAACGACAGATGCACCGACACCGTGCAGACCGCCGGAGACCTTATATCCCCCGCCGCCAAACTTTCCGCCAGCATGAAGTACAGTCATGATTACTTCTACAGCGGGACGTCCCATTTTTTCATGGATCCCTACTGGAATTCCCCGTCCATTATCGACTACCGTTATGCTATTGTCTTTTTCGATCGTCACTTTGATTTCCGTACAGAAACCCGCTAGTGCCTCATCAATACTGTTATCGACAATTTCCCAAACAAGATGGTGAAGTCCTTTTGCAGAAGTCGTGCCGATATACATCCCCGGACGTTTACGAACTGCTTCTAAGCCTTCCAAAACCTGTATCTGATTCTCATCGTATGCCTGAGCTTGTACTTCTTTTTGTTCCATTGTCATTCGTATCACCTACACTTTTCTTTTGGCATTATCAATTTTCCGAAGTAATTATCGCTTAAGTCCTTATATTCCAAGAACATCTATATCATCGATCAATAACGATGGCTGCAGTGAACGCTTTTTCAGAGTGGAAGAAGCAAGCGGTGAATAATAGACTTGCCTATCCGTCACTACTATCGATTTAACCGAGTTTTTTGCTAAATGTGAAGTCACATCAGACTTTTTCTCCAAAAACTCAATCATGATCGGAGATGCCTGGAGCAGCTTCTTATCTAAAATGGCTATGACATCATCCGTTTTCACAAGAACGTCTTCACCAATATGGAGATACATACATTCACCTCATCATTTAACCTTTTTTATACTTCCTTGACTAACATAAAAGGTGGTCGCTTCTCTCAGGGTTTGATGATCGATTCCATCAACGGAGGGTGTCGTCACGAATGTTTGCACTTTTCCTTGAATCGTATTCAGTAAATGGGATTGACGGAAATCGTCAAGCTCCGATAGCACATCATCCAATAATAAAATGGGATACTCGCCGATTTCCTCATGGATCAGCTCGATTTCGGCAAGCTTCAGGGAGAGCGCGGTTGTACGCTGCTGTCCTTGTGAACCATATGTCTGGACATCACGGTCATTCACAAAAAAAACCAGGTCGTCACGATGAGGACCGACCAGCGTTACACCCCGTTCAATTTCCCTTGTTTTTATTTTATCAAATTTTTCTGTGTATACTTCTATCATTTTCGTCAAATCCATAGATTCTGATACATCAAGCGACGGTTTATATTGGATTTTCAATACTTCTAGATTTCTGGAGATCCCCGAATGGATCGGCTCTGCCCATTGCTGGAGCTTTGAAAGAAACTCATATCTTCTTTCGACAATTTTCGCTGCATACTGGATGAATTGATCAGTTAGCACGTCAAGCATCGTCGTATCCGTTTGTTTCCGGGTCTGCAAAAGCTTTAAGTAATGATTTCTTTGTTGAAGTATTTTATGATATTGGCTCATATCATGAAGGTATACGGGAGAAACCTGGCCAATTTCCATATCTATAAAACGGCGTCTGACTATAGGACTTCCCTTGACAAGGTTTAAATCCTCAGGCGCAAACATGACCACGTTCATATTTCCGACATATTGACTTAATTTTCTTTGTTCAATATGGTTGCACTTCGCCTTTTTCCCTTTTTTTGAAATGGTCAGCTCAAGTGGTATTGAGGTATTTCTCTTTCTAACTCTGCCTTCTATTTTAGCATACTCTTCATCCCAGCGAATAAGTTCTTTATCATTTGAGGTCCGATGGGATTTTGCCATCGCTAAAACGAATATCGATTCCATGACATTTGTTTTTCCTTGGGCATTTTCGCCGAGGATTACATTGACTTTATTTTCAAAAGCCAGGTTCAATTCGGTATAGTTGCGGTAATTTCTCAAACTTATATTTTCAATATACATATTCCGCTCTTCCCTTATGTTTTAGCTTGTTATTGTGAATGTGCCAAATCCAGGAATCTCCACTTTATCCCCTGATCTTAATTTCCTGCCTCTTCTCACATCTAATTCGCCATTGATGAAAACCTCATATTCGCTCAAGAACCATTTTGCCATTCCGCCGCTCTGGATCAAATCGGCTAATTTCAAGAATTGTCCAAGCGTGATATATTCCGTGCTTATTTTTATCGAATCCATTTCCAGTCTCACTCATTTCCAAGTAGTCTTTAATACTTTATTTTACTAAAAAAAAGCCATTAAGACAAAGTATAGCTTTTTCATCGCTCATTTATAAGGTTTCTAAGCTACCGACAGACCGAATGCCGCCCCATGTTGGAATATAAAAAAATTAAAGGCTTGTTAAACAAGCCTTTAATTATATCGAAATATTATTTTTGCCTAATAAGTTCTAACTGGCAGAATCAATTGCAGCATCGATTCATCATGAAGCGGACGGATGACAAAAGGACGCATCGCACCAGTGAAGTTTATTTTTATATCGGTTCCTTCCAATGCCTTTAAAGCGTCCATGACAAATTTGGCACTGAATGAGATTTTCAGATCTTCACCTTCAATGGCTTCGGCCTGGACCTCTTCGATTACTTTACCAATTTCGGGAGTATTGGAAGAGACCTCGATAATGCGGCCCTCAAGGGTTGTCAGCTTGACGACATTATTTCTTCCTTCTCTCGCCAATAAAGATGCCCTGTCGATCGCTTGGAGAAAGTCTTTTGTATGGACGGTCACATCCGTTTTGCTATCCGAAGGGATCAAGCGGGATGTATCAGGATAATTACCCTCAAGCAATCTTGAGAAGAATAATAAATTCTCAGCCTTGAAAAGGACTTGGTTTTCGGTAATGACAATTTCAATCAGTTCGTTTGTATCATCCAGGATCTTACTCAATTCATTCAGGCTTTTACCCGGAATGACGACACTATAGGTTCCTGTGATTTTATTTTCGATTTTTGCGGTTCTCATTGCGAGTCTATGGCTATCTGTTGCAATACAGGTCAATTCGTCATCTTGGACCTTGAGGTTTACACCTGTCAAGATTGGGCGTGTTTCTGACGTGGACACAGCAAAGCCAGTTTGACGGATAAGGGTCTTCAAAAGATCGGTTGGCAGTTTGAAAATGTTCTCTTCTTCAATGATCGGAAGATGTGGATATTCTTCAGGATCCAATCCATTCAAGTTGAATTCAGCTTTTCCCGAGCGGATGATCGTTTGAAAATTATTTTCCACTTCAATTTCGACTGTATCCATCGGAAGTTTTTTGACGATTTCACTGAAGAAGCGGGCATTCAGGACAATGCCGCCGCTATTTTTCACTTCAACGATTTCATCTCCATCGACTTCGGCTGGAATGAATGATTGGATGGAAATATCCGAATCACTTCCGGTTAACGTTACACCTTCACTCGTAACGGTTATTTTTATCCCTGTCAGGATTGGAATGGTTGTCCTCGATGTGACGGCTTTCATTACTTCTTGGACACTATGAACTAATCGATCTCTTTGGATTATAAATCTCATGCTTCATCCTCCAATTTTTTAATTGCCTACCAGGCATATTTATTAATAATTTTTATTAAAAAAGATAGTAGTAATAGTAGTAGGGCCTGTTGATATGTGGATAAGTCGATTCACCCTAAGGAAAAACAGTCTATCCACTTGTGGACAGACTGTGTGTAAGTAGTCGTCGGTTATACACATTATCCAGAATAAGATTATACCTTCAACTGATCTTGTATTTCTTTGACCTGACGTTGAAGCTGGGTATCCGTCTGCATGAGCTTAGAAATTTTTTCATGGGCATGGATAACGGTGGTATGATCCCGGCCTCCGAATTCGTCACCGATCTTAGGCAGTGATGAGTCCGTCAGCTCCCTGGAAAGGTACATGGCAATCTGCCTTGGGAAAGCCACCGATTTCGTCCGTTTTTTTGCCTTGAAGTCCTCCAGCTTGACACTATAATGCTCACCGACCGTCTTCTGGATCTCCAGTATGGTGATGATTTTAGGTTTAGAGCTAGGGATGATGTCCTTTAATGCTTCAGCTGCCAAATCTGCATTGATGTCCTTATTGATCAATGAAGAATAAGCCACGACGCGAATCAGTGCCCCTTCAAGCTCACGGATATTGGAATCGATTTGATTGGCGATATAAAGCATGACTTCATTCGGGATATCCAGCCCTTCAGCTTTAGCCTTCTTACGTAAAATGGCTATCCGCGTTTCCAAATCAGGAGGTGTGATATCCGTGATGAGCCCCCATTCAAACCTGGAGCGGAGACGATCCTCGAGTGTAGGAATCTCCTTTGGCGGGCGGTCACTTGAGATGACGATTTGCTTGCTTTCCTCATGCAGGGCGTTGAATGTATGGAAAAATTCTTCTTGCGTTTGTTCTTTTCCCGCTAGGAATTGAATATCATCAATTAATAAAACATCCACGCTTCGGTATCGGTCACGGAATTCCCCGGCTTTATTGTCCCGGATGGAATTGATGAATTCATTCGTGAATTTTTCTGATGATAAATATACGACCTTTGCTTTCGGATTATGCTCAAGTACATAGTGTCCGATCGCATGCATTAAATGCGTTTTACCAAGCCCGACGCCCCCATATATGAATAATGGATTATAGGCTTTGGCTGGAGCTTCTGCGACAGCGAGAGACGCGGCATGGGCAAAACGATTGCCGGAGCCGATGACAAAAGTATCAAAGGTATTTTTCGCATTCAACATATGCTGCGGGAATGCAGCATGCTCTTTATCTTGTTTTTTGATCTTTTTAGGCTGAACAGGAACGGTGAAATCATCGTCTTCTTGATTGGGGGGAATGATGAATTTCGCTTCCAATTCCTCACCGGTAAGTTCAAACAATACATCAGAAATAAGATGGGAATAGCGTTCTTCGAGCCAATCCCTGGCGAATTCATTGGGAGCGGTGACCGTTAACGTATCACCTTGAAGTAAATAGGCCTTGGTGGATTTAAGCCAAGTTTCAAAGCTTGGTTTACTGATTTTTTTTTCGATTTTTCCGAGCGCCTGGTTCCAGAGGCTATCGATGTTGTCCAA